>NZ_JBSHBJ010000004.1:363554-457125 GCF_053611945.1 Kribbella sp. NPDC054772 | reverse complement strand
GTCGCGCTGCCCGGGGTGGTGGGCGCCCTTCCGCCACTCCCGGGTCCGCCGGTGGGGGGGGGCGCGCTGGGGCGTGATGCGGCTGACGACGGGGTTCGCGGGGGGCCCCGCGACGAGAGTCACCCAGCGGTTCTCCACGCCGGGGAGCAAGGCGTCCTGCTGTGCCTTCGTGAAGCGGTGCACCTCGTCGATGAACAGGACGGTCTCGACCGCGCCGGTCCCCCGGGACAGATCGCGCCGCGCGGCGTCGATGACCTGCCGAACGTCCTTGACGCCGGCCGTGACCGCCGACAGCTCCACGAACTTCCGGTTCGTCTGGTGGGAGACCACTGCCGCGATCGTGGTCTTGCCGGTCCCCGGAGGGCCCCACAGCAGCAGCGACATCGGCTGGTCCCCCTCGACCAGCCGCCGCAGCGGCGAGCCTGGGGCCAGCAGGTGCTGTTGCCCCACCAACTCGTCGAGACTGCGCGGCCGCATCCGCACGGCCAGCGGAGCCGCCGTGTGATCCGTGTCCGCCAAGCTGCCGCCACCGCGGGCCGGCGCGGGAGCACCCGGAAGATCGAACAACCCATCACTCACCCGAAAAGCCTATCCATCCCCACCGACACCCTCCGCACGCGGCGGTCAGCACCGGCTTTGTGGTAAGAAAAGTTCAGCCGGCGCGACATTGTTTCCACAAAGGCGGAGAGGTTCCGGCGCGGTCAGCGGCTGGGGCCGGTGGGGCGGTTCTTGGCGGCGCGGAGGGCCTGGAGGTCGCGGCTTCCGGCCGGGGGCAGCTTGTCGACGCCGTTGAGGAGATCGGTGCGGACCGAGCGGAGCTGGGCCTGAGCGGGATCGAACCCGGTCGCCGGGCCCCGCCGGAATGCCGCCCGGTTGCGATAGGTCTCGGCGACCAGGAGGACACCTGCGGGGGCGCCCATCACGGCGTTGACCAATGGCGGCCCGCCCGTCGCGCCGACGGCGGTGACCCACGCGGCCCACCCCATCACGGCCAACGCCTGCCGGTTTCTCGCCGCGCGCCGGATACCCGGTTCCGCCTGGTCCGCGGCGAGCCGGTCGTGGCCCTCCATCAGGCGCTGCCCCTGGCGCGTCATTTCCTCGGCGGCATCACGCAGCGGCTGGCTGACCTGCACCCGGGCACCCTCGGCAATCACGTCGCGCAGAACAGACGCCCGGGCGAGCCGGGTCAACGAGGCGGCCAGCCACTCACCGTCGCGCGACGGCACGCTCGCCCCGCCGTACGCCGCGTCGAACTCGCGCCGGAAGTCCGCGATGCCCTTCTCCAGCGGCGGCCGGCTCTCGAGGCCGGTCTGCATGTCCGCCTTCTCGGTCGCGTCCTCGAGGCTCAACCCGAACTGACTCTCCGGATCAAGCGATATCTCGGCCGCTTTCAGGAGGATCTGTTCCGCGTCCGTCGCGTCGGTACCAAGCGACGCCTCGTCCATCTTCAGCCGCCGCCACCAGTGCGCCAGCCGCTGAGCCGTCCGCCGCGGGGCATCCTTCGCATCGGCCGGGAACGACCGTGCGTACCGGTCCAGGGCGAGCAGGGCCTCGGTGGCGAACACGTCCACTACTTGCCGCGCCGCGGCGAGTTCGGCGTCCCGGCGCGGACCGTCCTGGTCGACCGTCATCGCCGGTCGTCCAGCTCGGCCTGGACGTCCTCGACCGCCTGCGCCCGCACCCGCAGCTTGTCGAAGCGTGCCGCGAGCTCCGGCCCGGCCGGCTGGTAGTCGGCGTCCTCCTCGGCATCGGCCGGGACGTACCACCACCGCCCGTCGTACCAGGTCGGACCCACGTCCGTCCCGGCGAGCATCGGCTTCGCCTCGCCGGTCCGAATCAGTTCACGTACGGCGGCTGCTGACAGGTTTCCGTCCGTCATCTACCCGACTGTAGGACGCCGGGGGGCGAACACGAGGTGCCAAGTCCCGCTGCGCCGCAGCAACACGATGGTCGGAACCTGCAACACCACGATCGTCGCCACCGTGATCACCGGGTCGGTCGCCGGTACGACGGAGATCGGCAAGGTGTACGAGACGACGATCCGGACGATCCCGTCGACGATCGTCGCGACGCCCCACCACACCGTGATCCACTTCCAGGCGGTCCGGAACCCCGCGTCCGTCTCCCACAGCCGATCCATGACATCCGCCCGTCGCGCGAACATCGCGCGCGTCACGACGTACGTGAGCGGCTGCGGGTGCCTCAGCGACCACAACGTGATGCCGGCGAACGGCAGGCTGATCCAAGCGTTGCGCACGAGCAGCAGCCGCGCGTCGCCACCCAGTACGGCGACCACGGTGCTCGCCACCATGCTCACCACGACCGCCATCCCGACCAGGTCGGTACGCCGCTCGCGCGCCAGCGAGACCCCGGAACTGATCAGTCCGGGGATCACGCCGACGACCAGCGCGGTCAGGTCATTCGCCCCGAGCGCCTTCAGTCCGTAGAAGAGGGCGAGCGGGACACCGATGTCGACGACGAGCAACCAGGGACCTCTGCGCGTGGGCATGAACAGAGATTCGCCCAGCAAGCCGCCGGCCGGCATCGAGCCGACGGCTGTCCACCCCTAGACCAAAGTCTCGGTCCTACTCAGTCCTTCTTCTTACGGGGCTCTTCTTCGTCCGCCTCGTCGGCCTCGTCCTTGGCCTCGCGCAGCTCTTCCGGGAGCTCGTCATCGTCGACGTCGCGGAGTTCCTCGGGCAGGTCGTCCTCGTCGAACTCCTCGTCGAGGATCTCCTCCGGCTCGGCCGCCGACTCCGGCTTGATCGCGTTCCGCAACCGGCCGAGGATCCGGTCCGCCTCGGTGCCGAACGGGTTGTCGTTGACCAGGTACGTCCAGGTCGCGGTCGGCCGCGGGATCCCGCTGGCCTCCTCGTTCAGCCCGTCGGACGTGATCTCGGCTTCCCCGAACGTCTCGGCGGCGTCCTTCCACGCGTCCTCGACCAGCGTGTCGAACGACGCGATCGCCGACTTGTTGAACTCGTCGATCGGCTTCAGGTGCACGATGCCGCCGGCCAGCGACCGCAGATGGATGCCCTCGCGCAGGTCCGCGAGGTACGCCAGGTGGTCGGTCCATCGCCGGTCCAGGTGCCCGAGCGTGATCCGCCGTACGGCGCTCTTCACGACGTCCTCGCCGACCTCGTCGACCAGCTCGTCGTACCGCTCCTTGGCGCGCTCGGCGAGCTCGGTCGCGGCCAGGTCCTCGGTGAGCACCTTCTCGCGGGTCTCGAGCAGGATCGCCCGCTGCTGGCCGGTGAGGCGGTTGTACTGCCAGGTCGTCCGGTGCAGCTCCGCGTTCGCGCCGTCGGCGACCCGCTGCGCGTGCTCGAGCATCCCGATCGACTTGCGGTCGGTGAGCCGCCCGGTGTCGTCCGGGTTCGGCCGCAGACCGGACGAAACGGAGTACCGCGTGACGAGTTCGTCGGCGAGCGACGCGAAGAACAGCGAACCGCCCGGGTCACCCTGGCGTCCGGCGCGGCCGCGCAGCTGGTCGTCCAGCCGGCGCGACGCGTGCAGACCGGTGCCGATCACGTACAGACCGCCGAGCTCGAGGGCCTTCTCCTTGTCGTGCGTCTCGTCCTTGCCGCCCAGCCGGATGTCGGTACCGCGACCGGCCATCTGGGTCGAGACGGTCACCGTGCCCGGGACGCCGGCCTCGGCGATGATCGACGCCTCCTCGGCGTCGTTCTTCGCGTTCAGTACGACGTGCGGGATCTCGGCCGCCTCGAGCTTGTCGCTGAGCTGCTCGGACTCCTCGACACTGTGCGTGCCGATCAGGATCGGGCGCCCGCTCTCGTGCACCACGCCGATGTGCTTCACCAGCGCCGTGTTCTTCTGCTCGACCGTCAGGTACAGCCGGTCCTCGTCGTCCTTGCGGACGTTCGGCTTGTTCGGCGGTACGACGGCCACGTCGACCTCGTAGAACTCCTGCAGCGACTCCCCGACGACGACCGCCGTACCGGTCATGCCGCAGAGCGACTTGTACCGCTTGATCAGCGACTGCACGGTGATGCTGTCCAGCACCTCACCGGAGTCACTGACCGGCACCGCTTCCTTCGCCTCGACGGCGGCCTGCAGACCGTCGGGCCAGCGCTGCAGCTTCGCGACCCGGCCACGGTTGTTGTTGATCAGGCTGACCCGGCCGTCGCGGACCAGATAGTCGACGTCCTTGCGCAGCAGCACCTCGGCGTGCAGCGCGACGTTCACCTGGGTCAGGCGGTCGAGGTTCTCGTCGTCGTACAGGTTGACGCCGCCGAGCGCCTCCTCGACCTTGTCGGTGCCCTTGTCGGTCAGCCCGACGGTCCGGCCGTCGCCGTCGATCTCGTAGTCCACACCCGCGCGCAGCGTCCGGACCAGCTGTACGACGTCGTCGTCCAGCGCCTCGCTCCGGGTCGCACCGGCGAGCACCATCGGGACCCGGGCCTCGTCGATCAGCACCGAGTCGGCCTCGTCGACGAGCGCGACGTCCGGGGCCACCGTCACCCGGTCGGCGACGTCGGTCACCAGGCGGTCGCGGAGTACGTCGAAGCCGATCTCGTTCACCGGCACGTAGCAGACGTCGGCCTGGTAGGCCTCGCGCCGCTCCTCCGGGGTGGACGCCTGACCGACGTGCCCGACCGTGACGCCGAGCAGCTCGTACACCGGGCCCATCCACTCGGAGTCGCGCTGGGCCAGGTAGTCGTTCACCGCCAGTACCTGCACCTTGCGGCCGCCGACGGCGTACCCGGCGGCGGCGATCGCGCCGGCCAGCGTCTTGCCCTCACCGGTCGCCATCTCGACGATCCGGCCCTGCAGCATCGCCAGCGCGCCGACGACCTGGCCGTCGAACGCGCGCTCACCGATCGCCCGCTTCCCCGCGTCCCGCGCCAGCGCGAGGAACTCGATCTGCTCGTCCTCGTGCAGACCGCCGGTGGTGCGCAGCTCCGCGACCGCCTCGGTGAGCTCTTCGTCGGTCAGGGACAGGACCGATTCCTCGGCCTCGCCGACCAGCTGGGTGAGCCGTTCGTACGGGCCGAGATCGATCGAGCCGGGGCGCTGCAGCAGCCGGCGGAAGCGGGAAGCGATTTTCAGAGCCATGATGCTGGCAACGTACAGCCTCGACGCGTCGTTCCGCAGCTCACCCCGGACCGCCACCACTCACCAACAAGCGCTTCCCGCGCCCGCTCACGCTGACCAGCCTCCTGACTGCCGGGCTACGAGGCGGTTGGTGAGTGTCCCAGGTCCGGTTCCCATTCATAGGGCGTCGTCACGGTCACCGCGTGCAGGCCGAGTTTCTGCAGGATCGGGCGGGAGTCCTCGGAGGCGTCGACGCGGAGGAACTCGTAGCCGCGGTCCTTCGCCAGGCGGGCGCGGTGCACGAGCAGAGCGGAGTACAGGCCCTGACGCCGCCATTCCGGGAGCGTCCCGCCGCCCCACAGGCTGGCGAACCCCGTGCCGGGGTGGAACCTGATCCACGCGGCGCTCACGGCCGGACCGTCGGGCCCGCGCAGCGCGTCCTCCACCAGGAACACCGACAGCCGGTCGGGGAACATCCGCGCCTCGCCCTGCAACTGCTCCACGATCCGCGCCAGCCCGCTGTTCCACAGGGTGTCTGTCAGCTCAGCGATCCGGCGGTAGTCGTCCGGCCCGTCGGCCTCGCGCAACCGCACCTTCGAGGGCAGCGCGGACGGCCGCTCCAGGATCCGGTCCACCTCACCGAGGATCAGCGTCTCCGGAGCCTGTTTCGTGAACCCGGCGCGAACCAACCGGTCCCCCAGGTCCGCCGGTTCGTCGTAGGCGTAGGTCTTCCACTCGAACGGCAGCCCGCGCTCCCGGAAGAACGCCACCTCCTCGGCGATCACCGCGTCCGGGTCGTCGCCCAGTCCACGTGGTGTCTCCACGAAACCGGCGCCGTCCGCGCCCTCGACGTACGAGCGGTGCACCCTGCCGTCAGGCCCGTGATGCTCCTGTTTCCACCCGGGGATCGCGTCGGCGTCAGGGAGCCGGATCCGGCGATGAAACACATCGAGCAACTCGTCAGGCGTCATAACCGCAGTCAACCAACCAAAGACTTCGAGCGTCCAACGAGTAAGTCCTGAAGGGGGACATCATGAAACACCACCACATCACCCCCAGGACGGTCCTCGCCGCGCTCGCGGTGACCGCAGTCCCCGCCACCGCGTTCGCCGCACCGGCCCTCGCCGGATCGTCCGCCGCAAGCATTTCCAGCACGTCAGTCACGACCGCCTCCGCGACCTGTCCGCGCGGCTGGGGTTCCTTGCCCGAGGCCAGCAACCGGGCGCGCGCCACGACGTCACCGACGAGTGTCGCCAACATCCGCACCGGACGGCACGACTGCTTCGACCGGCTCGTCGTCGACTTGGCTGGTGGCTCCAGCGGGTACGACGTTCGCTACGTCCGCACTGTCTCCGAGGACGGCTCCGGTCGGCTCGTTCCACTGCGCGGTGGCGCGAGACTGCAGATCGTCGTACGCGCGCCGTCGTACAACGTCAACACCGGTCAGGCGACGTACGCGCCCCGGAATCGGCAGGAGCTGACCACGGTGGCCGGCTATCGCACGTTCCGGCAGGTTGCGTTCGCGGGCAGCTTCGAGGGACAGACGAACTTCGGACTCGGGGGGGGGGGGGGGGCGGCCGGGGGGGGGGGGGGGGGGGGGGGGGGGGGGGTGGGGGGGGGGGGGGGGGGGGGGGGGCGGCGCCGCCCCCCCCCCCCCCCCCCCGTCTGGTGGTGGACGTCGCCCACCGCTGGTAGTTGCCTACAGCACTCGGTTGAGCAGGTCGTAGAAGCTGTTGGCGAGGACTAACTCGTAGGGATCGGTGAGGAGCGGGCCGAGTTCGGCCATGTCGGACGGCGTCCACGACCAGGCGCCGATCAGACCCGAGATGAACAACGGACTCGCACCGTCCCAGCCCGCGATCCGCTGGTCCAGCGCCGCCTTGAACTCGGCCGCCTTACCGGGTGCACCCCATCCACCGGTGATCGGGATGCCACCGTGGCGGACGGTCAACGTGTCGCCGTCCCACGTCTGCATGATCCCCTTCGTGGGCGTGTAGTCGGCGTACCCCTTGGCGATCTCCTCGGACAGCTGCACCCACGTGCCGTTCGCGCGACCGCTGTACGCGTACACCACGTCGAGCCCGGTGCGGCTCATGAACGACCCCGACATCTTCAGGTACTGCGTGAGCTCGGCCGAAGTCCACGACGCGGGATAGGTGTAGCCGGCGCCGGACGGGCCACAGACCAGCAGGTCGTTCGCGGTGGCAGTGCGCTGGAAGTAGCTGTAGATGTTCGGGCCCGTCTCGGCGAGCAACGGGTCGATCGTCCAGTTGGTCGGTACGGCGCCGCGCTTCGGGTCGTCCCAGATCTCGCGCAGCCGGCGCTGGCAGTATTGGATGTTGTCGCCCTCGCCGAACGTCAGCGTCAGGTACACCTTGTTCTTCGGCTTGTCGATCCGGCGGATCGGCCGCGGCTTGGGCGAGATCGGCGAGGCGGTGCCGGCGTGCACCGAACCGTTCATGTAGAAGTCCGCCGCGACGACCGGTGAGCCGCCCTTCGACGCGAGGTCGACGCCGTCCCACTCGCCCGACACGTCGTTCGCGAACCAACCCATGTACGGCGCCAGCGTCGGCCACTTCGCGTAGTGCTCGATCAGCAGATCGCCCGTCGCGCCGCCAGGTGGTAGCCAGCTCACCAGGGCCTTGGTGGCCACCACGTAGTCGCGGAAGTACGGGAACGGTTCGACGCGCGTCGGGGACGTGTCCGTGGCGCTGACGAGGTACTGGTTCCACATCTCCACGGTGACGACGAGGGACGTCGTACCCGCCGGTGGTTCGAAGCGGTAGATCCAGTAGTTGCCGCCGTCTGCGAACCTGTTGGACTCACCACCGATCGAGGAGTGCGAGCCGTCGAACAGGTACGGCGCCTCCTCCGGCGTGTTCGGCTCGAAGCGGGCGATCTCGGCACCGTTCGCAGTCACCACCACGTGCCGCACCGAAGCGCCCCAGCCGTCGTCGCTGAACGAGTCGGCGAACCGGACGTACACCGCCTCCTTGCCGAGCTTGGGCGAGACGTCCAGGTTGTAGGTACCGCGGTTCGACGAGTCACGGATCTGCTTCGTCTCGCGGGCGATCTCCTGCCAGACAACGCCTTCCACGTCGACCACGCGGGTCGGCGGGAGGCCGGCGAGCAACTGCTTCGTGACCCGCGGGAACAGGTTGTCGAGCTGCCACCGGTACGTCTTCACGCGGTCGTCGTCGAACATCCCGCGCAGGTCCTTCACGATCTTCAGACCGTGCGCCTTGGCCTGGTCCGCGTCCGCGACGACCGCGTTCTCCAGCCCGGCGAGCGTCGTCGCGACGTTCAGCGAGTCCGGTACGGCGGGGTCGTGGACGATCGCCCCGCGGATCCGGCCGCGGTACTTCGCGACCAGGTCGAGCGGGTTCTTGTAGAGCTTCGTGGGCAGCCGCATGTCGGTCAGCCACTTGGCGTCCGGCACGCTCTCGGTGCCGGTGTCGTAGATGAAGTACAGCTCCGGCTCAGTGCGGTTGACTACGCCTTGCAACGTTGTCAGCAGGGTCTGGTCTCCCCCGCTGAGCTTGCTGACGTCGCCGTAGTCCAGGTGTCTCGGGCGGTTGAACACCGGCAGCAGCCGAGCGGGGCTGCCGGACGTCGATGAAACTGCAGCCTGTGCGTTCGATGCGAGCATCGGGACCATCCCGAACCCACCCGCCGTCACCGCACCGCCACCCGCCAGGAACGTTCGTCTCGAAACCATCGTGACCACTCCCTGAGGTTGACATCGATGTCAAATCCTGCCGGAATCTAGCAACCCCAAGACCCTCTGTACATACCTCGTCACAAACTCCTGGAATCGTTTCCGCCAACCCGCCCCCACCCACGCCCCGGCGTACCGGCCCGGGCACACCCACCAGCCCCGCGAACTGGCCACACCCAACGGCGACCGCGCACAAGCTATTCCCTGTCCGAAGTCCCCAGGAACCATCCACAGTCCGCCCGACCCCACCGCACACCAACCCCCGCCGACTCGTGCAAATCGGCGCGCACCGCCAACCCCCAGTCGTGAACGGCGGCTTGTGATCGGCAGCCGCGTCTCACGACTCGACGGCGCGGGTGCTGTTCAGGCTGAGGCTGGCTCGGACTGCGAGCGGGGCGTCGGCAGCACCCGCGCCAGCACCTCGGGGTCCACTCGGTAGTTGACCAACAGCCGACGCTGGATCTCGCCCCGGACTCGCAGCCGCACCGTCAGCCCCACTTCAATTATCCGGCCTCGCCGCTCTGGCCCGGTTTGCGGCGGAGGAAGCGGGAGCGGAACTTGGTGTCGTACTCGAGGTGCATGTAGCCGGAGGAGTGGACGCCGACGGCGATGAAGGCGACGAGGACGAAGGTGATGCCGGCGGGGAGGGAGATGTGCCAGAAGGCGGCGGCGATCCCCACGAAGGCGGAGCCTTGGGCGACGGCTTTGGCGAAGGTGACGAGGCGCGAGCGGGTGACGCGGCGGCGGAACGCTTCTTGGCGGTTCAGGACCAGCAGCGCCGCGAGCAGCGGGATCGCGACGGCGAACGCGATCACGCAGATCGTCGCGGAGAGGTCGAGCGGTGACGTCGTGAGGAACGGCTGTACGACGACGAGTCCGGCGGCCGCCAGTCCGCCGTACACGAGGTTGGACTGGCGGATCCATTCCTCCTGGGACGCAGGATCCGATGTCGCGTCCTCCACCTCCTGCTGGATCCGCTGCGCCTCGGCTTCCTGCTCCACACGGAGAGCGTCCTCGTCCTCAAGCATCTGGCGGTCCTCCTGGGGCAGGGAAATGGGTGGTCAGGCGTACGGCGGGCGAGACATAGTAAGCGCTCGACCACTGAGGAGGTCCGCGTGCGGTACTACCACGCCGAGCACGAAGCGGCATACCAACGCCTCGAGCGCGAAGGCATGACGCAATGGAGCGACCTCTTCACCGAGGACCGCACCGACGACTACGACGCCTTCCCCAACCGCGCCTTTCTCGAGGCAGCGCTCAACCGCCTCGATCTGCCACCCGACGCCGACGTACTGGAGTACGGCTGCGGCACCGGCCCGGCCGCCTGCTTCCTCGCCGCCCGCGGCTTCCGCGTCGACGCCATCGACCTCATCCCCGAGGCGATCACCATCGCGCGACGCCTCGCACGAGACCGCGGCGTACAGGTCAACTTCGCAGTCCAGGACATCTGCGCGATGCCACCCGAGAGCAAGCGGTACGACGTGGTGCTCGACAGCTACTGCCTCCAGTCGATCGTCACCGATGCGGACCGGGCGAGCGTGTACGCCGCCATCCGCGCCCGCCTGAAACCCAACGGGTACTACGTTCTCTCGACAGCCACCTACGAACCGGACCGCGTCTACGAGCACCCGTATCGCTACGACGCACCCACCGGCATCTGCTACCAGGAAGTCTCGGCAGAATCCCCAGACGCAGTACAGATCGACGATCGCTGGCATCTCCCCCACCGTCGCCACCTGCGACCCGAGGTACTCGAGGCCGAGCTACAACGCGCCGGCCTCCAGGTGCTTTCCCAGGAAGGCCCCTACCGAGGGGAACTCATTTGTCGCGTGTCGCCGCGGCGATGACCTTCGTCAGGCGAGCATGTAGCTCCATCAGCTCGTCGACATCCATGCCCAGCCGTTCGACGATCGTCGGCGGGACCTTCAGCGCCTCCTCGCGCAGCGCACGGCCCTTGTCCGTCAGCGAGACGGCCAGCGACCGCTCGTCAGTGCGAGAGCGGGCGCGGGTGATCAGGCCAGTGCTCTCCAACCGCTTCAGCAACGGCGACAGCGTCGCGGGCTCGAGCTGCAGCATGCCGGACAGGTCCTTCACCGACACCGGCTCGAACTCCCAGAGCGCGAGCATCACGAGGTACTGCGGATGCGTGAGCCCCATCGGCTCGAGGACCGGGCGATAGAGGCTGATCACGGTCCGCGAGGCGACCGCGAGCGCGAAGCAGACCTGCTGTTCGAGGGCCAGCGGATTCTCGATGTCCGTCAGCTTCGTCACTCCCATGTGCTTAGTGTAGCAACTTTATGTAGACTAATGATTAGTACACTAACTATGCACGGCTCGACGCACGGAGGGACTCATGGATGCAGCACCGGCAGGGCAAGGTCAGCGGATGATCCGCCGCCGGACGCCGCGCCCGATGAAGATCGAGACGGTTCAGCGCTGGGTCGCGTCCGCGATCCTGTTCCACGTCGGCAGCGTCCCCGCGGTCACGCTCGCGGTCTACAGCATCGGCGTCGCTGCGGACGACTTCGGCAAGGGCGTCGGGCTCTGGCTGATGTCCGGCGTCATCGGTGCCCTGACCGCGGCCGGCATCCTCGCGATCTTCCAGCGCATGCCGCTCTCCCCCTGGCTGGCGGTCGGAATCCTCCCGACCGCGATCACCGGCTTCTACATCTTCTGAGCGACTACCAGGCGCGGTGCAGAAGCTCCGTCGCCTCGGGAAGACTGAGCCCCGCCCGATGAGCGGCCCGGGCGAAGACCGTGGCGGCCGCCCGCGACTCCTCGTCGTCCACCCGACTCCGCGACGCGAGCACGAACGTGCCGTTCCGGCCGCGGGTCTCAATCAGGCGCTCGGCCTCGAGTTCCTTGTAGGCCCGCGCGACCGTGTTCACCGCCAGCCCCAGATCCCCGGCCAGCTGCCGAACGGTCGGCAGCCGCGTCCCCTGGGCCAACTCACCGGCCCGGATCAGCCCGTCGATCTGGTCCTTCACCTGCTCGTACGGCGGTTTGGCGCCCGCCGGATCGACCGTGATGATCATCCCGCGACCCGCTGCACCCGTTGCAGGCCGCTCCGGCTACTGGCCGCCATCGAAGTCACGCTGAAGAACCCCACAGCCACCAGGAATAGCACTGACACGAGCGGATCGACAAAGCCTGGTATGTCGGACGGCCACTCGAACGACATCGGGATCCCCGCGCCGAGCAACCAGCACACCGTGACGGCCGACGACCCGAGGTCGCGCAACGTGGTCGCCCGCATCGCCTCCTGCCAGTGCAGCTCGGCGTCCCGGCTCGACGACTGACTCACCTGCAACGCCTTGCGCTGCAGCAGTAGACCGCACCCCCACAGCGGTACGGCGGCCAGTCCGCTCCCGATCAGGATCCAGCCACGCGCCGGATGGTCGTCGCTCCCGAGGACCACGAGTCCGCCCAGCCCGATCGTTACGAGCGGCAGTACAACAACGGCGTACTGGATCGCGATCTCGATCGGGCCCAGATAGTCGACCAACTGCCGCGGCCGCAGGGCAGCCATGCGCGGGCCGTTGGCGCGGGACAGGCGAACGGTCCGGTAACTGTGGACGAGGTTCGCGAGTCCGCCGGCCGCGGCGGCGAGGGCGAGCATCCAGGTCAGCAGGCGGATGTCGATCCCGACACCGGTGGTCAGACCGACGCCCACGCCCTGATGGGCGAGCCAGGCGATCGCGCCGCCTGCCAGGATGCCGATCAGCAGTCCGAGCAGCAGGATCTCCTGGCGCCGCAGGTACCACTTCGACGCGGCCCCGACCAGTTCCGGTTCAGCCGGCAGACCGCCCCGCTCGACAAGCCGGTTGACCTCCGCCGCTGCCAGCTTCCGCCGCAGCACCCAGAGCACCAGCGCCGCCGCGACCATGATCGCCACCAACCAGAACAGGTCCATCTCGACCGAACTCCCCTCCGACTATTTGTATCAAATGTATTGATACAAACTCAGAGTGTCAAGTAATGACCCTGTGTCGCCGGTGAGCTCAGAGGAAGTCCTCCGGGCTGTACGGCTTCTGCTCGACCAGTACGAGCCAGTTACCCGAGTTGTCGCGCAGTACCGCCTCGACGCCGTACGGGCGATCGGCGGGTTCCTGCAGATACTCGACGCCCTTCGCGGTGAGCTCCGCGAAGGTCTTACGGCAGTCGTCGGTTGCCAGCCCGACGCCGTGCATCGAGCCCTTCGCCATGATCCGCTGGATCCACCCGGCCGACTCCTCGTCCATCGGCGGCCCCGGCACCATCAGCGCCAACTCCAACTCGGGGTGATCGGCCTGGTGCACGGTGCACCACCGGAAGTCCTCGCTGAGCGTGATGTCGTCCCCGAGTTCGAACCCGAGCTTCTCGGTGTAGAAGGCCTTCGCCTCGTCGATGTCGTTCACGTAGACCGTCACCAGGCTGACGTTGGTGATCACAGTTCCTCCCGATCAGTTGCCGTTGGTACGACGCTACGTCGCGCCCTCCCCCGTCGGCTTCTCCGGAATTGCGGAGTTCAGCCCCAGCATGAACACGAAGCACCCCGGGATCCGCGCACCGGCCTGCGTCCGCTGGTACTCCGTCGGCGGCATCCCGACGAGCTCGGTGAACCGCTGCGAGAACGACCCGAGACTGCTGTACCCGACCATCGTGCACACCTCGGTGACCGTCAGGTTGGTGGCCCGCAGGAGATCCGTCGCCCGCTCGATCCGCCGCCGTGTCACGTACTGCATCGGCGTCTCGCCGTACGTCGCCGCGAAACAGCGGAGGAAGTGGTACTTCGACACGCCTGCCGCGGCCGCCAGTGCGGTTAGGTCGAGTGGCGCGGCATAGTTGCGGTCGGCAACGTCTCGCGCGCGGCGCAGATGAGGCAGCAGTTCGACGGGTACGACGACACTCACCTGAACGACCCTAGGTACTTTCGGCCGGTACCGAAAGACTGGCGCGTTTCGGGCACCGGCGCGACCGTCGGATCCATGAGAGTCGGACAGGGTGGTACCGGGCCGGGGGCGCACACGCCGGACGGCAGCGCGGTCGAACTGTACGAGGTCACGCCGGCGCACGGCGACGACGAACTGATCGAGGCCGCGATCGATCCGGGCAGCAGCATCCTCGAGCTCGGCTGCGGAACGGGACGGATCACACGCCCGCTGCTCGCCCGCGGGCATCAGGTGGTCGCGGTCGACGAGTCCCCGGACATGATCGCGCGGGTCACCGAGACGGAGACGATCTGCTCGACGATCGGCGACCTGCGACTGGACCGGCAGTTCGACGTCGTACTGATGATGTCGTTCCTGATCAACGTCGCCGACGGCGCCGAGCGGCTCCGGCTGCTACAGACCTGCGCGCATCACGTCCGGCCCGGCGGTTCGGTGCTGCTCCAGCAGGAGGTTCCGGGCGCGCGGCACGCCCCGACCGAGATGGAGAACGAGCACCGCAAGCTCATCATCTCCGACGTCGAGGACCTCCCGGACGGCACCCAGGCCGCGACCCTGACGCACACGATCGGCGGCCGGACCTGGTCGCAGCGGATCGTTACCCGGAACCTCTCCGAGGACCAACTCGCCGACGAACTGACCAGGACCGGCCTCCAGCGCACGGAGTACCTCACACCCGACAAGATGTGGGTCCGCGCGCAGCCGCTCTGATCAGCGAGCCACCGCGTCGAACTGCGATCGGCTGAGCTCGCTGGTGTCGCCGTTCAGCTTTGCCGGGCGGGTGCAGATCACGCCGTCCGGCACTGAGCCGTTCAAGTATTTCAGCGCGTTCTTGAACGAGTCGCAGCGCCGCTGGTCCTCGGCGCCGGCCGGGTAGCCGATCGCTGCGTTGACCCGGCCCATGTCGAGCTTGTCGGCGTACGGGTTGATGTCGCGGGCAACGGTCCAGTACCAGCGCGCGATCGGGGCGCTCCACTGCAAGGACATCGCGAGATCCGGGTTACCGAGCAGGTCGATCCCGAGGTACTGACCGGCCGGGCCGTAGTTGAAGTCGCCGGTGAGCTGGATGTACCCGCGGCCGCCGTACGGGCGGGTGTCGCCGATCTCGCGGATGTTGTACTCCAGCCGCGACTCGTGCACGAGCGTCGCGAGGAACGCGGCTTTCCGGTACGGCGTGTTGATGTTGGCGTCCCGCATCGCCTGGTTCAGCGACGGGAGACCTTCCTCGACAGTCGACGGGTTCGCGATCCGAGACCCGAACATCGCCTGGACGTCGGCCAACGTGATGTCAGCGGCTGGTTCGACCGCGTGGGCCGGTGCAGCGGCGACCAGAGCGCCTGAGGTGATTCCGAGGCAGGCGAGAAACGCTAGGAGAATACGACGCATTTGAGCACTCCTGGGGCGGTAGGAGAGGGGGCGGTCGTTGTGAAAACCTAACCAAGCACTTTCACAACGCCGCCAGTTTCCTCCAAAACCCCGGAGTGCTCAACCCCTACTTGTCTTTGGACTTGTCCTTGGACTCGGACTTCTGCTCGGGCTTCGCGTCCACGCCGGCTTCCTTGCGCTGCTCGGGCGTGATCGGCGCCGGCGCCGCGGTCAGCGGGTCGAACCCGCCGCCGGACTTCGGGAACGCGATCACGTCGCGGATCGACTCCGTGCCGGCCAGCAGCGCGGTGATCCGGTCCCAGCCGAACGCGATCCCGCCGTGCGGCGGCGCGCCGAACTTGAACGCCTCCAGGAGGAACCCGAACTTCTCCGAAGCCTCCTCGTCGGTCAGGCCCATCACCTTGAAGACGCGCTTCTGCACGTCCTCGCGGTGGATACGGATCGAGCCACCACCGATCTCGTTGCCGTTGCAGACGATGTCGTACGCGTACGCCAGCGCCGACCCCGGGTCGGTGTCGAACGTCTCCAGCGAGTCCGGCTTCGGCGACGTGAAGGCATGGTGTACGGCGGTCCACGCGCCGGAACCGACCGCGACATCACCCGCGGCCGTCGCCTCGTCGGCCGGCTCGAACAGCGGCGCGTCCACGACCCACACGAACGACCACGCGGACTCGTCGATCAGACCGCCACGACGGCCGATCTCCAGCCGCGCCGCACCGAGCAGCGCCCGCGACGACTTCACCGGACCGGCGGCGAAGAAGATGCAGTCGCCCGGCTTCGCGCCGACGTGGTCGGCGAGGCCCGCGCGCTCCTCCTCGGACAGGTTCTTCGCGACCGGACCACCGAGCTCGCCGTCCTGACCGACCAGGACGTACGCGAGGCCCTTGGCGCCGCGCTGCTTGGCCCAGTCCTGCCACGCGTCCAGCTGCTTGCGCGGCTGGTCGGCGCCACCCGGCATCACCACGGCACCGACGTACGGCGCCTGGAAGACCCGGAACGGGGTGTTCTTGAAGTAGTCCGTGCACTCGACGAGCTCGAGGCCCATCCGCAGGTCGGGCTTGTCGGAGCCGAAGCGGGCCATCGCCTCGCCGTACGTCATCCGCGGGATCGGCGTCTGGACGTCGTACCCGACGAGCTTCCAGAGCGCCGCGAGGACCTCCTCGGCCAGCGCGATCACGTCGTCCTGGTCGACGAAGCTCATCTCGATGTCGAGCTGGGTGAACTCCGGCTGCCGGTCGGCGCGGAAGTCCTCGTCGCGGTAGCAGCGGGCGATCTGGTAGTAGCGCTCCATGCCGGCCACCATCAGCAGCTGCTTGAACAGCTGCGGCGACTGCGGCAGCGCGTACCAGCTGCCCGGCTGCAGGCGCGCCGGGACCAGGAAGTCGCGGGCGCCTTCCGGCGTCGACTTGGTCAGCGTCGGCGTCTCGATCTCGACGAAGTCGTGACCGGCCAGCACGTCGCGGGCCGCCTTGTTGACCTGGCTCCGCAGGCGGAGCGCGCTGCCCGGGCCCTGGCGGCGCAGGTCGAGGTACCGGTACTTGAGCCGGATCTCCTCGTTCACCGGCGTCGCGTGGTGCTCCTCGACCGGGAACGGCAGCGGGGCGGCCTCGTTCAGCACCTCGACCTCGGTCGCGATCACCTCGATCTCGCCGGTCGGCAGGTTCGGGTTCGCGTTGCCCTCGGGGCGCGGCGAGACCTCGCCGACGATCTTCAGGCAGTACTCCGAACGCAGGCCGTGCGCGGCGTCCTCGTCGCGGATCACGACCTGGACGGTGCCGGACGAGTCGCGCAGGTCGATGAACGCCACGCCGCCGTGATCGCGTCGCCGCGCCACCCAGCCCGCCAGGATCACGGTCTCGCCGGCGTCGGACGCGCGCAGCGAACCTGCGGAACGGTTACGGATCACGAGTTCTCCTTCGGAAGTGCTTCGATACTGGGACGGAGGTCTTCGGCCGGCGGTGTCCAGGTGGCGGCATCCGCGGGCACCTGCTCGCCGCTGCGGATGTCCTTGACCTCGGGCCCGTTCTCGGTGCTGAACCAGACGAACGGGATCCCCCGCCGGTCCGCGAACTTGATCTGCTTCCCGAACTTCGCGGCCGCCGGCGCCACCTCCACCGCAATCCCCCGCGCCCGTAGCTGGATCGCGGTCCGCATGGCCTCGGCCCGATCGTCCTCGCTGGTCAACGCCACGAGCACAGCAGTCGGCGTACGACGGGACGCGGTGAGCAGCCCCTTGCTGATCAACCGGTGCACCAGCCGCGAGACCCCGATCGAGATCCCGACACCCGGGTACGTCGTCTTGCCGTCGGACGCCAGCGAGTCGTACCGGCCGCCGGAGCAGATCGAACCGTAGCCCTCGTCACCGATCAGCTGCGTCTCGTAGACGGTGCCGGTGTAGTAGTCGAGGCCGCGGGCGATCTTCAGGTCGGCGACCAGCAGGCCGGGGGCGTGCTCGTTCGCGGCCGTCATGATCTGCGACAGCCGCTCCAGGCCCTCGTCGAGGATCTCGTGCTGGACACCGAGCGCGCGAACCTGATCCGCGAACGACGCGTCCGTCGACGAGATCTCCGCCAGCCGCAGCACCTGCTTCGCGGTCTCCGCGGACAGGCCGGCCGCGGTCAGCAGCTCGGTCACCTTGTCGGCGCCGATCTTGTCCAGCTTGTCGACGATCCGGAGCGTGCCGGTGATGTCCTCGATGCCGAGGCCCCGGTAGAAACCCTCCGGGATCTGCCGGGTGTTCACCTGGATCCGGAACGGCGGGATCGGCAGCTTGCGGAACGCGTCCGCGATCACCAGGGGCAGCTCGACCTCGTAGTGGAACGGCAGCTCGCCGCTGTCGATGATGTCGATGTCCGCCTGGGTGAACTCGCGGTAGCGGCCCTCCTGCGGGCGTTCGCCGCGCCAGACCTTCTGGATCTGGTAGCGGCGGAACGGGAACACCAGCTTGCCGCTGTTCTCCAGGACGTAGCGCGCGAACGGCACGGTCAGGTCGAAGTGCAGACCGAGGGCCGCGTCCTCGTCGGCGCCGGCCGCGAGGCGGCGTACGCCGTAGATCTCCTTGTCGGCGTCCTCGCCCTGGTTGGACAGGCGCTCGACCGGCTCGACCGCGCGGGTTTCGATGGACGCGAAACCGTGCAGCTCGAAGGTCTCCCGGATCGTGTCGAGGAACTGCAGCTCGACGATCCGGTCAGACGGCAAAAACTCGGGAAACCCGCTGAGTGGGGTCACCTTGCTCATAAGTTCTGTATCTCCAGGTCCTGCAAGTAGGGGTTGGTCGCCTTTTCCCGGCCGATCGATGTCTGGCCACCATGACCCGGCAGGACGACGATCTCGTCGCGCATCGGCAGGATCTTGGTGGCCAACGTATGCAGCATGGTCGGATGGTCGCCGCCCGGCAGATCCGTCCGGCCGATCGACCCGGCGAACAACACGTCACCGGAGAACAGCACCGCGGGCACGTCTTCCGGCCCGTCGTACGGCGTGGTGAACGTGACCGACCCCTGCGTGTGGCCCGGGGTGTGGTCGACGGTGAAACTCAGGCCCGCGAGCTCCAGGCCCTGCCCGTCCTTCAGCTCGGCGACGTCGTCCGGCTCGGCGAACTCGTGGTTGCCGCCGAGCAGCATCCGGGCCGTCTCGGGACTGATCCCGGCCATCGGGTCGGCGAGCAGGTACCGGTCGTCCGGGTGGATCCAGGCGGTCGCGTCGTACGTCCCGCAGACCGGGAGCACCGAGAACATGTGGTCGATGTGACCGTGCGTGAGCAGCACGGCGACAGGTTTGAGCTTGTTCTCCCGGACCACTTCTTCGACACCCGGGGTGGCGTCCATGCCCGGATCGATCACGATGCACTCCGCGCCCTGGCCGGTGGCGACGACGTAGCAGTTCGTACCCCACGACCCCGCGGGGAACCCGGCGATGAGCACGACAAGCCTTCCTGGAACAGTTCGGGACCCACCAAGGCTACCGGTCCGGATCAGGTGAGTTCGCACCGGATTGTGACGCAACACCGTTGCGCCTGAGCTGGGAGTTTGTGATTGTTCAGGGATAAGCGTCGAGAAGGCAGCTCGACGCGCCCAGGGTTGGCCCTGTTCGGCGGTTGGACCGGGGACTGACCAGAATGGGCACGAGCGCAGTGCATACCGCCGGAAGGGGCGAGTTGTGGCCGGAGAGAACTGGGGCCGGGTAGCTGAGGACGGAACGGTCTTCGTACGGACGAAGGACGGTGAACGGGCGGTCGGCCAATGGCCGGACGCGAACCCAGAGGAGGCGCTCGCCTTCTACACCCGCCGGTACGACGCGCTGGCGTTCGAGGTGGATCTGCTGGAACAGCGGGTCCAGGCAGGCACGGTGTCTCCGGACGACGCCCGCGCCGCGGTCAAGAAGGTGTCCGGAACGATCGAAGAGGCGCAGGCGGTCGGCGACCTCGACGGCCTGATGACGCGGCTCGAAGCGCTCACCCCGCTCGTCGCCCAGCAGCGCGAGAAGCGCAAGGCCGAGCGCGCGGCGAAGGTCGAGGAGGCGCGCTCCGCCAAGACCAAGATCGCCACCGAGGCCGAGACCATCGCGGCCGGCACGGACTGGCGGCACGGCGTGACCCGGCTGCGCGAGCTGCTCGACGAGTGGAAGGCACTCCCCCGGCTCGACAAGTCCAGCGACGATGAGCTGTGGCACCGGTTCTCGTCCGCGCGGACGACGTACACGCGGCATCGCAAGCAGCACTTCGCGGAGCTGTCCTCCAAGCGTGAAGAGGCGGCCGTGGTGAAGGAGCGGCTCGCTGCCGAGGCGGAGACGCTGGCCGGTTCGAACGAATGGGGGCCGACGTCCGGCCGCTTCCGGGACCTGATGCGGCAGTGGAAGGCCGCCGGGCCGGCACCGCGCGAGCTGGACGACAAGCTGTGGGCGCGGTTCCGCGCCGCGCAGGACCAGTTCTTCGGCGCGCGGGACGCCGTACAGGCCGAGGAGAACGCCGAGCAGGTCGAGAACCTGCAGGCGAAAGAGGCCCTGCTGGTCGAGATCGAGACCATCGTGCCGGTCGAGGACGCCCGCGTCGCGCGCGAGCAGCTCCGCGACTACCTGGACCGCTGGGACCAGATCGGCAAGGTCCCGCGGGACTCGATGCGCTCGATCGACAGCCGGCTGCGAGCGGTCGAGCAGGCCGTCAAGGCGGCCGAGGACGAGGTCTGGAACAAGAGCAACCCGGAGGCCCGCGCCCGCGCCGAGGCGACGGTGAAGCAACTGCAGTCCTTGATCGCCGACCTGGAGAAGCAGGCCGCGAAGTTCGAGTCCCAGGGCAACACCCGCAAGGCGACCGAGGCGCGCGAAGCCATCGCGGCCCGCCGCGAGTGGCTGACCCAGGCCCAGAACGCCCTCACCGACTTCAGCTAGCTGACGCCGGGTTCTGCCCGCACCGCCGGTTGGCGCGTACGGAGGCCGTCGATGATGACGGTCACGACGGTGTTGGCGCGCTGGTCCCATTCGGACTCCGGGATGCGGGACAGCGCGCCGAGCAGGAGGATGACGTCGGTTGCGTCCACCTCCTGGCGGATCTCACCCGCGGCCTTGCCGCGGTCCAGCAGTGTGCCCAGCGCCTCGTCCAGCCGGTCGTGTTGGTCGGAGTAGAGGTCTTGCCAGGCCGAGAGTTCGATCGCGGCCATCACGCCGCGTTTGACCCGGGCGTACGCGACGAGTCGCCGTAGCCAGCTGGTCAGCGCCTCCAGCGGCGGGTATTCGGCCGACAGCGGTGCCACGGCGTCGACCAGCTGGCCGAGTTCGTAGCGGTACACCTCCGCCAGCAGGTGCTCACGCGTCGGGAAGTGCCGATAGAGCGTGCCCTGCCCCACGCCGGCCGCCTTCGCGACCCCGTGCAGCTTCAGGTCGTCGGCCGCGCCGTTGGACTTGCTCAGTTCGGCGCGTGCGGCGTCGACGATGCGGCGACGATTGGCGACCGCGTCGGACCGGAGCTCACGAGCAGCCACAGATCCTGCCTCTCCTTGGGGAAGTGGACAAGTGTCCGGTACGTTGGACCTCAAGAACCGGACAACTGTCAGGTTAGATCAGGAGAGGTCTGCGATGAGCGAACTCGACAGCAAGGTCGTTGCCATCACCGGCGCCAGCAGCGGCATCGGCGCGGCCACCGTGACGGAACTCGCGCGCCGTGGAGCCGCCGTAGTACTCGGCGCTCGGCGTACCGATCGGCTCGACGCGATCGTGGGACAGATCCGTGCCGACGGTGGTCGCGCGGAGCTGCTGGAGGTCGACGTCACCAAGCGCGGCGACCTCGAGAAGCTGGTCGCGCTGGCAGTGGATCGCTTCGGTCGCCTCGACGTGCTGGTGAGCAACGCCGGTGTCGCCAGGATCGCGCCGATGGCGGACCTGGACGTCGACGACTGGGACACGATGATCGACGTCAACCTGCGCGGCGTGCTGCACGGTATCGCCGCCGCGCTGCCGGTGTTCCGTCGCCAGGGTCGCGGTCATCTCGTCACCACGGTGTCGACGTCGGGTCTCAAGATCGTGCCGACGCAGGCCGTGTACGCCGGCACCAAGAACGCCGTACGCACACTGCTCGAAGCACTGCGGCAGGAGTCGACGGACGGCGTACTGCGGACGACGTCGATCTCGCCCGGGTACGTGCGAACCGAGCTCGTCGACTACGTCGAAGACCCCGAGCAGCGCGCGCAGGCCCAGCAGGCGATGGCAGCCCTCGGTATCAGCCCCGAAGCGGTGGCCCGCGCGATCGCGTTCGCCATCGAGCAACCCGACGACGTCGAGATCGGCGACATCACGATCCGCCCCACCCGCCAAGCCTGACCCCTGTGGACAACTTCCGGCACTCACAAGCCGTTTCGGTCATCCTGTCCGGATGCTCCCAGCCGACTTCCCGTATTACTTCTGCGGCCTCCCCTTCCGCCCGTACCAAGTCCCCCGGAAACTCCGCTGGCTCCTTGCCCAGGGCGACATTCGCCCAGTCCTGAAGGGCGTGTACGTCGACGTTCGCGTGCCCGACTCGCCGCAGCTGCGGGCCGACGCGTTGCGTCTCGTCGTACCTCCCGAGGCCACGGTGTGCGGTCCTGCGGCCGGGTGGTTGCACGGCATCGACACGACGGCGCTGAGCCCTGAGCCCATTCGGCCGCTCTGGACTTCTCTGGAACGGCCAACCACCGAGGTGGACGGCTTGAAGGTGACCACGCGAGAGGCCACGGCGGTCGAGCTCGCCAAGCACCTGCCCCGGCCGTTCGCGCTCTCGGCGATCGACGCACTGCTCCGGCACGGGATGCGGATCGACGACCTTCAGACTGCGTCAGCTGCGTACTTCGCGGCGGACAGCAACTCGCAGGCAGCCCAGCTCGTGCGCATCGCCGACGGTCGCGCAGCATCACCAGGCGAGTCGTGGCTGCGACTGCGGCTCTTCGACGCCGGATTCCCGCGCCCGGATCTCCAGGTTCGGGTCGAAGGCAACGGCCGCAGCTATCGGCTCGATCTTGGTTATCCCGATCGGGTGATCGACGGGCGGCGGCTGGGGCTCGAGTACGACAGCGACGCCTGGCATTCGTCGACGAAGCAACAGTTGCGGGACGAGACCCGGCGTACCGAGTTGGAAGGGCTCGGCTGGCACGTCATCTCGGTGCGCCGACCGGACCTGTGAGGCTCGTATCCGGCGTTGGAGCTCGCCGTCGGCTCAGTCCTGTGCCAACAGCCCCGTCTCCCCCGCCGCTGGTGACCAGTTCGTTCCGGTCGCCCAGTGTTCGGCGTTGGTCATGAGGAGTTCGGTGGCGGGGGCTTTGATCTGACCGTAGTCGGCGAGGTCGGGGACTGATTGGGCCAGGCGTTGCTTGAAGGCGCCCCAGGTACGGCGGGCTTCGGTGTCGGCGCGGAGGTAGTCGCGGAAGAGGAGGGCGTAGCGGGCGTTGGGGCCGGTCGCGAGGCGGAGGTGGATGTTGGTGGCGCGTTCGCCGACGGGTGGGGCGAAGACGAGCTTGTCGCAGCGTTGGCCGAAGGAGATCTCGGAGCGGTTCCACGGTTCGGGGCGACACCGGAAGCCGACGGACTCCATGAGTTCGACGAGGTCCGGACCCAGGTCGGCGACGCGGACCTGAGCGTCGACGCAGTTCTTCGCGGGCAGGCCGGGGACGGAAGTCGAGCCGATGTGGTCGATGGCGAGCGCTCGGTCGCCGAGCGCCGCGCGCAGACGACGGGCGAGGTGGGTGAACTCGGACGGCCAATCAGGGTTGTAGTCGACGACGGCGACGGCAGGACCCAACTCATCCGGGAAAGGCATCCGACCATGCTAAGCAACCCCGATGCGCTGCTCTCGCCAACGGCGGAGTACGGGGAACAGCAGCGCCAGTTCGGCTGCTGCGGCGAGGAGGGTGCGGAGCCAGCGGCTTATCCAGGTCTCGGTCACCTCGGCGATCGCGATGCGCTCGGGGTGATCGGGCGTGTAGCGGATCTGGACCTGACGGCCGACGGTGGCGTCCTCCGCGCGGAACTGCGTGGTACGTGATGCGAGCCAGCGACCGCCCGGAAGCGTGTACGCGATCTCGATCCAGTGGGTTCCGCTTTTTCGGCTCGGGGCGTCAATCTTCACGACCTCGCCCTTCGTGGTCGGCGCATCGGCGGGTACGACGGGACGCCGTACCGCGGTCAGCACGAACGCTGCCAGGGCGACCGTGACGACGGCGAGGAGGACCAGGAGCAGGCGAAGGTCGACCAGCCGTCCGGTCCGGTTCTCGTCCATGGGAACCATGATGAGGGCCCGGCGGGGCAGCACGCCCTGACCCGCCGGGCCTCGGGGTCATCGGGCGGCGGACGTCCTCACGCGCCGCGCGATGACCAGCAGGAGGGCGAGACCGGCGAGCGCACCGGCTGCTGCACCGATCGGCAGGATCGCTTCGTTGTACCAAGCCTTCGGCGCGGCCGGAACAGACTCGTTGTACCGCACACCGGTCGCCGGTACGCCGTCGTTGTATCCGCCGGCCGTGCCCAGCTCGTTGTACTGCGAGCCCGGCAGCTTGTCGGCGTACCGGTGCGAGACGAGCTCCTGGTAGGCGCCGACGGAGATGGGCTTGGCGCCGATCGACTTGACGGCGGAGGCGTTGAGCGGACGGACCTGGGTGGAGCTCAACGCGTACCACGCACCGACCTGGGGTTCGGTGAACACGACCGCACCGCGAGCGGCGGCAACCATCCGGGCCTCGGTGTTGCCGGAGGCCACGTTCACGGCCTGCCATCCGCCGTGGCCGTCCGGTGCGGTGAAGACGGTCAGGGCTTGACCAGCTCTGGTCGCGGACGTCGCGGCGTACCAGAACGTTGCCACCGGCGCCGACTTGTCGCGGACGAACGCGGGGTTCAGCGCGTAGATCGGGTGCGTGTCCTGCGCGACCGACGGGCCGGCCGCGGACTTCGCCGTACCGCCGGCTTTGCCGAGCAGGCTGAGGGCGCCGGACGAGTGTGCGGCGGTCGTTGCCTTGGACAACTCGGCAGGCGACACCGGCTGCGGCCCGGCCGCCCCGGCGGGACCGGCGGCGGCGAAGGCGAGACCGAGGCCGGCGGCGAGTACGGCGGCGACGCGGAGCAGGATGTTCTTCGGGCGGCGCATGTCAGGCTCCGATCCGGTACAGGGAGTGGGTCCAGGTGAACTGGGAGTTGGACCGGTACCAGGTGTACGTCGAGTAGTTGTAGCGCTGGTCGTCCGGCCACGGGTCGTAGTACTCGATCGTCGAGTCGGACGAGTCGTAGCCGATGATGTCCATCATGTGACCGCCGCCGGAGGTCCAGCCGATCCGCGTCATCACCGGCCGGCCGGCGGCGATCTCGCTGACCAGCGTGCTGAACGCGAGCGTCCCCGAGATGTAGCTGCCGGAGCTGATCCCGATCGTGCTGAAGGCGCGCTGGTCGTTCGCGAGCGTGGCCTGGTTGTTCGGGCAGCTGGCGTTCGTGCTGTAGCCGAAGGCCATGTTGCAGAACTGGTTCTGGGAGTACGAGCGGCCGTAGAAGGCGGCGATGCTGTTGCCGCTGGCCGCCCAGCACCAGTTCGTCTTCTGCTGGGCCTGGCCGGTGACGTTCAGGTAGTAGCTGGCGGGTGCGGCTGCGGCCGTCGGCGCGAGCGGGATCAGGGTGGCCAGTCCGAGAATCGTGGCCAGGAGCAACGACCAGGAGCGGCTGAGGCGGAGCCTGCGCATGTGTCCTCCTTCGAGGGAGTGGGCGGGGTCCATCGTCGGGACGCCGCCGGGGCGCGGCAAGAAGCCGGATCGGGGCCCTGGGCCCGGTGTGAACGACAGATCGGGCGTGAACAGCGGGTGACGAGGCAGTGTCAGACGGTGCTGTGAATGTTTACACTGCCCCAAAGGAGCGTGGAGCGATGGTCAGATCGGTCGAAGAATCGGTTCCTGCGGTGGCGCCGGACGCTCCGTTCGCGGAGGCGCTCCGGCATGCGATCGCCCGCCGCGGCCTCGCGCTCAACCGGATCCGTACACATCTCGCCGACCGCGGACTGCACGTCGGTGTCGCGACGCTCAGCACCTGGCAGAGCGGCCGACGGGTCCCGCGCGAGGACTCACTGGCGACCGTCACCGCGCTCGAGGAGCTGCTGCAGGTGCCGCCGGGCTGGCTCACCGTCCGGATCCCACCGGCCCGGAGCGAGCCGAGTACGACACCGCAGCCGTACGCCGTCGTCGACTATGCGGAGGCCCTGACCCGGTTGCTCGATCGGCTCCGCCGCGATGCCCACGGGAGGCTCCGCAACGTCACCGTGCTCGAGGAGATCCACATCGGCGCGGACCGAAGCGCACAGCGCCGGCGGGTGATCCAGAGCGTGGTCGCCGTCCAACCGGTCGATCGGTTGATCATCGCCCATCAGGGCGAGCCGGGCTGCGACGCGGACCTGCTCACGCTGCGCGCGCTGAGCGGCTGCCGCGCCGGACGGGTGGCCCGCTCCCCCGAGGTCGGCGCGATGCTCGGTGAGTTGCTGCTCGATCGGGTGCTCGCGGTGGGTGAGACCGCCGTCGTGCGCTACGAGGTCGAGGACCGGTCCGGGCTGCCGTCGACGGACTACCAGCGGTTCAGCGAGTGGGGCGGGATGCACTACGTCCTCGAGGTGCAGTTCGACCGGTCCGCGCTGCCGGTCCGCGTCAGCGAGATCCGGCGCCGCCACACCGCCGGCCCGAACCTGGTGCAGCGCGAGCTGATGCTCACCCCCGACAGCCGGGTCCACGCCATCGAACCGTCCGCGGACCCGGGCACGGTCGGGATCGCCTGGGAGTGGGATTAGCGCTAGCTGTTGAAGCCGGCGTGGACGTGGTCGTGGTGGGTGCGGTCGGAGAAGAACGCCGTACCGGAGAGTTGGTAGGGGCCGCCGACGTTGTAGGAGCCCACGGCTTCGGCGGCGCGCATGTACGACGTGATCAGCGAGCGCGACGTGGACGGGGAGACGACCGGGTGGCCGTCGATCTCCCAGGTGTCGAAGGCGCGGCCGCGCGGGTGGTCGCTGGGGCGGTTCGTGCCGAACACGTACAGCGGGTGCCCGGAGCGGATGACGCTGATGCCGATGCGGTACGTCTTGGCCAGCTCGAGCATCGCGGCGAGGACGCTGTCGTGGACCTGACCGGAGCGGATGTCGGCGGCCGAAGCGGGCGGTAGGGCGATGCGCTCGCTGCTGAGCACTTGCCGAGCCGACGCGGACAGCTGGGAGGTCGGGTTGCCTGGCTGAGCTGGGTGGGTGGAGGTGACGCGCCACGTGCCGTTCGATTCGCTCAGCCGTACGTCGACCGTGGTGCCGCCGGTGACCACACGCCCGCTGGTGATCGTGTAGACGCGGCACGGGACCAGAACGCTGGCGGTGTCGGTCAGGATGCCGCCGTACTGGGCGTCGATCACGTCGACGGCCGTTCGGCTACCCCGCGGGGTCAGTAGGTCCACCACGGCGGCGACGGCGGCGCGCTTCGCCCCGGGCTCGATCTCACCCGCACCGGGCACCCACGACCGCACCGCCGGGAGCGCAACCGAAGGCGTGGTCGTTGACGGTGCCTTGGATGGGGTTGCGGATGGTGCTGTCGACGAGGGAGCGGGACTCGGCGGCGCCGTGGACGACGGCGAGGAGGACGGCGAGGTAGCTCCCCCGGCCGACGACCCGCTGCAGCCGGCAAGCGCACCCACCCCTGCGATCAGCAGCCCCCGACGTCCGAAACCACTCATACCCGCAGTCTGCCCGCCCGCCACAAACCCCGGCGCGAACTCTCAGGCACACAACCGGCAGTCGCGGTAATCGCCGACGAACAGCCCATGCCGCCCACACCGCTCGAACGCGCGCTCCGGCGGATGCTCGTCCCACATCCGCGCCACCTCGACCGCCTCACCCGGCGGCGTGTATCCCCGCACCACGTCGCCGTACTGCCGCAGGTGCGCCTCCGCGTACGGCGGCTCGTACGACAGCATCGCCCACCGGAACCCCGTCGCCGCCAGCGCGATCACCCGCAGCAGGAACTCCCGCTCCGCGATGAACTCCGCCGACCATGGCAGCTCGTCGAGATCGAAGTCGTCGTTGCCCATTCCGATCCGCGAGTTGCACAGCAGCAACGCGAACCGACGCTCGAAGTCGGACCGCGCCAGCTCACACGCCGCCAACGCCAGTACGTCGAGGAACACGTCGGTACCGCCGTTGGAGAGGAACAGCCGGTCGCGGTCGTCCTGCCCGCGACCGAAGCTGCTCCCCACTACTGCGTGACGCGGTAGACGTCGAAGACGCCCTCGACGGAACGGACCGCCTTGAGGACGTGGCCGAGGTGCGTCGGATCGCCCATCTCGAAGGTGAACCGGGACTTCGCGATCCGGTCGCGGGTCGTCGTCAACGCCGCGGACAGGATGTTCACGTGGTAGTCCGACAACACCCGGGTGATGTCCGAGAGCAGGCGGGCCCGGTCCAACGCCTCGACCTGGATGGCGACCAGGAAGACGGACTGGGCGGTCGGCGCCCACTCGACCTCGACGATGCGCTCCGGCTGGGTCTTCAGGTTCTCCACGTTCGCGCAGTCCGCCCGGTGCACCGAGACGCCCGCGCCGCGGGTGACCCAGCCGATGATCTCGTCGCCCGGCACCGGCGTACAACACCGGGCCAGCTTCGAGAGCACGTCGGTCGCGCCCTTGACGATGACACCGGCGTCGCCGCGCGCGGTCCGCTTCCGGCGCTCGCGCGTCTGCGGCAACCGCAGGCCCTCGGCGAGGTCTTCGGCCGCGCCTTCCTCACCGCCGTACGTCTCGATGAGACGCCGTACGACGGCTTGCGCGCTGACGTGACTCTCGCCGACCGCGGCGTACAGACCCGTGACATCGGGGTAGCGCAGTGAGTTGGCGACCGCGGTCAGGGTCTCGTGCGAGAGCAGGCGCTGCAGCGGCAGGCCCTCCTTGCGGAGCTGCTTCGCGATCGCGTCCTTGCCGTGCTCGATGGCCTCGTCGCGGCGCTCCTTCGAGAACCAGTGCTTGATCTTGTTCCGCGCTCGCGGGCTCTTGACGAAGGTCAGCCAGTCCCGCGACGGGCCGGCGCCCTGCGCCTTCGAGGTGAAGACCTCGACGACGTCACCGTTCTCGAGCGTGCTCTCCAGCGGCACCAGGCGGCCGTTGACGCGGGCACCGATACAGCGGTGTCCGACCTCGGTGTGGATCGCATACGCGAAGTCGACCGGGGACGAACCGGTCGGCAGCGACATCACGTCACCGCGCGGGGTGAAGACGTAGACCTCGGAGTTGTTGATCTCGAACCGCAGCGAGTCGAGGAACTCCGACGGGTCGGAGGTCTCGCGCTGCCAGTCGACCAGCTGCCGCACCCACGGCATGTCGTTCGGCCCACCGATCTCGGAACTCGGCGTGGCGGGAGCGGCGGTGGTCGGGTCTTCCTTGTACTTCCAGTGCGCGGCGATGCCGTACTCCGCGCGGCGGTGCATCGCGAACGAGCGGATCTGCAGCTCGACCGGCTTGCCCTGCGGACCGATCACCGTGGTGTGCAGCGACTGGTACATGTTGAACTTCGGCATCGCGATGTAGTCCTTGAACCGGCCGGGGACCGGGTTCCACCGCGCGTGCAGGATGCCGAGCGCCGCGTAGCAGTCGCGGACCGACTCGACCAGGACCCGGATGCCGACCAGGTCGTAGATGTCGCCGAACTCGCGGCCGCGGACGATCATCTTCTGGTAGATCGAGTAGTAGTGCTTCGGCCGGCCGGTGACCGTCGCCTTGATCTTCGAGGCGCGCAGGTCCTCGTGGACCTGGTCGATCACGGACGCCAGGTACTCGTCGCGGGACGGTGCGCGCTCGGCGACCAGCCGGACGATCTCGTCGTACACCTTCGGGTGCAGGGTCGAGAACGACAGGTCCTCGAGCTCCCACTTGATCGTGTTCATACCCAGCCGGTGCGCCAGCGGGGCGTAGATCTCCAGCGTCTCGCGGGCGATCCGCTCCTGCTTCTCCTGCCGCAGCGAACCGAGCGTACGCATGTTGTGCAGCCGGTCGGACAGCTTGATCACCAGGACCCGGATGTCCTTCGACATCGCGACCACCATCTTGCGGATGGTCTCGGCCTGCGCTGACTCGCCGTACCGCACCTTGTCGAGCTTGGTGACGCCGTCGACCAGCATGGCGATCTCTTCGCCGAAGTCGCGGGTCAGCTCTTCCACCGTGTACGGCGTGTCCTCGACGGTGTCGTGGAGCAGCGCGGCGCACAGCGTGGTCGCGGTCATACCGAGCTCGGCGAGGATCGTCGCGACGGCGAGCGGATGCGTGATGTACGCGTCACCGCTCTTGCGCATCTGACCTGTGTGGTACCGCTCGGCGGTCCGGTAGGCACGCTCGATCATCGCGAGGTCGGCCTTCGGGTGCGTCGCGCGGACGACCCGGAACAGCGGCTCGAGCATCGGCGCCCGGTTCGGGTGCCGGGTGCCGCCGAGGCGGGCCAGACGGGCGCGGACCCGGGCCGGCGCGATCCGTGGCGGCTGGGCTGCGGGCGTCGGCGACACCGGAGCCGGCCGCACCGGTGACGGCGCGCGCGGAGGCTCCTGCGGTACGGCGTTCGGCGCCGCAGATGTCATCGCCGGGTCTTCGCCCACGTTTGTGTCCCTCCGCCGACAGAGCACCAGTCTAGAGGGCCTTGCCCAACGAGGCAGACCCACCTGTGGACAACACGCCGGGTCACCCGAAGGTCACGGCCTGTACGACGAAAATTCGCCGTACAGGCCGTGGACAGACTCAGAGTGTGATCAGACAGTCAGCAGCGAGGTGACGTCCTCGCCCTCGAGGCGCTTGCGCCCCGGGAGGAACGACAGCTCGAGCAACACCGTCGTACCCGCGACCTCGGCCCCGCAGCGGCGGATCAGCCGCAGGCAGGCCTCGACCGTCCCGCCGGTCGCGAGAACGTCGTCGATGACCAGCACCCGGTCACCCGGCGCGAACGCGTCCTGGTGCACCTCGATGGTCGCCTCGCCGTACTCCAGCGCGTACGACTCCTCGTACGTCGCCGCCGGCAGCTTGCCCTTCTTGCGCACCGGCACGAACCCGGCACCGAGTGCGAGCGCGACCGGGGCGGCGAGGATGAACCCGCGCGCCTCGATCCCTACCACCTTGTCGACCACCGGCCTACCGTCGTCGTCGGTCCCGGACGCGGCCAGCGCCTCCACGACCTGGGCGAAGCCGGTGTGGTCCGCCAGCAGCGGGGTGATGTCCTTGAACACCACCCCGTCCTGCGGGTAGTCCCGGATGTCGCGGATGCCGTCGGCGAGAACCTGCTCCAGCGACCGCATCACTTACCGCGCTTCGACCGCGGCTTGCGCGTCGGCTGCGGACGCCCGGCCGCGGTCGCCTTCATCGGCCGAGACGACGGCGTCGGCGCCGAACCACCGGTCGCCCGATCGGCCTTCCGCGGCCGGTCCTGGACGGCGGAATGCGAGGCAGCGACTGCTCCAGTGGTGGCCGGCACCGGAGCGGCTGTCGCCGCAGCCGCCTGGGCCTTCTTCGCCGCAACTCGCTTGCTCAGCGCCTGCATCCCCGGCTCCCGCTCCTTGAAGGTCGCGAGCAGCGCCGGCGCGATGAAGATCGACGAGTACGCACCGACCGCGATACCGACGAACAGGGCCAGCGAGAGGTCCTTCAGCGGGCCGGTCCCGAGCACCGCGGTGCCGACGACGAGGATCGCGCCGACCGGGAGCAGTGCGGTGACCGTGGTGTTGATCGACCGGACGACGGTCTGGTTGACGGCCAGGTTGGTCGCGTCCGAGTAGCTGTACCGGTTGGACCCAGTGATACCCCGGGTGTTCTCCCGGACCTTGTCGAACACCACGACCGTGTCGTACAGCGAGTAACCGAGGATCGTCAGTACGCCGATCACCGTCGCCGGCGTGACGTCGAACCCGATGATCGCGTACACACCGACGGTGATCGTGACGTCGTGGATCAGGGCGATGATGGCGGCCAAGGAGGCCTTGGCTTCTCGGAAGTAGAGCCAGATCACCGCGAACACGAGGACCAGGAAGACGATCAACGCCACGATCGCCTTGTCGGCGATCTGCCGCCCCCAGGAGGCGCCGATCTGCTGCGAGGTCACCTGGGCGGCCGGAATCCCGGCCTCCTTGGCGATCGCGTCCCGGACCCGGCCGATGTCGTTCTGGTCGAGCGGCTTGGTCTGGACCCGGACCTTGTCGTTGTTGATCGTGGTGACGACCGGGTCGCCGAGGCCCTTGGCGTTGGTCGCCTTCACGGCGTCGCCGAAGTTCTGCACCGTACTGTCGGTGACCTGGACCTTCGCCTCGTACTCGACGCCGCCCTTGAACTCGATACCGAGCGCGAGGCCGCGGGCGAACAGGCCGATCAGCGAGACGACGACCAGGGCGAGCGAGAGGCTGAACCAGAACTTCTTGTGGCCGATGAAGTCGTACGAGACCTCACCGCGGTGCAGCTTGGCACCGATCTGTCCGAGCTTCGACATCAGACCTGCCCTCCCAGCGGCTTGCGCGTCGACGGCGTCTTCCGCGGCCGGGCCGACGGCTTCGTCTGTCCTGGCAACCGTTCGACCCCGAGATGCTCCGGATCGAGACCGGACAGCTTGTGGCCGTGACCGAAGAAGTCGGTCCGGGCCAGCAGCGTGACCAGCGGCTTGGTGAACAGGAAGACCACCACCAGGTCGATCAGCGTGGTCAGGCCGAGCGTGAACGCGAAGCCACGGACGCTGCCGATCGCCAGCACGTACAGGACGATCGCGGCGAGCAGCGAGATCGAGTCGGCCGCAATGATCGTGTGCTTGGCGCGGGCCCAGCCGGTCTCGACCGAGGACCGCAGACTGCGGCCCTCTCGGACTTCGTCACGTAGTCGTTCGAAGTAGATGATGAACGAGTCCGCCGTGATACCGACCGCGACGATCAGACCCGCGATACCGGCCAGTGTCAGCGTGAAGCCGATCGCCTTGCCGAGCAAGATGACCAGCGCTCCGGTGAGCACACCGGCTGCGAGCAGCGACAGTACGACGACGATGCCGAGACCGCGGTAGTACAGGAAGCAGAAGACGACGACCAGCGCCAGACCGGCGATACCGGCCCAGATCCCGGCGGAGAGCTGGTCGCCACCGAGCTGCGGCGACACCGTCTCGACCGAGGAGATGTCGAACTTGACCGGCAGCGCGCCGTACTTCAGGACGTTCGCGAGGTCACGGGCCTCGGCCTCGGTGAAGGTACCGGTGATCTGCGCCTGACCGCCCGGGATCGGGCTGTCCACGCTCGGGGTCGAGATGGTCTCGCCGTCGAGCACGATCGCGAACAGGTTGTTGCCCTGGCCGCGCTGCGCGATCGCCGTGGTGGCCTTGAGGAACTTGTCGCCGCCCTCACCGGTGAACTTCAAGTTGACCTGCCACTGCAGGCCGTTCTGCGGGATACCGGCCGAGGCGTCCGACAGGTCGGTGCCCTTCAGGATCGCCGGGCCGAGCAGGTACTTGTACTGGCCGTTGCGGTCGCAGGAGAAGATCGGCTTGCTCGGGTCGTCGACCTGCTTGTCACCGCACTTGTACGCCGCGAACGCCTGCTGGGTGGCCGCGTCCGGGGTGTACTTCAGCGGGTCACCGTTGGTGGCCGGCGTCGACGGCGTCGCCGCCGGGGTGCTCGGCTTCGCGGTCGGCGTGGTGCTCGGCTTCGGCGTCGGGGTCGGCGTCGCGTCCTTGCCGAGCGCGCTGGTCCAGGCCCGGCCCTTCGGCGTGGTCGACGTCGTCGGCGGCTTGACGGTGGCGCTCGCCTTCGGCGTCGTGCTCGGCTTCGGCGTCGTACTGGGCTTCGGCGTCGACGACGGGGCCGGCGTCGGCGTCGCGGCCGGCGCCACGGCCTGGGCGTCGTACACGACCCGGAAGTACAGCAGCGCGGTCTGACCGACCTGCTGCACCAAGGATTCCTTCGTGGCACCGGGGACAGCCACGTTGATGTGGTTCGCCCCGGAGGTGGTGATGTCGGACTCGGCGACACCGGCACCATTGACCCGCTGGCCGATGATGTTCTTCGCCTCGTTCAACTGGTCGGCGGTCACCTTGCCGCTGCCGTCGATGGTGCTGGCGGTCAGCGTGATGGTGGTGCCACCGCGCAGGTCCAGCCCGAGCTTGGGCTTCCAGGTCTTGGTCAGCGCCATGATCCCGAACAGCAGGACCACGACCACCGCCAAGGCGATCAGGCTCCGCCCGGGGCGGGATGTCGAAGTCGTTGCCACGTCAGATTCAACCTTCGTACTTCTGGGCGCGCCGTACCGTCACTGGATCATCACAGGGACGCCGAACGCCGCGCCGCAGGCCGTTGGGACGGAAATCAGTTCTCGGTGTGCGTCGGCGGCAGCTTCGGCGCGTCCTGCACCTTGCCGTCGGCCTTGTTGTCCTCGGCCTTGCCCGCGTCCGGTACGTCGACCTTCGCGGTCTCGTCGGCCACCTCGGCGCCGGCCGCGTCGACCGGTTCCGTCGCGGTCTCGGTCTCGTCGGCGTCGTCCGGGATCACCCGGCCGACCGCGGCCTTCACGACCTGGACCAGCACGCCCTCGGAGATCTCCAGCGTCACATACTCGTCGTCGGTCTCCTCGACGATGCCGACCAGGCCGCTGGTCGTGACGACCTTCGTGCCAGGCGCGAGCGACGCGACGGTGTCAGCCTGGCGCTGACGCTGCTTCTTCTGCGTGCGGCTCATGAACCAGATCATTCCGACGATCAGGATCAGCGGCAGCAGCAGCGTGATGCCACCGCCCCCGGAGGAGGCCATCGGTACGGCGAGGAGTTGCATCGGGTCTCAGAATCCTTCGTCGGTCGGTTGTAATGCCTGCGCTGCGCGAGTGCGCGAATGCAGCGGAATGACCTGGAGGTCAGGCCACCGGGGAGTCTAACCCTGAGCGGCAACAAGTGCCTCATGACACCGGGTCACGTTTGCGTCACTCACTACTGAGTGTCTACGTTCCGGCGCCCGCGGTCGTTCCCGGGTGACCGTTCTTCAGTTGGAGACGAGCTCCTCAGGCCTTCGTCGGTCAGTCGTCGTCTGCGTCGAAGAGCGTGTCCGCGAACGTCGCGCCCTTCGGGACTTTCAGCCCGATGTGCCGCCAGGCCGCGGGCGTGGCGACGCGACCACGCGGCGTACGGGCAAGATAGCCCGACCGGACCAGGAACGGTTCGGCCACTTCTTCCACAGTCTCACGTTCTTCGCCCACCGCAACCGCGAGCGTGGAAAGACCGACCGGTCCGCCCCCGAACCGGCGGCACAAGGCGTCCAGAACCGACCGGTCCAGCCGGTCCAGGCCCATCTTGTCGACCTCGTACAGATCCAGGGCCGCCTTCGACAGCGCGAGCGTGATGATGCCGTCCGCGCGGACCTCGGCGTAGTCGCGGACCCGGCGGAGCAGCCGGTTCGCGATCCGCGGTGTACCGCGGGACCGGGACGCGATCTCGGTGGCACCCTCGGGCGTGATGTCGACCTCGAGCAGCGCGGCCGAACGGTTGACGATCTTCTCCAGCTCGGACGCCTCGTAGAACTCCAGGTGACCGGTGAACCCGAAGCGGTCGCGCAGCGGCCCCGGCAGCAGACCGGCGCGGGTGGTCGCCCCGACCAGCGTGAACGGCGGGATCTCCAGCGGGATCGCGGTCGCCCCCGGTCCCTTGCCGACGATCACGTCGACGCGGAAGTCCTCCATCGCCATGTAGAGCAGCTCTTCGGCGGGCCGCGACATCCGGTGAATCTCGTCCAGGAACAGGACTTCGCCCTCGTTCAGCCCGGACAGGATCGCGGCCAGGTCGCCGGCGTGCTGGATCGCCGGACCGCTGGTCACCCGCAGCGGCGCGGACATCTCGCTGGCGATGATCATCGCCAGCGTGGTCTTCCCGAGCCCAGGCGGGCCGGACAGCAGCACGTGGTCCGGCGCCCGGTTACGCCCGCGGGCGGCGTGCAGCACCAACTCGAGCTGCTCGCTGACCCGCCGCTGGCCGCCGAACTCGGCCAGCGTGCGCGGCCGGAGCGCGGACTCGATCTTGCGTTCCTCGAGATCCACCGCGTCCGCGGAGACCAAGGGGCGCACGTTGTCGTCCATCGGCTAGGCCTTCGAGAGCACGCGCAACGCGGCACGCAGCAGGTCGGGAACGGACGGGTTCGGGCTGTCGGCGGCGAGTGGCGACACCGCGGTGACGGCGTCCTCGGCGTCCCGTGCCGACCAGCCCAGGCCGACCAGACCGGCCTGCACCTGGTCGCGCCACGCCTCGTGCGCCTGCAGCGGACGCCCGGTCACCGTCTTCGACGGCGCCCCGATCTTGTCCTTCAGCTCCAGCACGATCCGCTGCGCGCCCTTCTTGCCGATCCCCGGAACCTTCACCAGTACGGCGAGATCCTCGGTCGCGACGGCCTGGCGCAACTGGTCCGGGCTGAGCACCGCAAGCGCTGCCTGGGCGAGCTTCGGCCCGACACCGGACGCGGTCTGCAGCAGCTCGAACGTGGTCTTCGCGTCGTCGTCCGCGAACCCGTACAGCGTCAGCGAGTCCTCACGAACCACCATCGACGTCGAGATCCGCGCCTCTTGCCCCGGGCGCAACCCGGCGAGCGTGCCCGGGTCGCAGTACACGAGCAGGCCCACTCCCCCGACCTCGACGACGGCACTGTCCACTCCGATGGCCGCCACCGGGCCCCGCACAAAGGCGATCATCGCCAACCTCCAAGCCTGCTCACGTCGCGCTCACTGCTTGCTCACCGCTTGCCCTGCTGAGCGGCCACCGCGGCCCGCAGCCGCGCCATCTGCAGCCGCGACTGCGCCTGCGCTGCCGCCTCGAGGTTGGACCGGCTCGTCGCCGCCTCCTGCAGCTTGCTCGCGACGCCACCACGCCAGACGTGGCAGATCGCCAGCGCCAGCGCGTCGGCGGCGTCGGCGGGCGTCGGACGCTCGCTCAGCCTGAGGATCCGAGTGACCATCGTGGTCACCTGTTCCTTGTCCGCCCGGCCGGATCCGGTGACCGCGGCCTTCACCTCGCTCGGCGTGTGCAGGGCGACGGGCAGCCCGCGCCGCGCGGCGACCACCATCGCCACCCCGGACGCCTGCGCCGTGCCCATCACCGTCCGCACGTTCTGCTGGGCGAACACCCGCTCGACCGCGACCGCGTCCGGCTGGTGCCGCTCGAGCCACTCGTCGAGCTCCGCCTCGATCCGGACCAGTCGCTTGGACACGTCCAGATCGGCCGGCGTCCGGATCACCCCGACGGCGACCAGCGCCGGCGGCTTCCCCGGTGTCCCCTCGACGACGCCGAGGCCGCACCGGGTCAGTCCCGGGTCGACGCCGAGCACCCGCATGGACCACCTCCGAACGTTTGTTCGACAACCCTAGTCGGAGGGCCGGGACAGTCCGAAATCGACGCGCCGACACTCAGAAGTAGTCGAGCATGTACGGCGTCGCGCCGCCGAAGACCGCGTCCAGCGCCGAGTCAGCGGCTGCCGCTCCCCCGGTCGCCAGGCCGGCGCCGCGGAGGGTTGCCACCGGCATACCGGCGTACAGGGCGGCCAGACCGCGTGGGCCGAGGCGCAGGGCGTCGCTCGACGACTCAATCGGGGTAAGTCGGCCGGTTCCGGCGGCGACCGACAGGTGCCAGTCGCCGGTGTTCACGGGCAGCTCGGGGTCGTCGATCCGCAGATCCGCCTCGAGTACGACGCCCTCAGGGAACCCACGTCCCGCGATGGCAGTCGGCGCGTCGATGAGCCGCAGCATCCAGCGGTTGATCCTGGCGTCGCCCTCCGCCTCGTGCTCGGCGAGGAGGTGGATCGGGTCGAACGGCGGGCAGTACGCGTGCACCGTGCGCGCGATCGAGGCACCCGAGCCGACGGTCGCCCAGAGGGCCCGAGCGGTCTCTTCGGAGCCGGCGACGAGCTCGTCGACGGCCAGATTGCCGTCGGACCAGTTGTAGACGACGAAGCCGTCGTCGGCGACGTACGCGAAGTTGTCCTCGTCCTCGAGCCAGGACTCGATCTCACTGGTCGGCCAGATCAGCGGACCGTTCGACCGGCGGGTCTCGTGCGACTTCCCGGCCAGCTCCAGGAACAGCTCGGCGTCAGCACGGTTCGCCTTGCGGACCGCCGTACCTTTGCCGCCCAAGGTCCGCAGATCGGCGGACTGGAAGGAGAACTTGTAGCGGCTGCCCGCGAACTCGTAGCCGAGGTGCCGGTAGAGAACAGTCGTCGCCGGATACAGCGCCGTCAGCGGGTACCCCTTCTCGACACACCGCTGCAGAACGCCTCGCATCAGCAGGCTGCCGACACCCTGACCGCGGTACTCCGGTGCGACCACGACGCCCGCCACTCCGCCCATCGGCACCCGCCGCCCGCCCCACCACTGCTCGAACGGCCAGATCCGCGCCGCAGCGACCAACTCGTCCCCGTCGACGACACCGAGGTAGCGACCGTCCGCGATGAACTGGAGCGCCGTCTTGCGCCACTCGTCGCGATCGCCACCCGGCCCGAACGACCGGATCCGAACCTCCCACACCGAGTCCAACTGCGCCTCGACGACGTCAACCACCCGCAGATCAGTCACGCGGCGACCCTACGTCGTACGGCGGTGTTATTGCTTGTCAGTTACCCAGAGATGGATGGTGCCGTCGACGACCACCGTGCCGTCGTCGCGGGTCGCCTTCACCCGCACCGGTACGTCGGGTCCCGCGGTCCAGGTGTCCGGGTCGGTCTCCGCCGAGCACGTCAGGTCCGACGTCGACTTGGCGAGGTACGCGACCTCCATACCCTTGGGCAGCCACCGCTTGCCGGCCGGGACCGTCGCCTCGGCCAACGCCCCCATCGCGGCCTCCAACCCGTTGCACACGGCAATCGCATGCACGGTCCCGATGTGGTTCAGCACGGCGCGCCGCTTCGGCAGGGTCAGCGCCGCGTAGTTCGGACTCACCTGCACGAACCGCGGCCGCACCGACCGGAAGTACGGCGCCTTCCAGGCGAACCCCCAGGAGAACACCCGCTCCCCACCCGGCACCCCACGCAACCGCTCCCACAGCCCCAGCACCTGACTCGCCATACCCGAATGTTACCCATGAGTCACATCACCGGGAAGAGCCCGTCGGCCCGATAGCCTGCCTGCCTCGAACCGCGTGACCGGAGGAGTCGATGCAGGCATGATCCCCACACAGGACGACGTGCTCGGGTACTTCGACACACTGTCGAACTGGGGACGGTGGGGCGACGACGACGAGTTCGGCACGCTGAACCACCTCACCGACGACGTCCGGCTGGCCGCGGCGCGGGCGGTGCGCCACGGCCGGAGCGTGTCGTGCGCGTGGGAGGTCGCCGTACCGCAAGAGATGGAGCGGGCGACGAACGTGTGTCCGTGCGCCGCTGATATGCCGGGCGCGGAGCACATGCCGGCGGCCTTCCAGGCCGACCGGCGCTGGGGCTTCTCGAACGAGCGGCTCGGCCTGCTCTTCCACGGCAATACGATCACCCACGTCGACTCGCCGTGCCACATCTTCTGGGACGGGAAGACGTACAACGGGCGGTCGCACTCGACCGTCGACGCCACCACGGGGTCGGCGTGGGCGGCCGTCACGGCGGCCGCGAACGGGATCGTCACCCGTGGCGTCCTGCTCGACGTCGCAGCGGTCCGCGGCGTGCCGTGGCTGGAACCCGGGCAAGGCGTGTTTCCCGAGGACCTCGAGGAGGCTGAGCGGCGCCAGGGTGTGCAGGTGCGATCGGGCGACGCGGTGCTGCTGCGGACCGGGTACGGCCGCGCCCGCCACGAGTCTGGTCCGGCCGGCGGCATCACGCAGGCCGGCTGGCACGCGTCCTGCCTGCCGTGGCTGCAGGAGCGGGAGGTCGCGCTAATCGGAGCCGACACGCCCCAGGACGTTCAGCCGTCCGGGTACGACGACGTACTGATGCCGGTGCACGCGGTGAGCCTCGTCGCGATGGGTCTGTGGCTGCTCGACAACTGCGACCTGGAGGCGTGCGCGACGACGGCCGCCGAGCTCGGCCAGTGGGACTTCCAGCTCGCCGTCGCGCCGGTCCGCTTCGCGGGGACGTCCGGCAGTCCCGTCAACCCGATCGCCACCTTCTGACTCGGCTGCGGTTCTTGTGGCGGGGTGGATTTAGACGATTCAACTCGGGCTCGTTAGACTGCGGATGACCGACACTGCTGCTGGACGGGGGACGATGGCGACGCCCAGCATCAAGGAGGTTGCGCAGCGGGCCGGAGTCTCGGTCGGGACGGTCAGCAACTTCCTCAACCGCCCTGGGATCGTCGCGCCGGCGACCCGCAAGCGCGTCCAGGACAGCATCACCGCGCTCGGCTTCGTGCGGAACGAGGCCGCGCGCCACCTCCGCGCCGGCCGCAGCCGCACCGTCGGCCTCGTCGTACTCGACGTCGCCAACCCGTTCTTCACCGCACTCGCCGAAGGCGCCGAAACGCTCGCCTCCGAGTACGACACGGTCGTGATGCTCTGCAACAGCAAGACCGACCCGGTCCGCGAAGGTCACCACCTCGACCAACTCGAGCAACAACGCGTGCTCGGCGTCCTCATCACCCCCTTCGACAGCAGCGATCCACGCCTGTCCGCCCTGGTCGACCGCGGTACGCCGGTAGTCCTCGTCGACCGTACGGCGGACCGCGGGTTGTGCTCGGTCTCGGTCGACGACCAACTCGGCGGACGCCTCGCGGGTACGCACCTGATCGAGTCCGGCCATCGCCGGATCGCCTTCGTCGGCGGGCCGTTCACGATGCAGCAGGTGAAGGACCGCCAGGCCGGCATCACCGCGGTCGCGGCCGAAGCGAGTGACGTCGACCTCCAGCAGTACGAGGTCGACGTGATGGGCGTCGTCGAGGGTCGCGCGATCGGCGAACGCATCGCCGCGCTCCCGGTCCGCTCCCGCCCCACCGCGGCGTTCCTCGCGAACGACCTGCTCGCGCTGGGATTCCTGCAGGCGATGGCGGTCGCCGGACTCCGCGTCCCCCGCGACATGGCGATCGTCGGGTACGACGACATCGACTTCGCGCGCGCCGCCGCCGTACCCCTGTCGTCGGTCCGGCAGCCGGCCGAGTTGCTCGGGCGGTCGGCGATGGAGTTACTGCAGGAGGAGGTCGAGTCCGCGGACCAGCACCGGCATCGTCAGGTGATCTTCCAGCCCGACCTGATCGTCCGCGAATCCAGCGACTTCACCCGCCGCCGCTGATGCCGACGCTCTACGAGAACCTGCTCGCGACCCCGGCTGATCTCGACGGGTTCCGGATCGAGGGCGACGCCGCAACCTCGTTCCCGCAAGGGCGTCTGCGCCTCGAAAGCCGCCGGCCGGCCGAGGACGGGCAGGACGCGAACATCGTCGCGTGGTGCCCGGAGGACTTCCCGCCCGACATCACCGTCGAGTGGGACTTCTGGCCGATCCGCGAACCCGGTCTCTGCATCCTGTTCTTCCACGCCCGCGGCCGCCGCGGCGAGGACCTCTTCGACCTTCAGCCGCGCACGGGTCCGTACGAGCAGTACCACCACGGCGACCTCGACACGTACCACGTCTCCTACTTCCGCCGCCGCTGGCCGGCCGAACGCGCCTTCCACACCTGCAACCTCCGCAAAAGCTACGGCTTCCACTTAGTTGCCCAAGGCGCCGACCCCATCCCCGACGTAGCCGACGCCAAGGCCCCGTACCACCTGCGCCTTTCCGTCGAGCACGGCGAAATCACCTTCGCCATCAACGACTTGGTCACCTTCACCTGGCAAGACCCCAACCCCCTCCCCGGCGGCAAACTCGGCCTCCGCCAAATGAGCCCCCTAATCGCCGACTACGCCAACCTCCGCATCACCACCCCGTAGCCCCCGCGCCCCACGACGTACCGCACACGCGGCACGCGGGTTCCTGCCCGCCCACGAGGTCATGTGTCACCAACCGCCAACCGTCGCGGGCTGCCACAAGCAGTGGTGACTGAAGACATGAAATTGCTTGTCACCAGTCCCCACACCGTGACCCCAGGCCCGCTCCGCCACCTCCCCCACCCACCGAACCGCCACCCCAGCCCACGTACGAGCGGATAACCCCGCAGGTAAGGGCTTCTCCCCCTCCGCACCACCAGAGAACCCCTCGTCCGAGCGGACAACCCCTCGAACCGCGAGCGCAGGTACGCCGCACTCGGGGCCGCACCACCGGATACCGCCGTGTACCTCGAGCGACACCGCCCGCCCGCGCGACGCGCTCCGGAAGCCGCACCGCAGGTACGGCGTAACGCGGGACCGGCGCAAGGGAACTCGGGGGTTAGGCGGAATTGGCAGGCGAACTCCCGCCTCCCCACCCGGTCACGCTTCAGCAAGCAGCCAGCCGTCGCGGGCTGCCACAAGTACTGGTGACTGGAGACCTGAAATTGCTTGTCACCAGTCCCCACACCGTGAGCCCAGGCCCGCTCCGCCGCCTCGCCCGCCCACCGAACCGCCACCCCACGCCGCACATGAGCCGATAACCCCGCGGGTAGGGGGTTCTCCCCTTCCACACCATCAGAGAACCCCTCATTCGAGTGGATAACCCCTCAAGCGCGAGCGCAGGTACGCCGCTCTCGCGCTCACCGCCTGCTCTCGCTGCCCCGCGCTCGCCGCGGCTCTCGTCGGGGCGTGCTCTCGGTCGTTTGTGCTGGGTGAACGTCGGCGTACGGATCTCCATGACCGGTCTCTGACAAACGCTTTCCGAGGTGTTGACATTGAGACGATTCAACCTTACGGTCACATCACTTTTCGGCCGAAAGGAGGCGGGTGGTGATGGGTGGCGACGGGTGGGCGATCAAGCTGTACGGCGCGGCCGACGAGGTCGTTTGGGTGATCAAGCTGAATGCGCTCTGGGTGCTGTTCACGCTGCTCGGTGGTGTTGCGCTGGGTATCGGGCCGGCCACGTTGGCGGCCTATTCGCTGGCCAGACGCAGGTCATTCGGTGAATCGTTTCATGCACTCCCCCCCTTCCGTACCGCGTTCCGCCGTGAGTTCCGCCGCGGCACGCTCGTGGTGCTGCCGGTGGCCGTGGTCGCCGTCGTCCTCGTCGGCAACTACCTGTACTTCGCGGCGCTCGGTGCCGCACTCCCCCGGCTGGCCAGTCTCGGAGCGCTCGTGGTGCTCGGGCTGATCGCCGGGTACGCGTTCCCGATGGCCGTGCACTACGACCTCGGCGTCCGCGCGTTGTTGCCCAAGGCATCGTTGGTCGCGCTCGCGCGGCCGGCGTCGTCCCTGGTCCTGCTGTTCGTCGCGCTGTCCATCGCCTACGGGTCGGTCAAGTTCCCGGTGCTCGGGATCGTCCTGGCCGGCGGCGCGTGGATCCAGCTCGACACCTGGCTCTGCCAGCGCTTCTTCGCCGAGAACGAAGCGCGTCTGCACCCCAGCGGTAACTGAAAGGGAACTCATGACCATCTTCTCCCGACGGCGCACCGCCGTCACCGCCGTCACCGCCGCGCTGACCACGGCGCTGCTCGCCGCATCCGCCTGTTCCGGCGGCGGCGATTCCAAGGGCAGTGAAGCAACCAACGAACTGACGGTGATGGCGCCGCTGTTCGGTACCGCGCCGGCCGCGAACGGCGAGCTGCAGCAGGCGGTCGAGAAACTGATCGGCAAGAAGCTCCAGATCACCTGGGTGCCGAACGCGGAGTACGGCGACAAGTCGAACGTCACCCTCGCCTCGGACAAGATCCCGGACGTGATGGTCGCGAACGAGAAGAGCCCGTCGTTCGTCAAGGCGGCCGAGGCAGGCGCATTCTGGGACCTGACCGGCAAGGTCGACAAGTACCCGAACCTGAAGCCGGCCAACGAACAGACCGCGAAGAACACCCAGACGAACGGCAAGACCTACGGCATCTACCGGGTCCGGCCGCTGCTGCGGTCCGGGATCGTGATCCGCAAGGACTGGCTGGCCAAGCTCGGGCTGAAGGAACCGCAGACCGTCGAGGACCTGTACACGATCGCGAAGGCGTTCACCGAGAAGGACCCGGACGGCAACGGCAAGAAGGACACCTACGGCCTGATCATCCCGAAGTGGCCCGGCGGCTACGCGAGCGCCAGCCCGTACGACGTGATCGAGACCTGGTTCGGCGCCCCGAACGGCTGGGGTGAACGCGACGGCAAGCTGGTCCCGGGCTTCGACACCCCGGAGTTCCTGAAGGCCAACGAGTGGCTGCGCGGCTGGGTGAAGGAAGGCCTGGTGAACCCGGACTTCGCGACCTTGGACAGCGCGAACTGGAACGACCCGTTCGTGCAGGGCAAGGGCGGCATGATCATCGACGTCAACGTGCGCGCCACCCAGTTGCTGGACCTGTTCAAGGAGAAGAACCCGAAGGACTTCGACAAGGTCACCCTGGTCGGCAACCTGAAGGGCCCGGACGGCGAGAAGCACTCGTACCCGTTCACCGGCTACAACATGGTGATCGCGATCTCCAAGCAGCACATCCGGACCGAGGAGCAACTCGACCAGGTGCTGCAGACGCTGGACAAGCTCGAGTCGAAGGAGGGCTCGATCCTGCTCACGAACGGGATCGAGGGCCGCAACTTCAAGGCCGACGGGCAGTACGCCGTACCGGTCGGCCAGGACGACCCGAAGGTGAAGGCGATCCAGAACGACGTGGACAAGGCGTTCATCCAGCTCGGGACGCGGGCGTCGGTCGGGATGGGCGCGTACGCGCTGCGGCCGAGTGACGAGGCGAGCCGGGCGATGCGGGAGAAGTTCGACGTCCTGATGAACGAGGACCTGAAGACCGCGGTGTTCAACCCGGCGCTGAGCATCATCGCGCCGACCTCGGTGGCGAAGGGTCAGACGCTCGACACGATCATCCCGGACGCCCGGATCAAGTACCTGTCCGGTGCGATCACGGAGGACCAGCTGAAGGCCCAGATCAAGCGCTGGTACGACGGTGGCGGGACCCAGATCGCCAAGGAGGTCAACGACCTCTCCGCCAAGGCCGGCGGCTGATCCATGGCCACCGACTTGGTGCCAGAGGTGGTGCAGCCGGCCGCTGAATCGCGGCCGGCGCCCGCCCCGAAGCGCACCCACCGCGCCCGGAACATCCCACGGGACCTCGTCCGCTACCGCTGGCTGTACTTGTTGCTGCTGCCCGGTCTGGCGTACTTCGTCGTGTTCAAGTACCTGCCGATGTACGGACTGACGATCGCGTTCAAGGACTATGTGCCGTTCCTCGGCTACTCGGGCAGTGAATGGGTCGGGCTGAAGCACTTCCAGGAACTGTTCAGCGGCCCGGACTTCGGGCGGCTGCTGTTCAACACGTTGCTGCTCGCCGTACTGACGATCGTGTTCGTGTTCCCGGCCCCGATCGTCGTCGCGCTGCTGCTGAACGAGCTCCGCGTCAACGTGCTCAAGCGGTCCGTGCAGTCGCTGGTCTACATCCCGCACTTCCTGTCCTGGACGATCGTCGCGTCGCTGACCTACCTGCTGTTCTCGGTGGACTTCGGCGTGATCGCGAACTGGATCCACAGCATCGTCGGCGGGCAGAAGACCGACTACGTGGCGCAGGCCGGGTGGTTCCGGCCGCTGATCGTGCTGCAGCTGCTGTGGAAGCAGACCGGCTGGGGCACGATCATCTACCTGGCCGCGCTGGCCGGTGTGGACTCGCAGCTGTACGAGGCGGCCCGGGTGGACGGCGCCGGGCGGTGGCGGCAGTTCTGGCACATCACGCTGCCGGCGATCCGGCCGACGATCGTGGTGATGGCGATCCTGACGTCCGGGCACCTGATGGACTCCGGGTTCGAGCAGATCTGGCTGATGACGACGTCACTGAACCGCGACGTCGCGGACGTGTTCGACACGTTCGTCTACTACATCGGCATCACCCAGGGCTCGTTCAGCTACGCGACCGCTGTCGGATTGTTCAAGGGCGTCGTCGGCGTCGTCCTGATCTTCGGCTCCAACCTGCTGGCCAAGCGCATGGGCCAGCGCGGTCTGTTCTGAGAGGGACGATTCATGAAACAACGAGTGCGGTACTACGACTCGGTCGGCAGCCGCGTGTTCGACGTACTGAACGCCGTGCTGCTGGCCGGGCTCGGCGTGGTCACGGTGCTGCCGCTGCTCTACGTGCTCGCCGGGTCGTTCGCGACCGAGTCCGAGATCAGCTCGCGGCCGTTCTTCCTGTGGCCGCACAAGTTCGTCACCGACACGTACCACTACATCTTCTCGACCGACACGTTCGTCCGGGCGTTGCTGACCACGGTCGCGGTGACCGCCGTCGGCACCGTCATCCAGCTGCTGCTCACGCTGACCATGGCGTATCCGCTGGCGAAACGGTTCCTGCCGGGACGGACGCTGGTACTGAACCTGGTGATCTTCACGCTGGTGTTCAGCGGCGGCATGATCCCGACCTACCTCGTCGTGCGGAACCTGGGGCTGCTGGACAGCTACTGGGCGCTGATCCTGCCGCTTGCGATCAACCCGTTCTACCTGATCGTCGTGAAGAGCTTCTTCCAGGAGCTGCCCGAGGCGCTCGAGGAAGCGGCCCGGATCGACGGCTGCAACGAGCTGAACGTGTTCCTGCGGATCGTGCTGCCGTTGTCGAAACCGATCATCGCGACGTTCTCGCTGTTCTACGCGGTCGGGATCTGGAACGACTACATGTCGCCATTGCTCTACATCGACGACAACAAGAAGTGGACGCTGCAGATGATCGTCCGCCAGCTCACCGCCGCGAACGCGGACTCGGCGAACGTGCTGCAGCAACTGGAGACGGTGACGTTCCCGGAGCAGGGCCTGAAGTTCGCGGTCGTGGTGGTGGCGACGCTCCCGATCCTCTTCTTCTACCCGTTCCTGCAGAAACACTTCGCGAAGGGCGTGCTGATCGGATCGGTGAAGGAATGACGACGCTGCAATGGTTGGAGACTCCTTGTCGACAGGGCGTTTCCTGGGGCGTTCCCTGGCCGCGTGGAACAGTTGCCGAGGGCACCCGGTTCGCGTTGGCCGACGGTACGCCGGTGCAGAGCTGGACGACCGCTACATGGCCGGACGGGTCGGTCAAGTGGTCCGCTCACGCGATCGGTCCGTCCGAGCGACCGGAGTCGTCGTACGAACTGGTGCCTGGCGAACCAGCGACGCCGAGTCAGCCGGTGCAGGTCGAGCGGGCCGACGGCGAGGTGCGCGTGTCGACAGGCGCCGTCACGTGGGTACTGCGACAGCCCGGGCTGGTTGCCTCGATCACCTATGACGGTCAGGAGGTGGTGCGCGACGTACGGCTGGTGAGTCTCCGGCAGAGCGCACCGACCGACGACCTGGGCGGAACGCGAGAGCAGACGACGGCGACCGTGGACAGCATCACGGTCGAGCAGGACGGGCCGGTACGGGCTGTTGTGAAGCTCACCGGCAAGCACGGCGACTGGCTGCCGTTCTCGGTGCGGCTGTACTTCTACGCGGGTGCCACCGACGTACGGGTGGTCCACAGCTTCGTGTGGGACGGGGATCCGGACCAGGACTTCCTGGCCGGTCTCGGTCTCAGTGCGGACGTGGTGATGCGCGACGATCCGCACAACCGCCACATCCGGCTGGCGGGTCCGTCCGGGTTCCTGACCGAGGCAGTACGCGGTCTGACCGGCTTGCGTCGCGATCCGGGCGAGGGGGTACGGCGTACCCAGGTGGCCGGCCGTGACGTCACAACGATCCCCAACCCCGAGGTGGCCGACCGCCTGCACCTCATCCCGCAGTGGAACGACTACACCCTCGACCAGAGCAGCGCTGACGGCTTCACCCTGCGCAAACGCACCGGACCGGGACAGGGGTGGGTCACCATCCCAGCCGGCACCAGAGCACCCGGCTACGGGTACGTCGGCGGCGCCAGCGGCGGACTGGGTTTCGGACTCCGCGACTTCTGGAAACTGCACCCAACCCGCCTCGACATCCGAAATGCCGCCACTGACCTCGCCACCGCGACAGTGTGGATGTGGTCGCCCAGTGCGCCCGCCATGGACGTCCGCTACTGGCACGACGGCATGGACCAGGACACGTACGCCGAGCAGCTCGAAGGACTCGAGATCACCTACGAGGACTACGAGCCGGGCTTCGGCAACGCTCACGGTGTCGCACGCACCCATGAGCTCACCTTGCGCGTCCACGACGCCACACCGTCGGCTGAAGAGCTGTCCGAACACGTAGCCCTCCTCAACTCCCCCGGACTCCTCACAGCATCACCAGCCCGCCTCCTCGATGCAGGTTTGTTCGGCACGTGGAGTCTGCCGACCGCTGACCACCAGGACATCGAAGCCCGGCTCAACTTCCTCTTCGGGTACTACGTGGGTCAACGCGAGCAACGCCGCTGGTACGGGTTCTGGGACTATGGCGACGTCATGCACACCTACGACAGCGACCGGCACACCTGGCGGTACGACGTGGGTGGGTACGCCTGGGACAACTCGGAGCTCTCGCCCGACCTGTGGCTCTGGTACCAGTACCTGCGGACGGGCCGTGCGGACGTGTTCCGATTCGCCGAGTCGATGACCAGGCACACCGGCGAGGTCGACGTACATCACCTGGGACGCTGGAAGGGTCTGGGGTCGCGGCACAACGTGCAGCACTGGGGCTGTAGCTGCAAGCAGGTGCGCATCTCCAGTGCGATCTACCGGCGCTTCTACTACTACCTGACCGCTGACGAGCGGACCGGCGACCTACTCGACGAGCTGGCGGCCGTCGAGGAGACGTTCCTCGCGGTGGACCCGCAGCGCAAGGTACGGCCGGATGTCTACTCCCCCGACCCCCACGCGCTGTCGATCGAGCTGGGCGTGGACTGGGGTGCACTGGCTGCTGCCTGGCTCACGCGGTGGGAGCGGCACGGTGACGAGCGAGCACGTGCCCGGCTCCTGGGAACCATGTCCGACATCGCCGCACTGCACTACGGCTTCTTGACCGGCAACGCACGGCTCGACCTCACGACCGGACGCTTCGACACCAGCCGGCGAGGCATCGCGGTGTCCCACCTGTCCTCGCTGTTCGGTCTGCCCGAGCTCTGTTCCGAGCTCATCGACCTGGACCTCGACGTACCCGGGTTCGAGAAGGCTTGGCTGGACTACTGCCGGCTGTACCTGCTCTCCGCGGAGGAGCAGACCGCAGAGGTCGGTCAGCCCCTTCAAGGCATCTCACTGGTCCAGGCGCACAGCCGACTGGCGGCGTACGCCGCGGCTCGCACGGGGAACCCGGAGCTCGCCCGGCTGGCCTGGCGCAAGTTCTTCCTCGACGAAGGCGACCAACTCAACCGCAATGCGATGCAACGCGAGACGGAGTGGCGAACCACTCCGGTCGACGGCGGCCTGATGCCGGTCGACGAGGCGGCGTTCATCAGTACCAACGGCGCGGCGCAGTACGCGCTCGCAGCGATCCAGAACCTGTCCCTGATCCCCGAACACCGACACGACAGAGGTGGAACGGCATGGAGGTCTCCCGACGCACTGTCCTAGCAGGTATGGCCGCAGTACCTGCGGTGTCCCTGCTCGACAACATCCAGCCCGCCGCGGCGGCGGCAACCCCGGACGTGAAGCTCAGCTGGCTCGAAGGCAAGCCGACAACGGCAGCTGTCACGACCTGGGGTACGCCGTGGCCGAAGGGCGCCGTACCGGCGAACCAGTCCTTCGCACTCAAGGCGGCCGACGGTACCGACGTACCGCTGCAGAGCTGGCCGACCGCCTACTGGCCGGACGGTTCGCTGAAGTGGAGTGCACATTCGATCGCAGTGGAAGCACCGACCGAGTCCTACTCACTCGGCCCTGGTACGGCGACCGCGCCCGCGCGGCCCGTCACGGTGCAGGACGAGAAGCTGTACGTCGACGTCGACACCGGCGTCATCAAGACCCGGATCCGCAAGAGTGGCACCGACCTGATCAGCCACATCTGGCGCGGTGACGTGCTGATCGCGCACAAGGGTCAGCTGGTCAACCTCAAGCAGGACAAGATCGCCGACGACGAAGACGGCGGCGCGGTCCGCGAGCAGTACACCAGCGACATCACGAACGTCACCGTGGAGCAGTCCGGTCCGGTGCGTGCCGTCGTCCGGATCCAAGGGCGGCACAAGTCGCGCAAGGGCCTGACCTGGTTGCCGTTCTCGGTCCGGCTGTACTTCACGGCCGGCGCGGAGAACGTGCGGATGGTGCACACGTTCGTCTACGACCGGGACGGCCAGAAGGACTACATCGCGGGACTCGGCGTGCGGTTCTCGGTGCCGATGCGCGATGCGGCGTACGACCGGCACGTCCGGTTCGTCGGCGAGGGCCACGGCATGGTGTCCGAGGCAGTGAAGGGGATCACCGGTCTGCGGCGTGACCCCGGTGCCGCCATACGCGCCGCCCAGGTCGCCGGGACGAAGCTGGCCGGCCCGTCGACGTGGGACCAGCGAGTGACGTCGCGACTGCAGTGGATCCCGGAGTGGAGCGACTACTCACTGAGCCAGTTGAACGCGGACGGGTTCACCGTCAAGAAGCGAACCGGCACAGGTCGCGGGTGGATCTCGGTGGACCAGGGCAAGCGGGCGTCCGGCCTCGGGTACGTCGGTGGTGTCAGCGGTGGATTCGCCTTCGGACTCAGGGATTTCTGGCAACGGCACCCGACCCAGCTCGACATCCGGAACGCGGCGAGCGACGACGCCGAGGTCACCGTCTGGCTGTGGTCTCCGGCCGCCGGCGCAATGGACACGCGCTTCTACCACGACGGCCTGGGCGAGGACACGTACGCGAAGCAGCTCGACGCGCTCGAGATCACCTACGAGGACCACGAGCCCGGATTCGGTACGCCGTACGGCATCGCCCGTACTGCGGAGCTCACGTTCTGGGCGCTGGCGGCTACGCCCACCGCAGCACGGCTGGGCGACATGGCGGACCAGGTGCGCACTCCACCGCAGCTGATCAACCCTGTGGACCATCTGGTGAGCACTCGGGTGTTCGGTGGGCTGTTCACGCCGGTGGACCGATCGGTGCCGGCCAAGAAGTCCATCGAGGACCATCTGGACTTCTTGTTCGACTACTACCGCGGTCAGGTCGAGTCACGGCACTGGTACGGGTTCTGGGACTACGGCGACATCATGCACACGTTCGACGAGGACCGGCAGGTGTGGCGGTACGACGTCGGCGGGTACGCGTGGGACAACTCGGAGCTCTCCCCCGACCTGTGGCTCTGGTACGCGTTCCTGCGCTCCGGACGTGCCGACATCTTCCGGTTCGCCGAGGCGATGACGCGACACACTGGTGAGGTCGACGTCTATCACCTTGGCCAGTGGGCCGGCCTGGGTACACGGCACGGCGTACAGCACTGGGCGGACAGCGCGAAACAGCAGCGGATCAGTACGGCGGCGTACCGGCGGTTCTACTACTTCCTGACGGCTGACGAGCGTACTGGCGACCTGCTGTCCGAGCTGGTCGACTCGGACAAGACGTTCCTGGTGCTGGACCCGATCCGGAAGATCAGGACCGCGCCGTACACACCTGACCCGCATGCGCTGTCCATCGGCCTCGGTACCGACTGGAGTGGTCTGGCGGCGGCGTGGCTGACCGAGTGGGAACGCCAGGGGCCCAAGGCGGATGTGGCGAAGGCCAAGCTGCTCGGGACGATGGAGACGATCGGGGCGATGCCGAACGGCTTCGTGACCGGCAGTGGGCTCTACGACCTCGACACCGGTCGTTTCGCGCCGGTGACGGCTAAGACGGTGAGTGTGTCGCACCTGAGTGCCATGTTCGGCGAGGTGGAGATGTGCGCCGAGCTGATCGATCTGGTGGACATGCCGGCGTTCGAGTCCGCGTGGCTGCAGTACTGCCGCTTGTTCAACGGCACCCGTGCGGAGCAGACCGCCGAGTGCGGCGCGTACTTCGGCAACCTCATCCTGCGCCAGGGTCACGCCCGACTGACGGCGTACGCCGCTGTCCGCCTGAACCGCGACGACCTGGCAGCGCGTGCCTGGAAGGAGTTCTACACCGGCGACGGCTACGGCCCGAACCTCCCGTGGAGCGCCGACGACGTCACGACCACCCTCAACCCGACCAAGTCCGCGAAATGGGTCTCCACCAACACCACGGCCCTCTACGGCCTGGCCGCGATCCAAACCCTCGCCCTGGTCGGCAACCAGATCGTCAACCCATGAGGTGGCCGGCAGCCAGGGCGGTACTGGCTCTCGGCGTACAACCGCTGACGGCTTCGGCAGTCGGCGGGGTCTCCGGGAAGTGACTCGGGTCAGCCGACCTCGGCCATGATCTCGTCACTCACGTCGAAGTTGGCGTAGACGTTCTGGACGTCGTCGCTGTCCTCGAGGGCGTCGATCAGGCGGAAGATCTTGCCGGCGCCGTCGGCGTCCAGTTCCACCGTCATCGACGGGACGAACTGGACGTCGGCGGAGTCGTAGTCGATGCCGGCGTCCTGCAGCGCCGTCCGGGCCGCGACCATGTCGGTGGCCTCGGTGACGATCTCCCAGGACTCACCCAGGTCGTTCACCTCGTCGGCGCCGGCCTCGAGCACGGCCTCCATCACGTCGTCCTCGGACAGCGACTTCCCGTCCTGGTCCTTCGCGACGACGATGACGCCCTTGCGGTTGAACATGTACGCGACCGAGTTCGGGTCGGCGAGCGAACCGCCGTTGCGCGACATCGCGGTCCGGACGTCGGCGGCGGCCCGGTTCCGGTTGTCGGTCAGACACTCGACCAGCATCGCCACGCCGTTCGGGCCGTAGCCCTCGTACATGATCGTCTGGTACTCCGCACCGCCGGCCTCGGCCCCGGAACCACGCTTGACCGCGCGGTCGATGTTGTCGTTCGGGACCGACGACTTCTTCGCCTTCTGGATGGCGTCGTACAGGGTCGGGTTCCCGCCAGGGTCGCCACCGCCCATCCGGGCGGCCACCTCGATGTTCTTGATCAACTTCGCGAAGAGCTTGCCGCGCTTCGCGTCGATGACGGCTTTCTTGTGCTTCGTGGTGGCCCACTTGGAGTGGCCTGACATGGCGAACCCAACCCTTCTACCTACAACAACGACTCAGCGGCTCCGGACCAGATCGGCGAAGTACCCGTGCAGCCTGGCGTCCCCGGTCATCTCCGGATGGAACGACGTGGCCAGCAGCCGATCGTGGCGGACCGCGACGATCCTACCCGTGGCGGGGCCCGAGCTCACTGTCGACAGTACCTCGACGTCCCGACCGACCCGCTCCACCCACGGTGCCCGGATGAACACCGCGTGGTACGGCGTGTCGAATGCCGCGAACTCCAGGTCGGCCTCGAACGAGTCGACCTGCCGCCCGAACGCGTTCCGGCGGACCGTGACGTCCAGCCCGCCGAGCGTCTCCTGGCCCGTGATCCCGCCGGTGATCTCGTCCGCGAGCATGATCATCCCGGCGCAGGTACCGAACACCGGCATCCCGTCGGCGATCCGCTTCTGCAACGGCTCGAACAGCTCGAACGAGCGGGCCAGCTTGTCCATCGTGGATGACTCGCCGCCCGGCAGCACCATCGCGTCGACCTGCGCCAGCTCGGACGGACGGCGTACCGGCCGAGCCTCGACGCCGACCTCGGTCAGCATCGCGAGGTGCTCGCGCACGTTCCCCTGCAGCGCGAACACGCCGATGACCGTCACAGTGTCACTCTCCGTTGCCAGTCGAGCGTGACCTCGATGCGGCCCTCGTCGAACACGGCGGGCAGGTCGTGGCGGTTCAGGAGCTCCAGCACGTCCTCCAGCAGCGGGTCGCCGGGCGCCACGTTCGCGGTGTCGGGATGCCAGACCTTGAGCTCCAGCATCCCGAAGTCGACCGCGTGCCAGACGTCGGTGTCGGTGAAGAACACCACCCCTTGAGGACTCGCCGCGGCCTCGAGCCGCTGCCGCGCGTCGTGGTGGTCCGACGTGTACCGGACCACCACCAGCCCTCGGGACTCCAGCTCCGCGAGTACGGCGTCCAGTCGGTCCGGATCCGTGGTCACGGGCCAGTCGGCCGCCTCGGCGTCGAGGTCCATCACGGCCTCGCCGATCAGCAGCGGGACCAGGGACGCCGCGTCCATCGACGGGGCGTCCTCCTGGACCGCTTCGGTCAGCGCGGCGGTGATCGCCGCGTGGTCGGCGTACCCGGACCGCACCAGGACGCGGGCCAGGCCACGCAGTTCCCGGGCGGTCCGCTCGTCCACATGCATACCGACCAGCGTAGTCGAGCCGGCTACTTCACTCCTCCGGCGGTCGCGGAGACCTGCAGCTGACGCTGGAAGATGATGTAGACGACCAGCACCGGCGCGACGGTGATCACCACGGCCGCGAACAACGCGCCGAAGTCCACCGCGTAACCGGCCTGCGACGCGAACGACGCCATGCCCTGGGAGAGCACGTAGTTCTTCGAGTCAGTATTCAGGGCGACGGGGAGCAAGAACTGGTTCCACAGGCCCAGGAAGTTGAAGATGGCGACCGACGCCATCCCGGGGCGCGCCATCGGCAGCATCACCTGGAAGAACGTGCGCCACTCACCGGCGCCGTCGATCTGCGCCGCCTCGTACACCTCTCCCGGCAGGGCCTTGAAGAACGAGTGCAGGAAGAAGACGGTGAACGGCAGCGCGAACGCGACGTACGTGATGATCAGCCCTGGCAGGGTGTTCAGCAGCGAGAGGTTCTTCAGCACGAAGAACAGTGGCACGATCGCCAGGAAGACCGGGAACGTCAGCCCCGCCAGCATCGAGTAGTAGATCAGCCGGTTGCCGGGGAACGAGAACCTGGCCAGCACGTACGCGCACATCGCGCCGAGGACCATCACCAGCACCAGCGCGCAGCCGACGACGACCACCGTGTTCAGGAAGTAGCGACCGATCCCGGCCGTCGTCCAGGCGTTGGCGTAGTTGCTGAAGTGCAGCTTGCTCGGCAGCGCCAGGGGGTTGCCCAGCACCTCCTGCGTCGACTTGAACGAGGACAGCAGCGTCCACAGCAGGGGCAGGATCACCAGCAGCGACCACAGGATCAGCGCGATGTGGGCGGTCGCCGCGACGCCCTTGCCCTCCCGCTTTCCCTGGCCGTGCGCACGGGACGCCGGGGCCAGTTCGGTCCGGTCGGCGGTGGTTGTCATCGGCGTACCTTTCGCTCACGTCCGCCGGTCAGATAGTTGACCAGGAAGACCACGAACGCGAACAGCATCGTCACGGCGGCCAGGATCACGCCCATCGCGGTCGAGTAGCCGAACTGACCCTTGGTGAACGCTGTGGTGAACAGTTGCTGGGGCATGACGAGGGTCGAGTTCTGCGGACCACCGCCAGGGTTCAGCGCCTGCATGTAGACGAACGCGTCCAGCGCGGCGATGCCGAGATAGATGTACGCCGTCTGCACGTTGTCCCGGATCAGCGGCAGGGTGATCCCCACCGCGGTCCGGAACCGGCCGGCACCGTCGATCCGCGCGGCCTCGAACACCTCGGGGTCGATGCCCCGGATGGCCGCGATGAACAGCACCATGTAGAAGCCGACGAAGCCCCAGATCATCACGAACATCGAGGCCGGCATCGCCGTCCGGGCGTCACCGAGCCAGGCGTAGTTCTCGAACTGGTGCAGCCCGATCTTCGACAGTACGGCGTCCAGGATGCCCGAGGCCGGGGTGAACACCTGGGCCCAGATCAGGCCGATCACGATCGCGGGGATCACGTACGGGAAGAACGAGACGATCCGGTAGTAGCCGGAGTTCTTCAACCCGCGGACGGTCCCGGTCCCCGAGCCGCCGATCGTCACCAGCGTGGCCAGCGTCAGCGCCAGCACGATGGTCACCAACGGCACCACGATGGCGAGCTCGATGTTGTTGCGGACGGCCTTCAGGAAGATGTCGTCGTGGAACAGCTTGACGTAGTTGTCGAAGCCGATGAAGTGCATCCCGGAGGAGAATCCCGACCAGTCCGTCAGCGAGTAGTACAGCGCCTGCACGAACGGGGAGACCACGAAGATCACGAAGATCGCCAGCGGCAGGCCGAGGAACACGACCATGAAGCTGACCCGGTCGAAGGTCAGCGGCCGGCGCCGCCGGGTGCCGGACCGCTTGGGTCCGGCACCCGGGGCGACATCTTGCGACACGGTCACTTCGTGACCGGGATCTTCTTGACGGAGCTGTCGTTGCGCACCTTGTCGGTGATCTGCTGCAGGCCCTTCGTCAGGCCGGCCGCGTCGAGCTGGCCGGACAGGAACGAGTTCCAGACCACCAGCTGGTCGGGGTTCGTGCCGTACAGGTTGACGAACTGGTAGTCGAAGACGTTGGTGCCGGCGGCGTCCAGCATCTGCGTCTGCGACTGCAGGGCGGTCGAACCGAACCCGTCCGCGGGCACCAGGCCCTTGACGATGGTCGGCGCGAGCCGGGTCTTGGCGAAGTTGGTCGCCGCGTCCTTGGACAGCATGGCCCGCAGGACTTCCTTGCCACCGGCCACGTTCTTGCCCTTGGACGGGACGATGAACGGCTCACCGGCCGCGCTGCGCAGCGTCTCGTACGGCAGCTTCGAGTTGGCGGTCAGCGTCGGCTCCGGGATGCCCTTCATCTCGAAGCCGGTCTTGGTGGCCTTCTTCATCTCGTTCTCGATCCAGGAACCCGACGGGTACAGGATCGCGAGCTGGTCGTTGCTCCACTTGGCCTGCGCGGCGGTGAACTGGGTGCCGGCGCCACCGGGGACGAAGTACCCGTTCTTGACCATCGTCTCCATGGCCTTGAAGACGCCCTGGATCTGCGGCTTCGACCAGCAGTCGCCCTCGAGGTTGCCGAGTGACAGGCGGACGTCGTCGCCACCTTCCTTGATCGCCGAGTCGACGGCCAGGGTCTGGTAGTACGTCGCGGCTTCCTTGCCCCAGACGAACAGGTACTTGTTCTTCGCCTTGGCCTTGGCGCCCAGGTCGAGCAGCTCGTCGTACGTCTTCGGCGGGGTCCAGCCGTTGGCCTTGAACAGGCTGTCGGAGTACCAGAGGCCGTAGAGCGTCAGCACGTAGTTGATCGCGACGAACTTGTCGCCGAAGGTGCCCGGCTCCTTGACGCCCGCGTACAGCGTGTCGGAGATCTTCTTGCCCTCGTAGTTGTTCGCCTCGAAGACGTCGTCGAGGGTCTCCAGCTGGTCCAGGATCGTGTTGAAGCCGATCTGGTTCGCGCCGGAGTTGTCGATCAGGTCCGGCGGGTTGCCGCCGACGAAGCGCGGCTGCAGCTGCTGGGCGATCTGCGTGGACGGCGAAACCTTGACCGTCGAGCCCGACTGCTTCTGCTGCACGATGTTGGCCGCGAAGGTCACATAGTCGTAGCCGTACCCACCGTTGAAGATCACGGCGTCGACGGTGGACTTGTCCGCCATACCGAACGGGTTGTCCGAGCTCTTCGTCCCGCTCTGCTGGTTGTTGTCGTTGCTGCCACTGGCCGCGCAGCTGGCGAGTGCACCGCTGAGGGGAAGCACCGCGGCCGCCGCCAGGCTCCCCCGCAGGAGACTCCGACGTCCGATCTTGCTGGTCTCGCTCATCTGGTCTTGCCTCTTCTCACTAGATTCCCGACGGTGCTGATGACACCTACCCCTTGTGGTGAGCGTCCCCCGGTCCACAGCCGGCCGGCCCTCGTCGCGGCTGATTGCTCACCTTCCAGCGCACGATATTGCACGATATTGGCAGTAAAGCGCACTTCGGCGCACTACTGCGCCCGAGATCATTACGCATTGTCTTTGCCAAAGTCGTGCGGCGTCAAGCCTCGGGACGGCGAGTCCCGGACCCGACGATCATCGGCGAACCAACCCCAACGACGTCTGCGCAGCACGCCCCCACGCTCGCCTTCCTACCTCAGCACCGCGACAGACGCGCCGAATCCGATCCCAATTCGTGACCTCGGAGTGACCATTCCCCAGCGCCGGAAATCGCCCGGAACTTGTCCTGACAATCCTCATTGCACAGCAGATCAATCGATTCACCGGCGCGGTTTGACTCGCTTGGTCGGGACGGCGGTGAGTGGATCTTCCGGCCACGGATGACGGGGGTAGCGGGCTCGCAGATCGGCGCGGACCTGGGGATAGCCCTGCTTCCAGAACGAGGCGAGATCGCTCGTGATCGCGACCGGTCGCCGCGCGGGCGACAGTAGGTGCAGAACAACCGGAACTCGGCCGTCCGCGACGGCTGGAGTGGCAGTCCAGCCGAAGACTTCCTGCAGTTTCACCGCGAGCACCGGCGGCTCGGCGCCGTCGTACGCGAGACGCACCTCGGAGCCCGAGGGGACCTGGAGCCGTTCGGGTGCGAGTTCGCCGAGCCGCGATGCCGCGGGCCATGGCAGGAGTCGCCGGAGCGCCGACGCCACGTCGATGCGGGCGAGATCGCCTGCGCGGCGCACCGAGGCGAGCTCGGTACCCAGCCATTCGTCGAGACTTTCCAGCAATGCCGCGTCATCGACCGCCGGCCACGGGTCTCCGAGGTGCGCGTGGCAGAACGCGAGTCGTTCCCGTAAGGCGAGTGCGGCCTCCGACCAACGCAGTACGGAAAGACCGCTGCGCCGGATGCCGTCTCGCACAGCCGCTTGGACGAGCAGCCGATCGGGCTTCGCCAGCGGTACGTCGTTGAGCACGATCGCACCGAATGTCTCGACGCGCCGCGTCACGATTCGACCGTCGTCCCAGCGGATCTGGTCGCTGGTCGAGACGAGGTCGCCCGCGATGTCGCGCGCCGTCTGCTCATCGATCGGCGCCGCAGAACGGATCCGGGCGTCGGCGCGACCAGGCGCCCGGTCCGCAACAGCGATCGCCAGCCAGGGCGTGGTCCGCAGCGGCGACTCGGGATCCAGCGCAGCGCCCGTACCCCCGGACATCTGGTACGTCGCTGAGTCGGCCGCCCGAATCCTCGCGATCCGGTCCGGATACGCCAGCCCCACGACAACCCCGACAGCAAGATCATCGGGAACTGCGCGCGTTCCTCGGTCTCCACCCAGCTGATCGCCGAGCGTCAGCCCTCGGCCGAGGCGCTTCGTTTCTTCTCGCCAGCGGGCCGTAGTTCCGCGGTCCTCGCCGCGGCGCAGCGCTCGCCAACGGGCCGGCAGATCATCGCCGAACGCGCGGCCGGAGTCGTCCGAGAGCATCGCCACGACCTCGCGGGCCCGCTCGGCGCCGACCCGCGGCGTACCGTCCAGCAACGCGCGAGCCAACCGGGGATGCACCCCGATCGCCGCCATTCGCCGTCCCCGCTCGGTGATCCGGCCGTTGTCGTCAACGGCATCGAGACGGCGCAGCAGTTCCGTTGCCGCGGTCATCGCCACGACCGGCGGCGCCTCGAGCAAGACCAGACCGTCACCACCTGGCGCGCCCCACGCCGCGAGGTCGAGGGCGAAGCCTGCCAGATCGGCGATCGCGATCTCCGGCGCCGGGTGGTCGTCGAGATGCGCGTGGTCGGTGGCGGACCAGCACCGATAGACCCGGCCCGGCGCCTCCCGCCCAGCGCGGCCCGCTCGCTGGTCGGCCGACGATCTCGACACCCTGCAGGTGACCAGCGCACCAAGCCCACGGGACTGATCGGTCCGCGGCTCCCGGGCCAGACCCGAGTCGACCACGACACGAACCCCGGGCACCGTCAGCGAACTCTCCGCAACCGACGTCGTGACCACGATCCGGCGAGTGGCGGACGGCGCCAGCGCGCGGTCCTGCTCGGCCCGTGACTGGCGACCGTACAAGGGCAGGACGTTCTGACCGGCCAACCGGCGGGTCACCCCGTTGATCTCGGCCTCCCCCGGGACGAACACGAGGATGTCGCCGTCGTTCTCGGTCAATGCACGCTGAACGACAGCTGCGACGTGATCCAGCAGGCGCGGGTCGACCCGTCCGCCCGGTAGCAGCGGCACGGGAACCGGTGGTGGGGCCCACTCGACGGCCACGTCGAATAGCGCCGCCGACGCCGTGATCACCGGCGCCGGAGCCTCGGTGCCCAACGCGCGACTCATCCTGACCGTGTCCGCGGTCGCCGACGTCGCGACGATCGCCAGGTCCTCCCGAAGATTCGCCCGGACGTCGACGCAGAGCGCGAGCAACAGATCGGCATCGAGGTGCCGCTCGTGGCACTCGTCGATCACGATCGCCGACGCCCCCGGGAGCTCCGGGTCCTGCTGCAGACGCCGTACGAGGAGCCCCGTCGTCACCACCTCGACGCGGAGTCCTCGACCGCCGCTGCGTTCACCGCGCATCGCGTAGCCGATCCGCTGCCCGAGCGGTTCGCCGACCAGCGTCGCCAACCGGGCCGCGGCCGCACGCGTCGCCATCCTGCGCGGCTCGGCGACGATGATCGTGCCGCCGAGCGCGTCGCCCAATGCCAGCGGCAACAGCGAGGTCTTCCCGGAACCAGGTGGGGCGACCACTACCGCCGTACCGCGTGAACGCACCGCGTCGACCGTGGCAGGCAAGACCTCGCGGACAGGCAGGTCCGCCCCCGGTACCGACGATTCAGGCAGCAGCACGCCCCGACGCTAACCGACCCGGACCACCGAAGGGGTGGCCCGGGTCAGCGCGTCCGTTGTTCGCGTTACCAGCCGCGCTCGGCGAGGCGGTGCGGCTGCGGGATCTCGTCGACGTTGATGCCGACCATCGCCTCGCCCAGACCGCGGGAAACCTTGGCGAGTACGTCGGGGTCGTCGTAGAACGTGGTGGCCTTGACGATCGCCTCGGCGCGCTGCGCCGGGTTGCCGGACTTGAAGATGCCCGAGCCGACGAACACGCCCTCGGCGCCGAGCTGCATCATCATCGCGGCGTCGGCCGGGGTGGCGATCCCGCCGGCGGTGAACAGCACCACCGGGAGCTTGCCGGCCAGCGCGACCTCCTTGACCAGCTCGTACGGCGCCTGCAGTTCCTTCGCGGCGACGTACAGCTCGTCCTCCGGCAGGCTCTGCAGCTTGCGGAGCTCCTGGCGGATCTGGCGCATGTGGGTGGTGGCGTTCGAGACGTCACCGGTGCCGGCCTCGCCCTTGGAGCGGATCATCGCCGCGCCCTCGGTGATCCGGCGCAGCGCCTCACCCAGGTTGGTCGCGCCACAGACGAAGGGAACGGTGAAGTTCCACTTGTCGATGTGGTTCGCGTAGTCGGCCGGGGTGAGCACCTCGGACTCGTCGATGTAGTCCACCCCGAGGCTCTGCAGCACCTGTGCCTCGACGAAGTGACCGATCCGGGCCTTGGCCATCACCGGGATCGACACCGCGTTGATGATGCTGTCGATCATGTCCGGGTCGCTCATCCGGGAGACGCCGCCCTGGGCGCGGATGTCGGCCGGGACCCGCTCCAGCGCCATCACCGCGACCGCGCCGGCGTCCTCGGCGATCTTGGCCTGCTCAGCGGTGACGACGTCCATGATCACGCCGCCCTTGAGCATCTCCGCCATCCCGCGCTTCACCTTGGCGGTGCCGGTCTCCGGCTGCGGGGTCTGGTTCTCGGTCACTGCATTCCTCCTGGTGGTGGGGCTCGCTGTCCAGATTAGGAGCTACCGGGCACCAGACTTCAGTCCACTCCGGATCAAGTGGACTGACTCATCGCCTCCCCCAGTCGCGCGACCACCAGCCGGAGCGTGGCCGGCGGGGCCGTGAACGGGATCCGGATGTGCCGCCGGTCGGTCCCGTCCGGCGTGAACAGGTCACCGGCGCCGAGCAGCAGGCCCTGTTCCCGGGCCGCCTCCAGCACACGGCGCGCTCTGGTCTCGGTCAGCTCGAGCCACAGCGTCATACCGCCTGTGGGCGTGGCCCATGCCACACCGTTGAGCGACTTCAGTCCGGTCTCCAGAGCCGCCAGATTGGCGCGCAGCCGGGTACGCCGTCTGCTGATCACCTTGTCGAGCTTCTGGACGATCGCCCGCGCCAGCAGGTCGTCCAGCGCACTCGGTGACGCCACGCTGAGCTGTGCGGCCGTGTTGATGCGCCTGCGGAGCTGCTTGCCGGTGCGGACCCACCCGACGCGCAGTCCGCCCCAGACCGTCTTGGAGAGCGAGCCGACGCTGACCGTGCGCGGGTAGCGGCTCAATGGGTCAGCCTGGTCCCCACTGGCCAGCCAGAGTGGTCGCATCGTCTCGTCGCTGATCAGCGCAGCGCCGTACCTGCGGGCAATCTCCACGACGGCCTGGCGTCGATCGGCGGGGAGGCTCAGGCCGGTTGGGTTGTGGTTGTCGGCCTGGAGGTAGATGACCTTCGGGCGGTGCCGTCGGCAGAGGTGCGCGAGCTGGTCGGTGTCCCAGACGCCGGCGGGCCAGCCTGCTACGTCCAGGCGGTGCTTCCGCAGCAGATCAAAGGCAGCCGGGTACGTCGGGGTCTCGGTGATCGCTACGCCTGGTCCGAGGTCCAGACCGGCCAGTGCCGCGTTCAGTCCGGCTGCTGCGCCGACTGTGAGGGTCAGCTGGTCCGGTTCGGTCGGCACGCCCTCTCTGGTGAGCCGCTCGGCCAGGGCGGCCCTCAGCTCTTGCGAGCCGCCAGGTGGTGGACCGTCGCCGCCCATCGCTTGCGGCAGCTCGTCCTGCATGATCTGCGCCACCGCCTCGGCCACGTCATGCGGCGCCGCGGTCGTCGCGAAGCGGAGGTCCAGCACCGGCTGGTCTCCCGCCGTCACCGTGGACGCGGGCGCCACCGGGTCCAGCAACCTGTCCAGCGGCCGCACGACGGTGCCTGAGCCCCGCTTGGTCTCCAGTACGCCGTCCCGCCGCAGGTTCTCCAACGCGCGGACGACCGTCACGCGACTCACCCCGAGCCGCTCCGCGAGCACCCGCTCCGACGGCAACCGGGAACCGATCGACAGGTCACCCCGCTCGATCCGCCGGAGCACCAGCCCCTCGACCTGCTCGGTCTTCGTCCCGTCCGCCGACTCCAGATCCCCCACCCGCCACATAAGTCCAGCCTCCCACAACTGGCCTCATGGTCTCCCAGTGTCGGTGGGGGATGTGAGGATTTGGACATGGACGAGCGGTGGGCGATTGCCCCGGAGGACGGGGGTGGGGCGACGCTTGTCGCGCTGCATCCGGACGGGCAGCCGGCCGGCGAGATCCGGCACGAGCCCGATCTGGCCACGGCCGTCGCCTCCCGGCCGCAGGTGACTCGCTGGGTCTGGCGCTCGTCCGCGGAGATCTACCCGCGGCTGCTCACCGCCGGCGTGCGGGTCGAGCGCTGCTACGACCTCGAGAACACCGAGGGCCTTCTGCTCGGCCACGAGGGCCGGCTCGGCGAGCCACGCTCCGCGGCCGCCGCCTGGGCCCGGCTGAGCGGTGCCCCGGTCCCACCCGATCCGCCGTTGCGCGCCGTCGTACCGGGTGAGCAGTCGTCGCTGTTCGACATCCCGGCGGAGCCGATCCCGTTCCAGGCGCTCTTGAGGGTGTACGCCGACCAGCTCCGCCGGCACGCCCTCGCGGAGTACCCGGATCGCATGCGGTTGCTCACGGCATCGGAATCGTCGGCGATGCTGATCGCCGCCGAGATGGACCGCGCGGGGTTGCCGTGGAGTGCGGACGCGCATCGTGAGGTGCTGAGCGAGCTGCTCGGCGAACGGTTCGGCGGGACGGGTGAGCCGCGGCGGTTGACCGAGCTCGCCGACGAGATCTCGGCGGCGTTCGGGCATCGGGTGCGGCCGGAGCTGCCCGCCGACGTACTGAAGGCGTTCAAGCAGGCCGGGTACCAGGTGAAGACGACGCGGCGGTGGGAGCTGGAGCACATCGACCATCCGGCCGTGCCGCCGCTGATCGAGTACAAGAAGCTCTACCGGATCTACACGGCGAACGGCTGGAGCTGGTTGCACGACTGGGTGCACGACGGGCGGTTCCGGCCCGGGTTCGTGCCGGGTGGGACGGTTTCGGGGCGGTGGATCACCAACGGTGGTGGAGGTCTGCAGATCCCGAAGGTGATCCGGCGGGCGGTGGTCGCCGACCCGGGCTGGCGGCTGGTCGTCGCGGACGCGTCGCAGCTCGAGCCGCGGATCCTCGCCGCGATCTCCCGCGATCCCGCGCTGATGGAGGTCGCGAGCGACGCCGGCGATCTGTACAAGGCGGTCTCGGATCGCGCGTTCTCGGGTGACCGCGCGCAGGCGAAGATCGCCGTACTGGGTGCGATCTACGGGCAGACGTCGGGCGACGGCCTGAAGAACCTGGCGATGCTCCGCAAACGATTCCCCCGAGCGGTCGCGTACGTCGACGACGCCGCGCGCCTCGGTGAGGAGGGCCGGCTCGTACGGACGTACCTCGGCCGCACCTGCCCACCGGCCGGTCACGCGCTCGACGCCGCGCTCCTCGAAGGCCCTGCCGCGGACGTCCCCGAGACCGACCCGCGGCACGCCCGCGCCCGCGGTCGCTTCACCCGCAACTTCGTCGTCCAGGGTTCCGCCGCGGACTGGGCGCTGCTGATGCTCGCCGCGTTGCGTCAGGCGCTCACGGCGCTCAAGGCCGAGCTCGTCTTCTTCCAGCACGACGAAGTCATCGTGCACTGCCCCGCCGACGAGGCCGCCACGGTCACCGAAGCGATCCAGTCCGCCGGCGACCGCGCCGGCACACTCACCTTCGGTGCAACCCCCACCAACTTCGCCTTCACCACCGCAACCGTCCAGACCTACGCCGACGCCAAGTAGCCGTCCCCCGTGGCACACCGCAAACGCAAAACCCCGAGCGAAAACGGCGTCTGCCCCTTCCCTTCCGTCACAGGGTTTCCGGGAGGTTGTAGGGGTGGGGGTTGGTGGTTTCGAAGGCGGTTATTTCGGCTATGCGGCCGGACTCGAGGCGGAAGATGTCGAGGGCGAAGAGGTGGTAGGTGGTTGCGGTTGGAGGTTTGAGGTAGGCGGCGAGGGTTGGCTGGCGGTTGACCCTCGTGGGGAGGAAGCGCCAGTGGCCGCGGTAGGCGGGGGTCAGGTTGGGGGTGAGCGATCGGAGGGCGTCGGTGCGGCCTTCGAACCAGAAGGGGTACGGCGGCATGGTGATGCGGATGTCCTCGTGCATCAGGGCCGCCAGCGCTGACGGGTCGGCGGCGTCCCAGGCGGTCATGTAGCGGTGCAGGAGTTTGCGTTCGTCGTCGGATGAGTCGCGGGCGGACCATTCGGCGCGGTGCGGTGGTAGGTGCTCGCGGAGGACCGGGCGGGCGCGTTGCAGGGCGGAGTTGACGGCCGCCACCGACAGGTCGACGGCCGCGGCGGTCTCGCGGGCCGACCAGCCTAGGACGTCACGGAAGATCAATACGGCGCGCTGCCGCGGTGGCAGGTGCTGGATGGCGATCAGGAACGCGAGCTCGATCGTCTCGCGCCGAATCGTCACCGAGTCCGGCTCCTCAGCACGATCCAGCAGTACGTCGGGAAACGGCTGCAGCCACGGCACGTCCTCCCGCGCCGGCAACGCGGTGGCAGGAAACGACGCAGGCTCCAACTGGTACGGCAGCACCCGCCGAGGACGCCGTACGTCGATGCACGCGTTGGTCGCGATCCGGTACAGCCAGGCTCGCACCGACGACCGCCCCTCGAAGTCGTCGAGCCCCCGCCACGCCCGCAGGAACGTCTCCTGCACCAGGTCCTCGGCCTCGTCGTACGACCCGAGCATCCGGTAACAGTGCACCCGCAGCTCGTGCCGGTACCGCTCGACGTCCTCCTCGAAGCCGCTCACATCCGCCCTCTCCTCAGTCGCCGTCCTCGAGCTCGATCGTGGCAGGCATCGAGGCTCGGCCGGCCAGCCGGAACCACAGGACCAGCCGGCGCTGCCGGAGGTCCCGGGTCGACACTACGACGTCATTGTGGAAGCGCCGGGCGAGTTGCACGCGGCGCATCGCGAGGTTCAGTTCGCCGGCCCACGGCTCGACATCGGTGCTGGTGGCATGGACCGCGCGGGAGAGCGCCGACTCCGCCTGCTCACGCGCCTCCATCGGGTCCAGCGAGGCGGCCCGGGCCCGGTGTGCGGCGTCGAGCAGCAGAAGCGACGACGCCGGGTCGAGGATGTCGGCGCCGGCCAGCTCGGCGACCAACGCGGAGCGCTGGGCCAGTTCCTTCTCCAGCGTCGCCCGGGCCAGGTCGGCCCGGGCGTGCAGACGATCGAGCCGCCCGGCCGTCCAGCTCGCGTAGGCGCCGAGCAGCAGCACCACCGCGCCGCCCATGAACAGCGCCCAGGAGATCTCCACGCCCCCATTCGATCACCCCTTACGGAGCGCTGACGGTCCGGCCGGATCCCGTAGTCGCGGCGCGGAACGGCACTAGCGTCGTCGCTATGGCTGACATCGGCGTGATCGGCGGCTCCGGTTTCTACACGTTCCTGACCGACACGGAGACCGTCCCGGTCGACACCCCGTTCGGCGCGCCCAGTGCGGCGCCGGTGGTCGGGGACCTCGACGGGCGGCAGGTCGCGTTCATCCCGCGGCACGGCACCGACCACCAGTTCCCGCCGCACCGGGTCAACTATCGCGCCAACTTGTGGGCGCTCCGCGAGCTCGGCGTCCGCCAGGTCCTCGCCCCGTGCGCGGTCGGCTCGCTGAAACCCGAGCTCACCCCAGGCACGTTCGTCGTCCCCGATCAGTACGTCGACCGCACCTGGGGCCGCGAGCACACGGTGTACGACGAAGCGCCGGTCGTCCACACCTCGGCGGCCGACCCGTACTGTCCCGTAGGCCGGGCCACGGTGATTGCCACCGGCAACGTCGTACCCGAGGGGACGATGGTGGTGATCAACGGCCCGCGGTTCTCGACTCGCGCCGAGTCGCAGTGGCACGCCGCGCAAGGCTGGTCGGTGGTCGGCATGACGGGCGCTCCCGAGGCGGCGATCGCCCGCGAGCTCGGCCTGTGTTACACGTCGATCGCCGTCGTCACCGACCACGACGCGGGCGTCGAGAGCGGCAGCGGCGTGACGCAGGCCGAGGTGTTCGCTGCGTTCGAGCACAGCATCGAGCGCTTGCGAGGGCTGCTCCAGGACGTGATCGGTCAGCTCCCGAAACCGGACGCGGACTGCACCTGCCGGGACGCGCGATGAGAGTTCTGCTCACCGGCGGCGCCGGCTTCATCGGCACCCACGTCCACGCCCAACTCCTTGCCGAGGGCCACGAAGTCACGGTCCTCGACTCGTTCCGTCCGGACGTCCACGCGCACCGCCCGGAGCCCCGCCCCGGCCTGATCGTCGGCGACATCCGCGACCAACGAACGTTCAACGGCATCGACACCGTCATCCATCTGGCCGCGAAGGTGGGACTAGGCGTCAATCTCGACGACATCGACGACTACGTCTCCACCAACAGCCTCGGTACGGCGGTCCTCCTGAAGTCCCTCGGCACCATCCGGAACCTCGTCTACGCGAGCTCGATGGTCGTGTACGGCGAAGGTCGCTACGACTGCCCCACCCACGGACAGGTCGCGCCGGGACCACGCCGTACCGAGGACCTCGACAACGGCCGCTTCGAACCGCCCTGCCCGTACTGCGGTGCGCCGCTGGAACCAGGACTCGTCACCGAGGACGCCGTACCGGATCCGCGGAACGCCTACGCGGCCAGCAAACTCAACGGCGAGCACCTAGCCGCCACCTGGGCCCGCGAAACGGGCGGGCGGGTCACCGCGCTGCGCTTCCACAATGTCTACGGCCCCGGTATGCCGCGCAACACGCCGTACGCCGGGGTCGCCGCGATCTTCCGCTCCGCCCTCGAACGCGGGGACACGCCCCGGGTCTTCGAGGACGGCGGCCAGCGCCGCGACTTCGTTCACGTCCACGACATCGCAACTGCCGTCACGCTGTCGACCGCCGCGCTACCGGATCAGCCCTCGTTCCGGGCATACAACGTCGGCAGCGGAACCGTCACCACGATCGGTGAGGTCGCCGCTGAGCTGTCCCGGGCGTACGGCGGCGCACCGCCGATCGTCACCGGCGAGTACCGCCTCGGCGACGTCCGCCACATCACCGCGTCGTCGGACCGCCTCAAGCACGAGCTGGGCTGGAAGCCGGCGTACGACCTGACCGCGGGTCTCTCGGACCTACTCGGCTCGGCTGCCGGCTGAGGCCGGAAGGTCGATCTGGAACGCACAGCCACCGTCGACATTGCTGACGGCAATCTTCCCCTCGTGGGACTCGACGACACCCCGCGCGATCGCCAGCCCGAGACCGCCGCCACTCGAGCGGCCCTCGGCAGCCGAAGGGGTCCGCTGCTCGTCGCCACGCCAGCCGACATCGAACACCCGCTCCAGATCGTCGGCCGGAATCCCACCGCACCCGTCGGTGACCGCGAGCTTGACCCGCCCGTCGGGCTCACGATCGACCGACACCGTGACCGTACCACCCGCGGCCGTATGCCGGATCGCGTTGCCCACCAGGTTCGTCACCGCGCGGGTCAACTCGTCCGGATCACCTTGCACCGCGAGCCGATCGTCGTCGTGCGGCGTCGACACCGCCAGCCGGACGCCCTCCGCCCGCGCGTGCTCGTTGTTCTCCCCCGCGACGTCCTCGGCCAGCTCCCGCAGACTGACCGCCGACCGCCGCCGCGGCAGCGGATCCGCCGACAACCGGGACAGCTCGAACAAGTCGTCCACCAGTCCGGTCATTCGATCCACCGTCGACCGCATCTGCCGCAACGCACCCGGTACGTCGTCGATCACGCCGTCCTCGAGCCCCTCGGAGACCGCTCGCAACCCGGCCAGCGGCGTCCGCAGGTCGTGGGACATGAACGCCACGAGCTCCCGCCGGCTCGCCTCCAGCGCCCGCTCCCGATCGTGCGACGCAGCGAGTTTCTGCCGGGTCATCTCCAGTTCGTTCGTCAGATCCGCGAGCTCGGCAGGCACAGCCCCAGCCGCAGCCTCGGTCGGCTCGTAGGACGTCCCGAGCTGCCGCAACCGCCGGCCGACATCCCGCGACCCGCTGCTGATCCACTGCCCGAGCAGCAGCGACATCACCAGACCGAGCAGGGACGCGAACGCCAGCGTCCACAACACGACCCACGAGTCGTGCTCGGAGATGAACATCGCCCGGACGCTCTGCAGCACGGCGGCCAGCGCGGCCGCCATCGGTGCCAGGCCGGCAACGATCACTGTCACGCGCAACGAGCGCCGCCGGAACTGCCACAGCACCGCCGCCCCGATCGCCGCGACCACCAAGGTCCACAGCGTGGTGAGCGCCATGATCGTGGCCATGTCCTTGTTCATCAGGCGTCACCGGCGAACAGGTACCCGGTCCGCGGCACGGTCAGGACCAGCTTCGGGTCGGACGGGTCGACCTCGATCTTCTCCCGCAGCCGCCGCACGTGCACGGTGACGGTCGAGGAGTCGCCGAAGTCCCAGCCCCACACCCGGCGCAGCAGCTCGGCCTTGGTGTAGGCCTTGCCGGCGTGCGCGACCAGGTACGCGAGCAGGTCGAACTCGCGGTGCGTCAGCGACAGCTCCGCGTCGTTCAGGAACGCCCGCCGCGCCGCGGTGTCGACCATCACCGGCCCGGCGCTCAGCTTGGTCGGCGTCAGGTCCAGCCCGGCCAGCCGCTCCTCGCGCCGGACCATCGCCTGCACCCGCAACGTCAGCTCGCGCGGGCTGAACGGCTTGACCACGTAGTCGTCCGCGCCGACCTCGAGGCCGACCAGCCGGTCCTCCTCCTCGCCGCGCGCGGACAACATGATCACCGCCGCGCTGTCGTCTGCGGCGCGCATCCGGCGCAGTACCTCGAGACCGGACAGACCGGGCAGCATCACGTCCAGCACGACGACAGACGGCTTCCACTGCTGCCAGACCTCGACGGCCGAGACGCCGTCCGCCACCACGCGGGCGTCGTACCCGGCCTTGGTCAGGTACGCCGAGACGACATTGGACACGGTCGGGTCGTCATCGACGACGAGCACACGAGTAGCCACGCTCAGAGCGTAGATCCTCCCCGTGGTCGCGAGCCGCATCAGCACCGTCCCGCAGTACGCCGTAAGCAACCCGTAGCCAGGAACCGGCGCCGCGAGAGGGCCCGCGTCCTTACCGTCGAAGAATGTCCGTCGATCTCGTCCTGCCGTGCCTGAACGAGGCGGCCGCCCTGCCCTGGATCCTCGAACGTCTCCCGCCCGGCGTCCGGGCCGTCGTCGTCGACAACGGCTCGACCGACGGTTCCCCCGAGATCGCGGCAGCTCTTGGCGCCACCGTCGTACGGTGCCCGGTCAAGGGGTACGGCGCCGCGTGTCACGCCGGTCTGGAGGCTGCCGAGGCCGACGTGGTCGCGGTGATGGACGCCGACGCGTCCCTCGATCCGCGACAGCTCGTCCGGGTCATTGCTCCGGTCGTCGCCGGGCACTGGGATCTCGTCCTCGGTCGGCGCCGCCCGGTCTCGCGGCAGGTGTGGCCGTGGCATCTCCGGCTCGCGAACGCGGAACTGTCGCGCCGGATCAGGCGGCGTACCGGTGTTGCGCTGCACGATCTCGGTCCGATGCGCGCGGCCCGCCGTACGGCGCTCCTCGCTCTCGGTCTCGCCGACCGCCGGTCCGGGTACCCGTTGGAGACCGTGGTCCGCGCCGCCGACGCCGGCTGGCGGATCGCCGAGGTCGACGTCGACTACCTGCCGCGCTCGGGTCGCTCGAAGGTCACCGGTACGCCGCTCGGCGCGGCGCGAGCGGTGCTCGACATGTCGAAGGTGCTGGTCCGATGACGCGCGGCACGCTGATCGTCATCGCGAAGGAGCCCGTGCCGGGGCGGGTGAAGACCCGGCTGCAGACCGAGTTCACCGCGCACGAGGCGGCCGCGCTGGCCCGGGCGTCGCTCGTCGACACGCTGAGCGCGGTCCGGTCGGCGCCCGCGTCGCGGCGGGTCCTCGCGCTCGAGGGTGATCCGGGCCCCTGGCTGCCGGCCGGATTCGAGGTCATCTGCCAGCGCGGCGCGGGACTCGACGAACGGCTCGCCGCCGCGTTCGAGGACGCGTACGCCGGCTCGCCGATGCTGCTCGTGGGGATGGACACACCGCAGCTCCGGCCCGAACTGCTCGACTTCCACTGGTTCGGGTACGACGCTGTGCTCGGGCTGACCGAGGACGGCGGGTACTGGTGTCTCGGGCTCCGTGTCCCGGATCGTCGCGCGCTGGTCGGCGTACCGATGTCGACCGATCACACCGGGCTCGATCAGCTGCGGCGACTCGAGTCACTCGGACTGCGGGTGCTGATGCTGCCGACGCTGCGGGACATGGACACGCCACGCGACGCGGCGCACCTCGCGGCCGAGTTCCCGGCGTTGCGCGTCTCGCGGCTGTACCGACGGCTGCAGCACGCGGCGCATCCGGGACTGCTGTTCGAGCAGGCGCTCGGCGGTACGGCGCATGTTGTTGCTACCGGCATCGATGGGCGGACGCTGCCGTCGCTGTCGGAGCTGGACCGCTGGCAGGCGCCCGCCGACGAGGTCGATCGGTTGGCGTTGAGCCGCTGCGAAGGTCCCGTGCTCGACATTGGGTGCGGGCCGGGGCGGATTGTGACCGCGCTGGCGGAGCGTGGGATTCCGGCCCTCGGGGTCGACGTGTCGCCGCGGGCAATCTCGTTGACGACCTCCCGCGGCGCGGCCGCGCTGCATCGGCCGGTGCAGGACCGGCTGCCGGGCGAGGGGCGTTGGGGCAGCGTGCTGCTGATGGACGGGAACATCGGGATCGGCGGTGCTCCCGTCGATTTGCTCCGCCGGTGCGCCGAGCTGGTCCGCCCCGACGGAATCGTCCTCGTCGAGGTGGATCCCAACGACGAACTCGACGACACCGCACCGATCGTGCTGCGCAGCTCCACCGGCCGCCACTCGCTACCGTTGCCCTGGGCAAGAGTAGGCGCCCGCGCCCTGATCGCCCACGCCCGGACCGCACGCCTGCACCCCACCGAGGACTGGCGAGCCGGCCACCGAGCCTTCCTCACCCTCCGCCGAACCGCGTGATGCGCATACTCGCCGGCATCGTCGCGGTAGCAGCCTCTGCCGCAGCCATCGGCGCCGCGTACCTCGACTGGTGGCCGAATGTGGTGCTCGTAACCGGGAGCCTGCTGGTACTCGCGGTGGTGTGGCGGTTCGGGCGTGGATTGAGTCTCGCCGCGGTGGTGATCGTTGCCGGGCTGTGTCAGGTGCCGGGGTTGCTGCATGCGCCGATCACGAGCACGGATGCCTATCGGTACGTGTGGGACGGCCGCGTGCAGTTGTCCGGACACTCGCCGTACGCGCATGTGCCCTTGGACGACTCGCTGGCGCGGCTGCGGGATCCGAAGCTCTTCCCCGGCCTGTCACCGACTGATCGCTCGGGGATCACCGGGATCCCCGCGGATGCGGCCGAGCAACCCGTCGACGACGCGCGGACGCGGATCAACCGACCGTCAGTACCGACCATCTACCCACCGGTCGCCGAGGCGTACTTCGCCGTGGCCGCGCTCGTCACTCCGTGGTCCGCGGGCACGCTGGGACTCCAGATCGCGGCGGCGTTGCTCGCGATCGCACTCACCTGGCTACTCGCCGTACAGAACCCACGCTGGGCCGCCTTGTGGGGTTGGTCACCGATCGTCGCTCTGGAGGCAGGCAACGCTGCCCATATCGACGTCCTCGCCGCCCTGCTGATCACGGCGGCCGTCGTCACCACCGCACGCCGCCCGAAACTCGCCGCCGTCCTACTCGGGGCGGCCAGCAGCGTCAAACTCCTCCCCCTGTTGCTGCTCCCCGCGTTCCGCACCCGACGGCCGATGCTTGCCGTCGGCACCTTCATTGCGTCGTACCTCCCGCACGTCCTTGCCGTCGGCATCTTGGTACTCGGGTTCCTGCCCGGCTACCTGGACCAGGAAGGGTTCGAGGACGGCAGCTCGCGATCGGCGATTCTCGCGCTCCTGCTGCCTCCTGGGCCCCGCCAACTCGTCGCCGCGGTCCTCGCCCTGGCCCTTGCCGCACTCGCCTTCCACCGCACCCGGCGGGACCCGATCGCCCTCACCTGCTGCTGGCTGTACGGCGCGGCGCTGCTGATCGCCACACCGACGTACCCGTGGTACGGCCTCCCGCTGATCGCCCTCGCGGCACTCGCCCGCCGCCCCGAGTGGATCGCCGTACCGCTCGCCTCGTACGTCGCCTACGCGAGCTTCGGGCACGACACGCGGCAGGGCTTGAGCTACCTCGGCGCGGCTGTCATCGTTGTCATCGCCGTCACGATCCGTCATCGAATGGTTGCGGAATCAGGTTTGACCGCACCGCCCCTGCGCGCCAACACTGTCGGGCGTGACGAAACGCATCGCCCTCGCGACGTCGGCCGAACTCGCTGAGTTGCACCCGCACGAACGCCCCCTCCTGGACGCCCTCCGCGCCGCGGGCCTCGACCCGGTGGTCGAGGTCTGGACCGACCCGTCGGTCGCCTGGTCCGCCTACGACGCGGTCCTGCTGCGCACGGTGTGGGACTACTTCCTGCGCTACGACGAGTTCACCGAGTGGCTGGCGCTGCTCGACAAGTCCGGTGTACCGGTGCTGAACGACGCGGGCCAGGTCCGCTGGAACAGCGACAAGCAGTACCTGCTGGAGCTGCGCGAGCAGGGCGTGTCGATCGTTCCGTCCCAGGTCGCGGCGGGCGCCTGCCTGCGCGAGGTCGTGGCCGGGCTGTCCGGCCAGGAGATCGTCGTGAAGCCGACCGTGAGCGGCAACGCGCTGCACACCGTCCGCGGCGTCGCGGGATCGCCCGAGCTGGAGCAGGCGCTCACCGAGCTGCCCGAGATCGTCTACCTCGTGCAGCCGTTCCTGCCGGAGATCCAGTCGGCCGGCGAGTGGTCGCTGCTGTTCTTCGACGGAGAGTTCAGCCACGCGGTGGTCAAGACGCCCGCGGCCGACGACTACCGGGTCCAGGAGTTCTACGGCGGTCAGGTGACCTTGACGGACCCGCCGCCGGCCGTCCTGGACAGCGCCCGCGCGGCGCTCGCGGCCGCCGGCCCGACGCCCACCTACGCCCGGGTCGACGGCGTCGTCGTCAACGACCGCTTCCTGCTGATGGAGATCGAGCTCATCGAGCCGTACCTGTTCCTGCCGCAGTTCCCGGCCGCGGCCGACAAGCTGGCCGCAGCGGTCGCGAGTCGGGTCGCCTCCTAGCTCGCCGCCGACTCCGGATGGCCGCGGCGACGCCCGTACAGCAGGGTCTCGCCCGCGGCCGTCCCGGTGAACTTCGTCCGGCGCGCCCAGTCCCGGCACTCGGCCAGCACCGGGCACGACGTCAGGCACAGCTCGCGCGCCTTGCGCTGCTCCCACCGCGACGCGTCCTCGTCGTACGCCGGCGCCTGGCCGATACACGCCGCCCGGCTCATCCACCGGTCGGCGGGATCCACGATCACGGTCAGCGTCGGCCTCATGACACCGACGGTAGATCCCCGTGGACCGGCCCCGGTCTTTGTCTCGCAATCTGATCGACTTACAGGCCTTTTAAGGTCTGGTGTATGCCGACACTCGACGACATCCGCCACGCCGCCCGGGACCTCGAGGGACGGATCCACCGCACCCCGATGCTGACCTCGTCGGCACTGAACGAGCACTTCGGCGCCGACCTGGTCCTGAAGGCCGAGCTGTTCCAGAAGACCGGCAGTTTCAAGGTCCGCGGCCTGCTCACCAAGCTGCTCCGGCTGTCCGCCGCGGAGCGGGAGCGCGGCGTGATCACCGCCACCGTCGTCAGTGGCGGCAACCTCGACGTGTCGAAGCTGCTGCTCTAAGCCGGCGCGAGCCGCCGCGACTGCGCGGCGGAGCGGACCCCGTCCGACGGGTCGTCCACCAGGTCGCCCCGGCGGACCGGATCTTTCTCCGGAAGCAGGATGTCGCGAGCCACGACCAGCATCAGCCACAGCGTGCCGGCCATCCGGAGGATCACCGACAGCCAGTAGATCCGGTCCGGCACCTGCGGATCGCCCGGCGCCAGGAACTGCGCGAGATGCATCCAGACCAGCATCCAGTAGAAGCATTCGCAGGCCTGCCAGATCAGCCAGTCCCGCAGCCGCGGCCGGGCCAGCGCGACCAGCGGCAGCAGCCACAGCACGTACTGCGGTGAGTAGACCTTGTTGACCAGCAGGAACGCGGCGACCACCAGGAACGCCAGCTGCGCGAATCTCGGTGGCCGGGGCGCCATCAGCCCGAGGATCGCGATCGACAGGCACAAGCCGGCGAAGATCACGATGTTCAGCTGGTTGACGTCCGCGACCTCGTGCTGGGCCAGCTTCAAGACGTACCAGATCGAGCCGTAGTCGCTCTCCCGCTGGTCGTTGAACTGCCAGAACGACAGCCACTCGTTCTTCGCGAGCAGGTAGATCGGCGCGTTCACCAGGCCCCACGCGACCACGGACGCGATCGCCGCCTGGAACCACGGCCAGAGTTTCCGGCCGCGCAGACAGACGATCAGCAACGGCCCGAGCAGCAGGAACGGATAGAACTTCGCCGCCGTACCGAGGCCGAGCAGGATGCCGAACCACACAGGTCTCCCGCGCGACCATGCATACATCGCCCCGGCGGTCAGCGCGACGGCGAACAGGTCCCAGTTGATCGTGGAGGTCAGTGCGAGCGCGGGTGCGGCAGCGACGTACAGGGCGTCCAGTGGCTGCCCGCGCGCCGCGCCCGGGCGCTTTGCGACCCCGCGGGCGGTCGCGGCGGTGAGGCCGACGATCAGCAGCGCGCAGAGGAAGAGCATCACGGTGTTGACCACGAAGAACACGCCGGCCGTGTCGCGCTTCTGCTCGACGGTAAGGTCCTTCTTCGGGTCACCGGTGATCAGCCAGGTGATCTGCGCGGCGACCTCCATGAAGCCACCGGTGAGCACCGGGTACTCGAGCACCGGATAGTTGCCGGTGTCCAGGAACGGCCGGTTACCCTCCGCGAAACCGCGCTCCTGGTACAGGAACCCGATGTCGGAGTAGCACAGCGCCTTGAACGGCCGCCAGCTCTGCCGGTCCCAGCCGGCCTCCATACACGGCGCCTTCTGCAGGACGCCGAGCCCGAAGGTGATCGTGCACACCGCGAGCACGATCCGCAGCGGCGTCCACCACGACGAGCTGATCCGGGCGAACCGCCCGGTCGGCCCACCGAGCCCGACGGTCAGGCCGGCCACCGCCGGTTCGAGGTCCGACGGTGCCTGCGCGAGCTCACGTTGTGGTGCAGTCACGGTCGGCATCATCTCCTATTGCCCGTATGGCGACCAGGTGAGGTTACCCATCCGACACCAGGTAGGTCAGGAAGCACCACCCGCGCGCCGCGTCAGTTCGGGGGTTCGAGATGCGCGAGCCACTTGGTGAGGAGGGTTTCGAGGTGCGTGGTCTCGTCCGGTGTGAGGGCTTCGAGGAGCCGTCGCTCGTTCGCCATGTGGGCCGTGAACGCCTTGTCGATCAACCGTCGCCCGGCCGGAGTCAGCCGGACCACGCGACCGCGACCGTCCGCGTCGCTGCGCCGGCGCTGCACCAGCCCCGCCTCCTCGAGCCGATCGACCCGCTTGGTGACCGCCCCGGTCGTCACCATCGTGTGCAGCGCCAACTCCCCCGGCGCCCGCTCGTACGGCGCTCCGGCGCGGCGCAACGCCGCGAGCACGTCGAACTCCCCCTCGGTCAGCCCGTACTTGCCGTACAGCAGCGTCAACTCGCCGGTGAGCTGATTCGCGATCCGGTGCAACCGGCCGATCACACCCTGCGGACCGGTGTCGACGTCCGGTCGCTCGACCCGCCACTCCGCCTGGATCCGCGCCACATGATCGGTCACCCGTGCACTATATCTTCCCGGGAAGATACAATGTTTGCCATGGAAGATACTTTCCGCTGGTCCCTCGTCACCGCGATCGGCCCGATCGCCTGGGGTACGAACTACTTCGTCACCCACGAGTACCTACCGCCCGGACACCCCTTGTACGGCGCGGTTCTGCGCGCCCTGCCCGCCGGTCTCCTGCTCCTCGCGCTCGCCCGCCGGCTCCCCCGCGGCGCCTGGTGGTGGCGCTCTCTGGTCCTCGGGGTCTGCAACATGGGCGCCTTCTTCGCGCTCATCTACCTCGCGTCCCAACTGCTGCCGGTCAGCCTCGCGTCGACGATCATGTCCGCCGCACCGTTCGCCATGGCCCTGTTCGCCTGGGGCCTGCTCGCCGAACGACCGACCCCCCTCGTCCTGACCGGAGCGACCGCCGGAATCGCCGGCGTCGTACTCCTACTCGGCGCCGGCGCGACCACCGTCGACTTCCGCGGCGTGGCAGCCTCGGCCGCCGCACTGACGATGTCGTCCTGCGGCTATGTCCTGGCGAAGAAGTGGGGCCGCACCGACGACGGACCCCTCGCCACGACGTCGTGGCAGCTGATCGCCGGCGGCCTCGTCCTGATCCCGTTCGCGATCGCCGTCGAAGGCTCCCCGCCGCACCTCGACCTCCCCGCCATCGCCGGTTTCACGTACGTCGGACTTGTCGCGACCGCAGTGGCCTTCACCGCCTGGTTCGCGGGCCTGCGCAGACTCCCGGCCGCCACCGTGGGTCTCATCGGGCTCCTGAATCCGGTCACCGGCGTCCTGCTCGGCGTGCTGTGGTCCGGCGACGTTCTGACCGCGCGCCAGGTCCTCGGACTTGGTCTGGTCCTCCTCGGGATCGCCATCAGCCAGCTACGGCCCGGCGGCGTGTCGAAGCGCTTCGAAGGGAGTAGAACTAGCTGGGGTAGAACAGGTGCACACACACGAGAGGGGCACCATGGTCACGATCGCCGACGTGGCCCGGCATGCCGGGGTGGCGACCAGCACGGTGTCCTACGTGCTCAGCGGGAAGCGGACGATCTCCCCTGACACCCGCGACCGGGTCCAGCGCAGCGTCCGTGCCCTCGGGTACCGGCCGAACGCGAGCGCCCGCGCACTGGCCAGTCAGCGGTCCAACGTGCTGGCGCTGGTGATCCCGCTGCGGACCGGCATGCATGTCCCGGTGATGATGCAGTTCGCCACCGCTGTGGTGACCACGGCCCGCCGGTTCGACCACGACGTACTGCTGCTGACGGCGGACGAGGGGCCGGACGGGCTCGAGCGGGTCGCGCAGAGTTCGCTGGTCGACGCGCTCGTGGTGATGGACGTCGAACTGCACGACGAGCGGGTGCCGGTGCTGCGCGGGCTGCCGATGCCATCGGTGCTGATCGGGTATCCGGAGCAGGCCGACGGACTGACGTGTGTCGACCTGGACTTCGTTGCCGCGGGCGCGCAATGCGTCGATCACCTGGCCGACCTCGGCCACCGATCGCTCGCGCTCCTCGGTACGCCGTCGGCGGTGTACGAGCGGCAGACCGGGTTCGCGCAGCGCACGCTCACCGGCTTCACCGAGGCCGCGGCGCGACGCGGGGTGCTCGGGGTCGAGACGCCGTGTGAGCACACGTTCGACGCGATCCTGCACACCGTCGAGCAACTGCTGGACGACCATCCGGGGATCACCGGACTCGTCGTCCAGAACGAGCCGATCATCGGCCCGCTCCTCGACGTACTGCGCCGCCTCGGCCGCCGGGTGCCCGAGGACATGTCGCTGGTGGCGATCTGCGCGGACGACGTCGCGGAACGACAGGTCCCGCAGCTGTCGTCCGTCACGATCCCCGCGGACCGGATCGGCGTCCAGGCGGTCGAGTCGCTGATCACCAAGCTCGAGGGCGGCACCGTCCCCGAGCTCACCTTGCTGCCGCCGGCGCTCACCGCCCGCGGCAGCTCAGCCCCTCACTCCGACCGCACCACCGCATAACCTCCGGCCGGCACCACGACCTCGCCGTCGAGGCTCTCGCCGGTGACCAACTCGGTCCCTTCCGCTGCGACGGTTACCTCTTCACCACCGTGGTTGATCAGGAACGTCCACGTCGTGTCCCCGGTCCGCCGACGCACTGTCTCGACAGGCGCTCCACCGTCGACCAAACGGTGGACGAGATCCGCCGCGGTCTCGTCGTCCAGCTCCGTCGACACGTACCACGCCGTACCGGCGCCGACCCGGTGGCGCGTGATGGCGGGTTTCCCGTCGAGCACTCCCCCGGCGTACCGATCGACCACCTCAGCCGCGACGGCCCGCACGTCCTCGCTCCACAGTCGCCCGCGCCCGCCTGAGGCCAATTCCACTGTGTCCTCGACCGGGTGGAACTCCTCCACCCGCACGCCGAGCAGTTCCGCGAACGCCCCCGGATAACCACCGAGCCGCACCCGCAGATCCGGATCCACGATCCCGCTGAAGTACCCGACCACGAGCTGGCCACCGCCCTCGACGTACGCCGTGAGGTTCGCCGCGGCCTCGTCGGAGACCAGGTAGAGCGACGGCACCACCACCAGCCGGTACGACGACAAGTCGGCCTCCGGTGACGCGAAGTCGACCGTCACGCCGGCCCGCCAGAAGTGCCGATGCGCGGACCGTACCGCCGCGAGGTAGTCCAGCGACGACGACGGCAGATGCGTGCCCTGCATCGCCCACCAGCACTCGACGTCCCACAGCACCGCGACCTCGGCCTGAACGTTGCTCTCAGCAACCTCAGCCAAGCGCGGCAGCACCGCGCCGAGCTCCGCGATCTCGGAGAACATCCGGCTGTCCGGCCCGGCGTGCGGAACCATCGCCGAGTGGTACATCTCGGACCCACCCCGCGACGCCCGCCACTGGAAGAACAAAGCACCTCGCGAACCATGGGCGATGTGCGACATGCTGTGCCGCGCCATCCGCCCCGGCTCCTTCGCGTGCAGCCGGTGGCCGGCGTTAAGCGTCCCCGCCGCCTGCTCCATCAGCAACCACGGCTTCCCACCGGCCCAGGACCGCGCCAGGTCCGCCCCGAACGCGGTCTGTTCTTCCGCGCCGACTCCGACCTGGTCCGGGTAGTGGTCGATGGCAACGACATCGACCGCGTCCGCCCACCGCGCATGGTTCACCGGCACCCAGCCGCCGAACACGAAATTCGTCGTGACCGGCAACTCCGACCGCGCCCGGATCTCGCTCTTCTGCTCGAGATAGGCGGCCAGCAACTCGTCCGACCAGAACCGCCGATAGTCCAGGTACTGCGTCGGATTCACCAGGTACTGCGTTTTCCGCGGCGGCTCGATCTCCGCCCACTCGCCGTACCCCTGGCTCCAGAAGGCCGTCGTCCACGCCTCGTTCAACCGCGCGAGCGACCCGTACCGTTCCCGCAGCCACGCGCGGAAACGCTCCGCCGCGAGCGGGCAGTAACACGTCGTCCCGTACTCGTTGTGCACGTGCCACAGCGCGAGCGCCGGGTGATCGGCGTACCGCTCGGCCAGCGCCCGCGCGATGCCACGCGCCGCCTCGCGGTACGCCGGCGCGCACGCGCAGTACGTGTCCCGGCTGCCATGCGTCAGCCGTACGCCGTCGGCGGTCACCGGCAGCGCCTCGGGGTGCAAGCGGCTGAACCAGGGCGGCGGCGACGCGGTCGGGGTGGCGAGGTCGACGCTCACCCCGCCCGCGTGCAGCAGGTCCAGCACCTGATCCAGCCAGCCGAACTCGTACCGGCCCGGTGCTGGTTCCAGACTGGACCAGGAGAAGACGCCGACCGTCACCAGGTTCACGCCGGCCCGGCGCATCAGGTCGACGTCCTCCTTCCAGACCGCCGGGTCCCACTGCTCGGGGTTGTAGTCACCGCCGTACCAAAGACTCATGGGGTCAGCCTTTCACCGCGCCGATGATGACGCCCTTCTGGAAGTGCCGCTGGATGAACGGGTACACCAGCAGGACCGGCACGATCGCGATCACCACGATCGCCATCTTGATCGCCAGACCCGGCGCCGGCTGCAGCCCCAGGCCGACACCGGTCGCCACTCCGCCGGCTCCGGTCGGCAGCGGCTGCTGCTGCACGATGTACGTCCGCAGCACCATCTGCAGCGGCCACTTGGTGTTGTCGTTGATGTAGAGGAGCGCGTTGAAGAACGCGTTCCAGTAACCGACCGCGTAGAACAGCCCGACGACCGCGACCACCGCCTTCGACAGCGGCAGAACGATCCGGCGCAGGATGGCGAGCTCGCCCGCTCCGTCGATCCGGGCGCTGTCGATCAGCTCCCCCGGGATGCCCATGAAGAACGACCGCATCACGATCAGGTTGAACGCCGAGATCGCGGCCGGCAGGATCAGCGACGCGTAGTGGTCGATCAGCCCCAGCGAGTTCACCACGAGATAGCTCGGGATGATGCCCGGCCCGAACAGGAACGTCAGCAGCACCACGAACAACAGCGGACGGTGGAACAACGACCCCGGCCGCGACAACCCGTACGCCGCCAGCACGGTGATCCCGAGACTGAACGCCGTACCGATCGCGGTGATCACCACGCTGATCAGCAGCGCCCGGGTCACCACACCACCCGACAGCAGCTGCACGTACGCCGCCACGGTCAGCTCCCGCGGTACGACGACCAACCCGCCGGCCCGCGTCACGGCCTCTGTCGTCGAAAGGCTGGTGACAACCACGACGTACAACGGGAACGCGACCGCCAAGGCGATCAGCGTCAGCACGACGGGCTTCCCGATCCGGTCGACGACCGTCGGTTCTTCCTCCCAGACAGCTCGTGCGGTCATGAGCGCGAATACACCCCCTGCTCGCCCACCATGTGAGCGAATCGGTTGGCCACGAGGACGAGGACAAGGCCGACGACACCTTTGAACAGGCCGGCGGCGGCGCCGTAGCCGAAGTCGCCGACGAGCAGGCCCTGGTAGTAGACGTAGGTATCGAGAACCTCCGCGGCGCCACCGCCGACGGCGCTGCGTTGCAGGATGAACTGCTCGAAACCGACCGTCAGCGCGTCGCCGAGACGCAGGATCAGCAGCAGCACGATCACCGGACGCAGGCCGGGCAGCGCGATGTGCCAGAGCCGGCGCCAGCGGTTCGCGCCGTCGGCCGCTGCGGCCTCGTAGAGCGCGGGGTTGATGGTCGACAGCGCCGCGAGGAACACGATCATCCCCCAGCCGGCGTCCTTCCAGACCGCCTGCGCGGTGACCAGCAGGATGAACGTGTCCGGCTTGGTCATCAGGTCGATCGCCTGGTGCCCGTGGTCGCGCAGCGTCTGCGAGAGCAGGCCGGCGCCACCGATCATCTGCTGGAACAGCGAGACGACCAGGACCCAGGAGAAGAAGTGCGGCAGGTACACGACACCTTGGACGATGTTGCGGACCTTGGCCGAGAGCACGCTGTTCAGCAGCAGGGCCAGGGCGATCGGGACCGGGAAGAAGAACGCCAGCTGGACGGCGGTGATCGACAGGGTGTTCGCGACCGCGCGCCAGAACGCGGGCTCGGCGAACATCCGGGTGAAGTTTCCGAACCCGATGAAGTCGCTGCCGCGAATCCCGGCGTACGGCGAATAGTCCTGGAAGGCGATCACGTTGCCGAGCGTCGGAAAGTAGTGGAACACCCCGAGCAAGACCACTACCGGCAAGACCATCAGGAGCAACGGCCAGTCCCGCCGCAACCGATGCCGAAACGCCATGCTCCCAACCCTGGTGGTCCGCGCCCGCGCCCCGCGGACCCGGACCCTACCGACCGTTGTCACTGAGGACCTTGGCGTAGAAGTCGCGGCCTTCGTTGCCGCCGTTGTCCTGCCACTGCTTGACGGCGGTCTTCAGCGCGCTCACCGGACGCCGCCCGCGGAAGATGTCCTGCAGCGCGTCGTCGAACGGCTGGCTCAACGCGGCCATCTTGGCCGGCTGCTCGACCCGGATCCCGTCGAACAGGTTCTTCTCCCGGACCTTCGCCGCCGCGTTCTGCCAGGCACTCATCGCCGGCACGTACCCCGGGTACTCGCTCTCGGTGATCGCCGTCGGCCGGCCACCGAGGAAGACGTACGTCTGCGAGACCTCCTTCTGCCCCAACGCCGTCAGCTTCGGAGCCCCCGACGGCTGCTTGGTGTAGTGCTTGCCCTCGACCCCGTACGTGTAGAGCTGGTACTCCTCGGTCCCGAACGGTGCGGAGGTGTAGTTCAGCACCCCGAGCAGTTCCTTCACCCGGTCCTCACCGACACCCTTCTTGACGAACGTGAAGATCCCGGCCGGCTCACCGCTCCACACGATCGGCGTACCGCCGTCGTGCGCGAACGGCATCACCGGCTGCGGGTTGAACTTCGGGTTGATCGGCAACTGCCGCTGCAGCGCCTCGTGCCAGCCACCCAGCCCGTTCTGCCGGATCAACAGCTTGCCGCCCTCGAACAAGGCGTTCTCGTCCGCGCCCGCGTTCGCGACGACCTCCGGGTGCACGTAGCCCGACTGGAACAGCTTGCGAACGAACCCGACCGCCTCCTCGAACTCCGGAGTCTCGATCTTGTTCACCAACTTGCCGCTGGAATCCTTCCGCCAGCTCCCCGGCGCCCCGAACGCCCGGATCATCTCGTCCGCCACGCTGCCGTACGCCCAGCGGCCCGCCTTCGCGTCCGTCAGTTGCTTGCCTAGCGCCAGCAGATCGTCGGCGTTCTTCGGCGGCTGCGCGCCGAGCTGGTCGAAGAGGTCCTTGCGGTAGAACAGCGCCCACGGGAACCCCTCGGACGGGAACGGCACGGCCTTCAGCTGCGAGTTCCAGACGCCGTACGCCCAGGCCCGGGTCGGCAGGTTGGCCAGCATCGGGTACGCCGACACCTTGTCGCCGGCCAGATGCGGCGTGAGGTCCTCGAACAGCTTGTCCGCAGCCTGCCCGAACCGGGTCAGGCCGGAGATGTTCCAGCCCGGGATGCACAGCAACTCCGGAACGTTGCCGGCCGCAAGGATCGGGCCGAGCTTGTCGCCGTAGTCGTTGCCGTTCAGGATGTTGAAGCGCAGCGGCGCGCCGAGCCGCTCGTTGTTCGCGTCGAAGTAGGAGTTGTTGCCCAGGCCGGGTGGCAGCGGGCTCCACAGCGGCGTCATCGCGGTGACTTCCTTGCCGCTCGGCACCATCTTGTCCGGTACGGCGCGGCGCAGTTCGCTCGGGTAGTGTGAGAAGCCCGGCGAGGCGCCGTTCTCCCCCGGCAGGTCCGGCTTCACCGACTCGTACGCGATGTACTTCGGCAGCAGCCCGGACAGCTTGTCCTCGGTCTCTGCCCGGCCGGTGGTACTCGATCCCGAGCCGCCGCTGGAGCAGCCGGTGAGCGTGGCCCCGCCGGCGGCAGCCGCCGCGCCGACGCCGAGCAGGGAGATGAAGGTCCGGCGGCTGGTGCCGCCGATCGCTGGTCCGGTCACGTCGCATCCCCTAGACTTAGTTGGGCTAGTAGCCAAACAAATTAACGCAGAGCCGACAGCGCGACAAGGTGTAGAACTGACCCAGCACTTCTTTCGACGGGACGGACCTTGAGCACACAGACCGCGGACCACTCCGACATCCGCGCCACCAATCTGGCCGCGGTGCTGGGCTACCTGCGCCGCGAGGCGCCCTGCTCGCGGGCGGCGATCGCGTCCGGGACCGGACTGAACAAGGCGACCGTGACGAGCATCGTCGGGGAGTTGCTCGACCGCCGGCTGGTCCGCGAGACGCAGCAGACGCAGAACCACGTCGGCCGCCCCGCGACGTTGCTGGTGCTCGACGGGTCGGCGTACGCGACGATCGGGCTCGAGGTGAGCGCGCGTGGGCTGACCGCGCTGAGCTGCGACGCGGCCGGCGAGCAGGTACTGCGCTGGCACCGCGCGGGCCCCGGCGTGGACGCGGGACCGGCGAAGACGACCGCCGCTCTGGCCGCATTGGCCCGGCGCGCGATCACGACGGTGCAGTCGTCCGGCAGGCGGGTGCTCGGCATCACGGTCGGCGTACCCGGGCTGGTGAACCGCGAAGGCACCGTCGTACTCGCGGCCGGGCTGGGCTGGCGCGACGTACCGCTGAAGACAGAGCTCGCGGCGGCGCTCGAACGGCCGGACATCCCGGTGCGGGTCGACAACGACGCGTCGCTCGGGGTGCTGGCCGAGCATCTCTACGGCCCGCTCGCCGGGACCGCGAACCTGATCCACCTCACCGGCGACACGGGCGTCGGCGCCGGCATCATCGCCGACGGCCGCCCACTCGCAGGCCATCTCGGGTACGTCGGGGAGATCGGGCACCTCCGCCTGATCCCGGACGGACCGGTGTGCGGCTGCGGACGCCGCGGCTGTCTCGAGGCGCTGGCGAGCCTGCCGGCGATCCTCGCGCGGGTCGACGGGACGAGCGACGACGATCCCCAGCACCAGCTCGACGCCCTGATCCGGCGCGCCGCCGCCGAGGAGACCGCGGTCACCGAGGTACTCACCGAAGCCGGTACCCACCTCGGCCACGGCATCGCCGCGCTGGTCAACATCCTCAACCCCGAGGTCGTCGTCCTCGGCGGCGCGTACGGCCTGCTCGCCGAGCACCTCACCCCGGCGATCGACAAGGCGCTCCGCGAAGCCACCACGGCGCCCGACGCCGGCGGCTGCACCATCGTCGCGTCCAACCACCCGCACACCGCCACTCCCCTGGGCGCCACCGCCCAGGCCCTGACCCCGCTGACCCAAGGTCGCCTCCCGACCCCCTGACGCCTTGTGCGGTCGGGGAAAGCGCGTGCCGCGCTGGTCGGTGAGGGGTTGACCGCGGGCGTGCGGGATGCCACTCTCTGTTCCACGCCCGATCTGTCGAAGCGCTTCGATGACGCCGTGATGACCTTGTCGAAGCGCTTCGACACAGAGTTCATGGAGTCGATCGCCGATGAGTACTCCAGCCGCGCCGTACCCGTTCCGCGACCCGTCCCGACCGCTCACTGAACGCGTCGACGACCTGCTCGCCCGGCTCACCCCGGATGAGCGGATCGCGATGCTGCACCAGCACCAGCCAGCCGTCGCGCGGCTCGGGCTGGAACCGTTCCGGACCGGGACCGAGGCGCTGCACGGTGTCGCCTGGCACGGTCCCGCGACCGTGTTCCCGCAGGCGATCGGCCTGGCGACCAGCTGGAGCCCGGACCTGGTGGGCGCGGTCGGCGCGGCGGTCGGTGACGAGGTGCGCGTGTTCCACCGCAAGGACCCGGTCGGCGTCGGCCTGAACGTCTGGGCCCCGGTGGTCAACCCGCTGCGCGACCCGCGCTGGGGCCGCAACGAGGAGGGCTACGCCGAGGATCCCTGGCTGACCGGGGTGATCGCCACGGCGTACGCGGGCGGGCTGGCCGGCGACGACCCGACGTACCTGAAGACGGCTCCGACGCTCAAGCACTTCCTTGCCTACAACAACGAAACCGACCGCTGTACAACCTCGAGCAACCTCCCGCCGCGCGTGCTGCACGACTACGAACTGCCGGCGTTCCGCGCCCCGATCGAGGCCGGCGTCGCGGTCGCGGTGATGCCGTCGTACAACCTGGTGAACGGCCGGCCCGCCCACCTCAGCCCGCTGATCAACGACGTACTCCGGACCTGGACGACCGACGACGTGCTGGTGGTCAGCGATGCGTACGCACCCGGAAACCTCTTCGGCCTGCAGCAGTACCTCCCCGACGGCCCCACCGCGTACGCCGCCGCGCTGCTCGCCGGCGTGGACAGCTTCACGCAGGACGACACCAACGCGGGCCCGACCATCGAGCGCCTCACCGCGGCCCTTGACCGTGAGCTGATCACGTCCGCGGACATCGACAGAGCGGTACGCCGAGCGCTCGCGATCCGGTTCCGCCTGGGCGAGTTCGACCCGCTGGAGCTCGACCCGTACCGCGCGCTCGAGCCCGAGTTGGTGAACTGCCCGTCGCACCGCCGCCTCGCGCAGGACGCGGCGCGGCAGGCGATCGTGCTGCTGAAACACGAAAGCCACGTCCTGCCACTCACCACGTCGACCCGCATCGCGGTCGTCGGCCCACTCGCGGGCACGTTGTCGGAGGACTGGTACGCCGGCACGCTGCCGTACCAGGTCACGGCACTCGACGGCATTGCCGAACGCGTGGAGCAGGTCGAGTACTGCGAGGGCGTCGACCGCATCACGCTGCGGGTCGCGGACTCCACGGCGTACCTCGCCGTCGACGCGGACGCCGTACTGCGGACGAACGCCGAGCCTGGTGAGTTCGATCTGTTCGACTGGGGTGGGGATGCGTTCGCGTTGCGGTCGGTGCGGAACGGGCAACACCTGACCGTCACGGACGACGGCGAACTGATCGCGGACCAGCCCGGGCCGAACGGGTGGGAAGTCAAGCAGACGTTCGGCCTGCTGCGATCGGCCGACGGGCTGCTCATCCAGCATCTGCACAGCGGGCGCTACCTCCAGGTCCGGCCCGACGGTACGGTCGGCCTCGCCGCTGAGGCGACCGCGTTCGAACTCGACGTGACGGTCGACGGCGCGGCCGCGGCAGCCGAACTCGCTGCTCGCGCCGACGTCGCGATTGTTGTTGCGGGCAACCACCCGCTGGTGAACGGACGCGAGACCGAGGACCGCGCGAGCCTCGATCTCCCGGCCGCTCAGGACCGTCTGATCCGCCAGGTGCACGCAGCGAACCCGCGGACCGTGCTGGTGTTGAGCAGCAGCTACCCGTTCGCGATCGGCTGGGCGCAGCAGCACCTGCCCGCGATCCTCTGGTCCGCGCACGGTGGACAGGAGTACGGTCGAGCGCTGGCCGACGTACTGTTCGGCGACCACGACCCGTCGGGACGCCTGACCCAGACCTGGTACCACTCGGCCGCGGACCTCCCCGGCCTGCTGGACTACGACATCATCGCGACCGACGCGACGTACCTCTACTACCGCGGCACTCCCCTCTACCCCTTCGGCCACGGCCTCAGCTACACCACCTTCGCGTACGGCGACCTCCGTCTGAGCGAGCCCACGGACGGGAAGGTCACCGCGACCTTCACCGTCACGAACACCGGCGACCGGCCGGGGACCGAACTGGCCCAGCTCTACACCCGCCAGCAACGCTCACGGGTCAAGCAACCGCTCCGCCAGCTCCGCGCCTTCCACCGAGTCGCCCTGCAGCCCGGCGAAACCACCGAGATCGAACTGACCATCGCGATCAGCGACCTGGGCTTCTGGGACGTCACCCGCGACCGCCACTGCGTCGAAACCGCTCGGCACAGCATCATGATCGGCCGCTCGAGCACCGACCTTCGTCTCACCACCACCCTCGACGTCCGCGGCGAACGCATCCCACCCTGCACCCTCAACCTGGCCGCCACCGCCTTCGACGAATACTGCGCGATCACCCTGACCGCCGCACCGAACGAGCACGGCGACGCCGTCACCTCACTGGAACCCCAAGCCTGGCTGTCCTTCGACGACCTGCTCCTCGAGTCCACGCCCTACCAGGCCCGAGCAGCCAACCGCAGCAACCAACCAGCCACGATCGAACTCCGCCTGAACGACCCCTTCCACGGCCAACTCCTCGACACCCTCCAGATCCCACCCACCAACGACCTCATCTGGGTCACCGGAGATCTGCATTTCGACAGTACGTATACGTCCACTGGGCACAGCCGCGAGCCCGCGCACGCCTGCGACTCGGCTCAGGTGCCGGGCAGTGGACATATACGTACTGTCGAAATGCCGCAGACCCTCTACCTGGTCTTCTCTGCTGCCGATGTCGTGTTGGAGGGGCTACGCGTGAGCGGCCCGCCAGTTCAGGTAGGTGACGAGGGCGGCGTCGGCTCGTAGGCGGGCGAGACTGCGCTCGTGCAGTTGGGCGTCGCGGCGGTTGAGCTCGGCGCCGACCCGTTCGGGGCGTCCGTCCGGCGAGGAGTGCATCTCGTCGAGGGCGGCGCGGATGATCGCCATCGGGAAGTTCCCCTCCCGCAGCAGCCGGACGAGGTGCGCGTCGCGTGCGGCGCCGACGTCGTACCTGCGGTAGCCGGTGGTGCGCTCACGGACCGGATGGACGAGTCCTGAGCGTTCCCAGAAACGCAGCGCTGAGGTTCGAACGCCCAGCAGATCGGCCAGCTGACCGATCCGCAGCGGGGCGCCCTGGCGAGTGATCTGCGCGAGTGCGGCGGCCATTCGCGGGTCGGCGTCGAGTGGGTGCGTGACCACGACTTCGAAGGCCCGCAACGCCTGCTGGATACGTTCACGTTCCCGATGCAGCGCCGCGTGCGCCTCGTCGACACGCGCCACCGCTGTCCGCAGGTCGTCGCGGTGCACGGCAGCCAGGATCGTTGCCGCGGCATCCCATCCGTACGCGTGGACCAGCACCCGCGCGGCCGTCAGCGCCTGGCGGTGCGATTCGTCGAACTCCCGATAGCCGGCCGCCGAACGGCTCGCCAGCGGCAGTAGTCCGGCCTGCTCGTAGTTCCGCACCTGCTGGACCGAGATCCCGGCCTCCTCGGCCAGCGTCACGCCGCGCACAGTCCTTGACGCACCGGTTGAGGGTTTTCCCACGGGACTCCTAAGTCGTTGTGCGGCAAACAGTCCACCGGCACTTCAACGATAAACTTTAAGCATGGATGCCGTCGAGGTGGCCGACTTGTCGATGACCTACCGCGTACCGGTCCGCGACGGCGGGCTCGTCGCGGCGGCCCGCGCCCTGGTCCGGCGGCAGCACCGCGACGTCCGTGCGGTCCGTGACCTCAGCTTCCGGATCCCGGCCGGGCAGGTGGTCGGATTTCTCGGCCGGAACGGGGCCGGCAAGACGACCACGCTGAAGATCCTGGCCGGCATCCTGCACCCGACCGGCGGCACAGTCCGCGTCCTCGGCGAAACCCCGTGGCGGCGACGCAACCACTACCTTCGCGAGATCGCCTTGATCCGCGGCAGTCAGCCGATCGGCGACGCACCGGAGCTCACCGTGCTGGACTCGTTCCACTACCAGCAGGTGCTCTACGAGATCGTCGACCCGGAGTTCAAGCGCAATCTGGCCGAGCTCAGCGAGCTTCTCGAACTCGGCCACATCCTCCAGCGACAGGTGCGCGCACTGAGCCTCGGCGAGCGGATGCGAGCCGGCCTGGCGCTCGCGCTGGTCTATCGCCCGAAGGTCCTGTTCCTCGACGAGCCCACCATCGGGCTCGACGTCTCCGCCACGCGGATCATCCGCACCTTCATCGCCGAGTACGCCGCCCGCACCGGCGCCACCGTGCTCCTGACGAGCCACACCATGGCCGACGTCGAATCGCTGTGTCCGCGCTTGATTCTCGTGGACGACGGCGCGATCGCGTTCGACGGTCGCCGCGACGAGCTCGGCGCGCTGTTCGCACCGGCCAAGCTGATCCGGGTGACCCTGACCGACGACGATCCGGACCTGACGTCGTACGGCGACGTACTGCACCGTGATGGGAACCAGTGGCTGCTGCGGGTCGGCCGCGACGCGGTGCCGGCGACCACTGCGCGACTGCTCGCGCGGTTCGCGGTCGCGGACCTGTCCGTCGAGGAGCCATCGCTCGAGAGCGTGATGGACCAGGCCTATCAGAGCCTGCGACGGACGCGGGACCTCGCGTCGTGAGCCGCATCCTCCGACTGGTTCGGCTGGAGATCTGGCGACAGATCCTTGGCTGGTCCGGAGCCTGGTGGTTCCTCGTCACGCTGATCCTCGGGCAGGCGGTCGCGCCACTGCTCGGGCTCTTCCTCTGGCGGCACGTCCCCGGTGCGGGCGCGCAGGTCAGTAGCTACTACCTGGCCGTCATCTGTGTGGCGCTGCTGACAGCCTCGTTTGAGAACCACACGTTCGCGCAGGCGATCTACAACGGTTCGGTCGCCACCGCCCTGCTCCGGCCGCAGCCCGCTGTGATCGGACCGCTCGGCGAGAACCTGGCGATCCGCTTCTGGATGTTCCTGCTCGGCATCCCGCTGCTCGTCGTGGTCGGGTTCGCGACGGGCGCGAGCTTCGGGCCGCTGGCGGTGCTGACCGCCGTACCAGCGCTCGTCCTTGCCGCAGTTCTGCACTTCCTGTTCGTGTGGACGCTCGCGATGGCGGCCTTCTGGACAGAGCGAGTGCACGCGGTCGTTGCCTTCGGCACCGTATTGATCTTCCTGCTCGGCGGCTCCGCGGCACCGAACGCACTGCTTCCCGATCCGCTGCGGACCATCGCCCAGGTCCTGCCGTTCCGCTCGATGCTCGGCTTTCCCGCCGAGCTGGCCGCCGGCAACCTGACGTCCACTGCCGCAGCTGCCGGATATGCAGTCTCGGTGGTGTGGACGGTGGTCCTGGGCAGCTGTGCCGTCGGTGCCTGGCGGCTCGGCGTCCGCCGCTACACCACAGTGGGGGCCTGATGCGTTCCGCGCGCTTGTTCGGTACGGCGTTCTCGTTGTCGCTGCGACGTGCCTTCGCCTACCGGACCAACTTGTTCTTCGATGTCCTGTTGGCTGTCCTGCAGTTGACCGCATCGATCTCCGCGATCGGGATCGTCTTCAGCCGCACCGGACTGCTCGCCGGATGGACCGCCGGACAGATGCTCGCCCTCACCGGCACGTATGCGCTGATCACCGGCCTCCGCGCGACGTTCCTGGACCCGAGCCTCGCGGGCTTCGACCAGCAGATCCGTGACGGTCAACTCGACGCGTACCTGCTCCGGCCGGCGAGCAGCGTCGTACTCGCGACCTGCACCCGGCATGCGCCGCTCGCGCTGGTGCAAAGCGTGCTCGGCCTGGGCGTGATCGTCCTCGGACTGCACAGGCTCGGCACTGTCCCATCGCCCGGCGCCGTCGCCGCATGGGCCTTACTCACACTCATCGGGTTGCTCATCGGCTGGGCCACCTCGGTCGGGCTGGCGGCACTCGCGTTCTGGGCGCCGCGGCTCAGCCTCGGCGTGTTGCACGGCGCCGCCTGGGAGACCGGCCGCTATCCCGTCGACATCTACGGGCGCTGGCTCCGGCGTCTCCTCACGTTCGGCTTCCCCGTCGCCGCCCTCACCACGTGGCCGGCGCTGACTCTCACCCGAGGCCCTGATCCCGGCATCCTGATCGCGGCGGTCCTGCTCGGCTCCGGCTTCACCGCGGCAACGCTGCTCCTCTGGCGCCTGGGTGTACGGCGCTACACCGGCGCGACCTCGTAGTCTCAGCAGCGCTTGACCGTGTAGCTCGGGCAGGAGCCATCGGTGACGCGGGAGGTCACCTCGTCGGCGTGGAGTGCGAGTTCGATAACGGCGGCCACTCCCCCGTCGGCGTCGGGCAGAGCGACCGTGGTGGTCTGGCCTTCTGATGGGTTGAACCAGCGCAGCTCGACGTCGGCGGCCCAGTCGTACTCCGGTCGGTCGTCTACGGCGCCGACCGGGATGACTGCGCCCTCACGGACCAGGAGCGGGACGCTGTCGAAGGCGTGGGTCTGCGTCACCCAGCGAGAACCTTCGAGAACCTCGCCAGTGAGCAGCGACGTCCACCGGCCGGCTGGCAAGTAGAACGAGACCTCGCCGTCGAAGCTCATCACGGGCGCGACCAACAGGTCCGGCCCGAGCATGTACTGACGATCCAGATAGGCGACCGCGGGATCGTCCGGGAACTCCAGCACCATCGGCCGCATCATCGGTACGCCGTCCCGATGCGCCTCGCCCGCCGCCGCCACGAGGTACGGCATCAACGACAGCTTCAGCTTGGTGAACTTTCGCAGTACGTCGACCGCTTCCTCGTCGAAAGCCCACGGCACCCGGTACGACGACGAGCCGTGCAAGCGCGAGTGCGACGAAAGCAGTCCGAACGCCACCCAACGCTTGAAGATCGCCGGATCAGGTGTGCCCTCGAAGCCGCCGATGTCGTGGCTCCAGTACCCGAACCCGGACGCGGCCAGCGACAACCCGCCGCGCAGCGACTCCGCCATCGCCTCGAACGTCGACTCGCAGTCGCCACCCCAATGCACCGGGAACTGCTGACCACCCGCGGTCGCGGAGCGCGCGAAGAGCACCGCGTCGCCCTCGCCGCGGTTCTCCTCCAGCAGACCGAACACGGCCGCGTTGTACAGCTGCGCGTAGTAGTTGTGCATCCGGTCCGGGTCCGAGCCGTCGTACCAGGCGACGTCGGTCGGGATGCGTTCGCCGAAGTCGGTCTTGAAGCAGTCGACACCGATGTCGATCAGCGCCTGCAGCTTCGACCGGAACCACGCCGTCGCGTCCGGGTTGGTGAAGTCGACGATCGCCATCCCGGCCTGCCACATGTCCCACTGCCAGACCGAACCGTCGGGACGCTTGAGCAGATAGCCGAGGCGGCGGCCTTCCTCGAACAGCACCGAGCGCTGCGCGATGTACGGGTTGATCCACAGGCTGACCCGCAGACCGCGATCCTTCAGGCGACGGACCATCCCGGCCGGATCCGGGAACGCGACCGGGTCCCACAGGAAGTCGCACCAGTGGAACTGCCGCATCCAGAAGCAGTCGAAGTGGAAGACGCTCAGCGGCAGGTCACGCTCAGCCATCCCGTCGACGAACGAACTGGTCGTCTCCTCGGTGTAGTCCGTGGTGAACGACGTCGACAACCACAGGCCCATCGACCACGCCGGGACGCGCGCCGGCCGCCCGGTCAGCGCGGTGTAGCGCCGCAGGACGTCCTTCGGGGTCGGGCCGGCGAACACGTAGTACCCGAGCTCCTGGCCCTCGACGCTGAACTGATTGCGCGACGTGACCTCGGAGCCGACCTCGAACGAGACCCGCGCGGGGCTGTCGACGAGAACGCCGTACCCCTTGCTGCTGAGGTAGAACGGGATGTTCTTGTACGCCTGCTCGCTGGACGTACCGCCGTCGGCGTTCCAGCTGTCGACGACCTGACCGTTCTTCACGAAGGCACCGAAGCGTTCGCCCAGGCCGTAGATCGTCTCGCCGACCCCGAGGGCGAGCTGCTCGTGCAGGTAATGCTTGCCGTCGGCATCGGTGATCAGACCGACGCTGCGCTCGGCCGAGTTCGTCAACGGCCGGCCGTCCTGCTCGAAACGGACGTCCCACGGGCCGTCGAGCCTGATCACCACGCTCAGCTCGCCCGACGTCAGCCGCGCCTCGGCGGCCCCGACGTCCACCTTGACCGGATGCTCGTCCTCGGTGTTCAGCCGGTACGCCGGTCGCGCGGGCAGGCCACCGAGATGATGACCGATCCGGACCCCGATCACGCCGGGCGCGGGCGCCGAGAACGTCACCGTGAACATCGGCTGGTTGAGGGTGTCGCCACGACGCGCGATGCGCTGGGCCGGCGCGAACACGGTCAGCTCCCGCGGCCCGGCGACCACGCTCTCGACCTCGGCCGGCCGCAACCGGGTGAGCCCCGCCCGGAGTTGCCAGTACCCGTCGGTGAACTTCATCGTGGCCACTCTCCCGTGGTTGTCGGTCGGCTTCGCGATCGCTAGGTGGGGGAACTTGACGAGGTTATGGTGGCGGGCTCGCAGCTGACTGTGAGGGGTCTGAGGTGTGTGGTGGGGCAGGCGAGTGGT
>NZ_JBSHBJ010000004.1:200470-363544 GCF_053611945.1 Kribbella sp. NPDC054772 | reverse complement strand
CCCGGCCGCCCCCGCGCCCGCCCCGCCCCGAGTCCCCACCCCCCCTCCCCCCCCCCCCCCCGCCCCCCCCCCCCCCCGCCCCCCCCCCCCCCCCCCAACGCTAGGTGGGGCAACTTCACGACGTCAAGTTGCCGGGCTCTCAGCGGACTCTCAGCGGTCTGCGGTGAGACTGTGGGCATGCGAGTGCTGATGGTCGAGGACGAACTGCGGCTGGCCGACACGGTCCACCGCGGGCTGACCGACGCCGGGTTCGTGGTCGAACTGGTGCACGACGGCGAGAACGCGGTCTGGGCGGCGACCGAGCACAGCTACGACGTGATCGTCCTGGACATCATGCTGCCCAAGCTGAACGGGTACCGCGTGCTCGAACTGCTCCGGGCCCGCGGCATCTGGACACCGGTGCTGATGCTGACCGCGAAGGACGGCGAGTACGACCAGACCGACGCGTTCGACCTCGGGGCCGACGACTACCTGACCAAGCCGTTCAGCTTCCTGGTCCTGGTGGCCCGGCTGCGGGCCTTGATCCGGCGCGGCGGCCCGGAGCGGCCGGTGGTACTGACCGCGGGCGACCTGTCACTGGACGTGGCCCGCCGCCGGGTGGAGCGGAACGGGAAGGAAATCACCCTCACGCCGCGCGAGTACGGCCTGCTGGAGTTCCTGATGCGGCACCGCGGCGACACCGTCAGCAAGACCGAGATCCTCGCCAACGTCTGGGACCCCGCTTTCGACGGCGACCCGAACGTGGTCGAGGTCTACGTCCGGTACCTGCGGAAGAAGATCGACACGCCGTACGCACGGCACGCGATCGAGACCATTCGCGGGATGGGCTACCGGCTGAATCCCGAGGGCGGCTGACCTCTCTGGACGACCTGCGAAAATGGCGGGGTGAGCACGGTCGTGCGACGACGCGTTGACGGGTGGTACCGGACCGCCGGCGGCTTGCGGCAGGCCAGCGTGCGCAGCCGCTCGACGGCGGCGGCGGTGATCGTGGTCGCCGTGGCGATGATGCTCGGGGCGACCGCGCTGCTGCTGCTCCTGCAGCGCGCGCTGATCACCGAGGTCTCGGACGCCGCCGAGGGCAGGGTCGCCGACGTCGCCCAGCAGGTCAGCACCGAGGGTACGGCGGGCCTCGCGCGCGACCTCACCCAGACCACCCGCGCCAGCCAGCTGGTGCAGGTCCTGGACTCGTCCGGACGGGTGATCGCCGCCTCCTCCGCCCGGGTCGGCACCACTCCGCTGACCGATCTCCGCCCGCCGGCCGGTGCGCTCTTGCGCGCCGAGGTCGGCGAGATGCCGCTGATCGACGACGATCACTCGTTCCTGGTCGTCGCCCAGGGCGCGTCGCACGGCGGTCAGACGTACACCGTGGTGGTCGCCTCGTCGGTGCAGACCCAGCGACAGACGGTCGGCACCGTCGCGAAGTACCTGGCGATCGGCTTCCCGGCGCTGCTGATCGTGGTCGGGGTGGCCGCCTGGCTGATGATCGGGCGGGCGCTGCGGCCGGTGGACCGGATCCGGGCCCGCGTTCAGGGCATCGGGAGCCGGGACCTGACCGAGCGGGTTCCGGTGCCGCCGACCCGGGACGAGATCGCACGGCTCGCGGTGACGATGAACGAGATGCTCGACCGGCTGGAGACTGGGCAGGCGACCCAGCGGGCGTTCGTGGCCGACGCCAGCCACGAGCTGCGGTCGCCGTTGGCCACGCTGACCGCGGCGCTCGAGGTCATCGAGGCGGACACCTCCGGGAAGGCGTGGAACGAGCTGCGGCAGGTGATGGGGACCGAGACCGACCGGATGCGTCAGCTCGTCGAGGACCTGCTGCTGCTCGCGAAGGCCGACGACACCGGGATCCGGATGCGGCAGACCGACGTGGACCTCGACGACCTGGTCGCCGCGGAGATCCAGCGGCTGCGCAGTTCGGCCCCCGAGCTGAAGGTCACCGGCGACGTCCGGCCGGTCCGGGTCGTCGGCGATCCGGCACGCCTGAGCCAGGTACTGCGCAACCTCGTCGACAACGCCGCGCGCGCGGCGCACAGCACGGTCCGGCTGACCACCGCCGAGGAGAACGGGTCGGCGATCATCACGGTCGAGGACGACGGCGACGGGATTCCCGAGGAGGACCGCCAGCGGGTCTTCGAGCGTTTCGTCCGCCTGGACACGAGCCGTTCCCGGGCCAGCGGCGGCTCCGGCCTCGGCCTGTCCATCGCCCGCGAGATCACCCGCGCCCACCACGGCACGATCGCGCTCACCCCGTCGAGCAGCGGAGGTACGACGGCCACGGTGACCCTCCCGAACTGACCTGAGGGGTGGTGCGGGCCGCTCACCAGGACCAAGCTGGGGGTAAGGAGGTGGGGACTGGTGAAAGCGGAAGCAGGCGACCAAGTCGTCGTGGAGACCAGCCATCTGATGACGCACCGGCGGGAGGGCCGGATCGTCGAGGTTCACGATCCGGACGGCGCACCGCCGTACCTCGTGCACTGGAGCGACACCGACACCGAGTCGCTGTTCTTCCCGGGGCCGGACGCGCACATCGTGCACGCCGGGCGGTAGGAGTCCTCAGCCGGCCGGTTTGCGGATGGTCGCGGCCGCGTGCCGCAGGTTGGTGAGAGTCGTCCGTACGGCGCGCCGGGCCGTTCGCTCCGGCCGGTAGAGGGCGTCGATGTCGCGGCGGGCGTGCACTCCGAGCAGTGGGCGGAGGACCACGCCGGGATGCGCGCGGGCGGTCCAGCGCGGGATCAGGGCCAGCCCGGCGCCGGCGGCGACCAGCTCCGCGACCACGCTGAACTCGTTGACCCGATGCACCAGCTCGAGCCGCTGGTTGGCCGCCGCTCCGATCGCCTCGATCGTGGCCATCAGCGGGAATCCGTCGTGCACGGTGATCCACGGGTCGCCGGCCACGTCGCGCGGTGACAGCGAGCGCTTCGATGCCAACCGATGGTCAACGGGTACGGCGACATCCAGCGGCTCCTGCAGCAACGGCGTGACGGCGACCGTCCGCGGCCAGGCGGCGGCGTGATCCATCCGGTGCGCCAGCACCACGTCGTACTCGCGGGTCAACGCCGGGAACTCGTCCTGAGGTACGTCCTCGTCGTGCAGCGTGAGTCGCGGGGCATCCTCCGCCCGCAGCAACACCGGGAACAACGCGGCGGCCGCGCTGTGGAACGCGGAAATCGACACCACCGCGTCGGGCTGCTCGGCGAAGTCATCGACCGCGTGTCGCGCCCGCGCCAAGGCGGACTCGACATCCGCCGCGGCCGCTGCCAGCGCGCGCCCGGCGGCGGTCAGGACCACCCGCCGGCCGTCGCGTTCGGTCAACGGCACCGGGATCGATCGCTGTAGGAGCCGGAGCTGCTGCGAGATCGCCGACGGCGTCACCAGCAACGCCTCGGCCGCCGCCGTCACGCTGCCGAGCTCACCGACTTCCCGCAGGATCCGCAGCTGCCGTTCGTCCATTTCGACAGTGTAGGTCTGCTACAGGATCGCTTTAGAAAGTGGGGCTTGGCTTCAACGTCGGACCGGCTCACCCTGGGTCCGTGCCCGCGCCCCGCCGTACCGATCTCGTTCTGCTGCTCGTCGCCATCGTCTGGGGTTCGAGCTACCTCGCCGCCAAGACCGCGACCGCGGTCACGCCGGTGCTTGCCGTCCTCTTCGTTCGGTACGCCATCTCGGCCGGCGCGCTGGTCCTGTTCGTCCGGCGCATCAACCGCCGGGAGCTCCGCATCGGCGTCGTCCTCGGCCTCACCCAGGCGGCGGTGCTGATCCTCGAGACGTACGGCGTCACGCACACCAGCGCGGCCAACGCCGGACTGATCATCAGCCTGACGCTCGTCCTCACCCCGCTCCTCGATCGCCGCCGGCTACCGTCCCGCTTCTATCTGGCCGCGGCGACCTGCGTTGTCGCGGTCGGCCTCCTGATGGCCAGCCACGGTCTTCACGCGCCGGGCGTCGGCGATCTGCTGATGCTTGCCGCGGCCGTCGTTCGCGCCGGCCACGTCGCGCTCGTCGGCCGCCTCGCCACCGGTCTCCGGCCACTGCAACTGACCACGGTTCAAGCGATTGTCGGTACGGCGCTCTTCGCGATCCCCGCCGTACGACACCTGCCGGCGATCCCCGCCGTGGGCTGGCTGCAACTCGCCTATCTCGCCTTGTTCTGCAGCGTTTTCGCGTTCCTCGCGCAGACCTGGGCCATCCAGCGCACGTCGGCCAGCCGCGCCAGTCTGTTGCTCGGCACCGAGCCGCTCTGGGCCGTTGCCATCGGCCTCGGTCTCGGCGACGAGCACCTGACGCTCCCCGCCGTCTTGGGCGCGATCCTGTTGCTGGCCGGCACCACCTGGGGCCAGTCGATCGAACGGTCCCACCGCGAATCCGGCGACCAACAGCGGTTGCTGGTCACGCAGGCTTGAGGACGAGCTCCAGGCGGAGCCAGCGTGCGAGGTCCCGGATCTCGCGGTGCAGGGCGGCGGTCACGGTTTTCGAGAACGGTTCGTCTTCGTGGATGGCGTCGACGCGGAACATCCCGGCTTTGCGATCCGCTTGCGCGTCGAGCTTCCCGATCAGGCGGTCGTTGTGCAGGATCGGCAACGCGAAGTACCCCCAGCGGCGCTTCGCGACCGGCTTGTACATCTCCAGCTGGTAGTCGAACTCGAAGATCTCCGTCAGCCGTTTCCGGTCGTACACAAGGCGATCCAGCGGTGAGATGATCGCGGTCCGCCCGCTGAACGGTTGCCCGAGCAGCTCCGGGTCGACCCGCCACTCGCCACGGACGCCTTCCACGACGGCCCGCTCCCCCGCCCCGCCGGCGTCGAGCGGCTCCCCCGGGCACGCCGGTCCCTTGGCGCGCAGGATCCCCATCGACCGCAGTCGTTGCTGCTCCCGGATCCGGCCGGCCTCCTCGAGCGGTACGGCGGGCTCGTCCGGATAGATGCGGGACGCCAGATCCCAGAGCCTGTCCCGGCCCTCGCGTCCCGCGATCGCCACCTCGCCGCGCTGCAGCATGAACTCGAGCATCTGCGACACGTTCCGGTTGTTCGTCCAGCCGGACGACTTCCAGGGCACCACGCAGCTGTCGGGAAGCTCGCGCATCACCAGCGGACCGTCCTGCCGCAGGCGTTCGAGAAGGTCGAGGCGGCAACCTTCGTTCGCCTGCACCCAGTTGCGTCGGTACTCCTGCCAGTCGAGCAGCTCACCGTCCGGGTGGGCCCACGCCGCCATCTCGGCCCGGAACAGGGCGAGCGTCTCGGGCAGCCGGACGAATCCACGCAACTCCAACAACTGTTGGGTCGCCAACGCATCGGCGAGTTCCTCGGGGTCGTACGACGATCCGAGCCGGCTCCAGGCCACCAGATCCGCGTTCGGCGCGACGTACGCCGTCTGGTCGTACTGCACGACGTTGAGCCCGCCGACCACGTCGAACAGGTCCGCGGGGCGCTCGCTGGTCAGCAGCTGGGCCTGCACCGCCAGCCGCCTGGCATCCCGCTTCGACAACTGATGGATCGTCACGGGCTGAGGCTAAGGCATGGCGCAGACAGTCACAGACAGTATGGTGAAAGGAGGACCGAGTGGGTGGGGACCTGGTACTCGGACTCAGGGGGGTCATCGTGAGGGGACGTTGGCGGGCACTTATGCCCAGTGCAGTGGGGTTGGCGTTGGTGGCGGTCGCGGCGTGTTCGACCGCGGAAGGTTCGGGCGGTACGACGACGGTGTCGCCGAATCCATCGATTCTCGGACCGCGGACGCAGGCGCCGGTGAAGGCGGTCGCGGACTGCGCGCACTCCGACGTACACCTCCCGGCGGTATCGGATACGGACGGTGTCGAATTGACCGTCAGCACCGACGCGAGCCGTACGTCGCTGCTCGTCAAGAACACCGGGAACCTGACGGTCGTCGTGATCCCGGACGCGAACTTCGACAGCCGGCTGGCGCCCTCGCCGTACGCGAATCCGACCGACGAGGCGTCGCACGGCGCGCTGGCCGCGGTGAACGGGGCCGAGGCCGGCTCGATGCCCCAGATCCCGTCCTTCGTTCCGGCCGGCCAGGTGATCAAGGTGCCACCGGAGTGGTCGATCTGTTCGCTCACCGACAATCCTCGGGAGGTCGCGAGCATCCGCTACCTGCAGGACCGCACGTCGAGCGCGGAGTACATCCTGACGAAGGGCCTCGCCGAACAGTTGCTGGTCAAGCAGACCCCGGCGCGCACGGGGCCGACCCTCGACCGGTGCGCGAAGGACACCTCGAACGTGATCAAGATCCACCCGGAGATGTCGGACATCGAGCTGTACGCCGAGATTCTCGGCCCCCGGTCGTCCTGCCGAGCGGCGTACAAGGGGTTGCTGAGCGCGGGCGGACAGGCCGCCGACCAGTTCGCCACCACGGTTCTGAACCGGCTGGCGAGCGGTCCTCAGCTCGCACCGAACAGCGACCTGCTCACCACTACAGCCGCGGGCTGACCAGGGTCGGCTCCGGGTCCGGTCAGGGAGAACTCCACTGCCGCCGGCCTCCGCGCCGACGGAGACTGGAGTCGTACCGTTCGACACCTCGGAGGACTCAGCATGATCGGCTTCATCATCGCCGGACTCATCATCGGAGCACTGGCGCGACTGTTCACGCCCGGCAAGCAGAAGCTCGGTCTGCTCGCCACACTGATGCTCGGCCTGGCCGGCTCGGTGATCGGCGGCACCATCGCGAGCATCCTCGGCACCGGCGGGATCTTCGAGCTGAACATCCTCGGGTTCACCGTCGCCGTGATCTCGTCGGTGTTGCTGGTCGGCACCGCCGAGTCGCTGTCCGCCCGCAGCAAGAACTGAACGCGGAGCTGAGCGCCCAGCGAACAGCTGGGCGCTCAGTCGTTTGACCGGAAGCGCCGGTGCTACAGCTCGTCGTTGACCGCCATCGCCGGCCGCGGCTCGCGGCCCGGCGGTTGCGGCGGCCGGGGCAGGAGCGGCCGGCGCTTCTCCAGTGTCCGGATCACCGGCTGCGTCGCGGTCACCGTGATCTCCTCGCCGGCGTGCCGCAAGGTGAGCGAGGCGTCCGGCCCGTCGTGCACGGTGTACTTCGCCGACAACGGGTCGATCTCCACCTTCAACCGCACGCCACGCCACCGGACCGTGAAACTCAACCCGGACAGGCCCATCGGCAACGCCGGATCGAACGACAAGATGCCGTCCTGGTCGCGCAGCCCGCCGAAGCCGGCCACCAGCGCGCTCCACGCTCCACCCAATGAAGCCATGTGCAGGCCGTCGCCGGTGTTGTGGTGCAGGTTCCGCATGTCGATCAGCGCGGCCTCGTACGCGTAGTCGTAGGCCAGGTCGAGATGACCGACCTCTGCGGCCATGACCGCTTGCACGCACGCGGACAACGACGAGTCCCGCACGGTGAGCCGCTCGTAGTAGTCGAAGTTCCGCGCCTTCTCCTCGGGCGTGAACGCGTCGCCGCACCAGTACGTCGCGAGCATCAGGTCGGCCTGCTTCACCACCTGCGTGCGATACAGCTGGAAGTACGGCGCGTGCAGGAGCAGCGGGTACCTGTCCTTGTAGCCGTCGAAGTCCCAGACGGCGTACCCGGTGAAGCCTTCGGACTGCGGGTGAACGCCGAGATCCTCGTCGTACGGCAGGTACACCGCGGCCGACGCGTCCCGCCAGGTCGCTTCTTCCTCGCTGTCGACGCCCAGCTCGCGCGCCTTGGGTGCCAGCTTCGCCGCGACCTCCGCCGCGAAGCGCAGGTTGCGCGCGGCCATCAGGTTGGTGAAAACGTTGTCGTCGGCAACGGCGCTGTACTCGTCCGGGCCGGTCACGCCGGGCAGGTGCCAGCGGCCGTCGCGGTCGTGGTGCCCGAGCGACATCCACAACCGGGCCGTCTCGACGAGCAGCTCGAGGCCGACCTCCTCGAGGAAGTCGTCGTCACCGGATGCCCGGTAGTACCGCATGACCGCCTCGGCGATGTCGGCGTTGATGTGGAACGCCGCCGTCCCCGCGGGCCAGTAGCCGGAGCATTCCTGGCCACGGATCGTCCGCCACGGGAACGCCGCGCCGCGGAAACCGAGCTCCTCGGCGCGTTGCTTCGCCAGCTTGAGCGTCGAGTGCCGCCAGCGCAGCGCGTCGGCGGCTGCCTCGGGCAACGTGTAGGTCAGCACCGGTAGGACGAAACCCTCGGTGTCCCAGAACGTGTGCCCGTCGTACCCGGCACCGGTCAGACCCTTCGACGGGATCGCTCGGCGCTCGGCGCGTGCTCCTGCCTGCAGGACGTGGAAGAGCGCGAACCGGGCCGCCTGCTGCAGCTCCGGATGCCCTTCGACCTCGATGTCGGCGCCGTCCCAGAAGTCGTCCAGGAAGTCGACCTGCTGCTTGGCCAGGCCGTCCCAGCCGGAGAACCGCGCACTGGCCAGTGCGGCAGCCACTTGGTCCCGGATAGCGGTTTCGGATCGCAGACTCGACCAGCCGTACGCGAGGTACTTCACCACGCGCAGGCTCTCGCCCGGCTGCAGCTGACAGATCACCGTGGTGCGGGCCCAGTCCTCACGGACGTCCTGGTCCATCGCGTACCGCACGGTCGTGTCGACCTCGTGCGCCATCGCCGCCGCCATCAGCTGCTGGCTGCGGGTGGTGCGGTGGATCAGAACCGTGCCGTGCTCACCACCGTCGTGGCTGACCGGCTTCAACGGGTTGTCCAGTACGGCGGCCACGCGCGGATCGTCGGACAGCTTCGGCTGGGTTTCGTTCGCGACCAGTTCGGACTGGATGACGAACCGGGCCGGCTGGTCGACCGGCTCCACGACGTACTCGATCGCGGCGACCGCGCGCTGGGTCAGCGACACCAGCCGGCGGCTGCGGACCCGGATCCGCTTGCCACCTGGTGACGTCCAGTCGACGTCGCGTTCGAGGACGCCGGTGCGGAAGTCGAGGGAACGTTCGTGCTTGGTCAGGTACCCGTAGCGGATGTCGAACGGCGAGTCGTCGACGAGCAGCCGGATCAGCTTGCCGTTGGTGACGTCGACGAGTGTCTGGCCGGACTCCGGGTAGCCGTACCCGGCTTCGGCGTACGGGAGGGGGCGCTGCTCGTAGAAGGAGTTCAGGTAGGTGCCGGGGATCGCGAACGGCTCGCCCTCGTCGAGGTTGCCGCGCAGGCCGATGTGGCCGTTGGACAACGCGAACAGCGACTCCGACTGCGCGAGCTTGTCCATCGCGAGCCGGGTCTCCCGCAGCCGCCAGGGCTCGATCGGGTGATGGCCTCGGTCGATCATGCGCCCTCCAGCAGTTCGGCGAGGTCGCGGACCACGACGTCGGCGCCGTGCGACTTCAGTTCGGTCGCCTGGCCGACGCGATCGACTCCGATCACGTGCCCGAAGTTGCCGGAGCGGCCGGCGGCCACGCCGGCTAAAGCGTCCTCGAACACGGCCGCCTCGGACGGGTCGACACCGAACTCCTTGGCTGCGGCAAGGAACGTGTCGGGCGCCGGTTTGCCCTTCAGCCCGTCGGTCCGGATCGTGACGCCGTCAACGATCTCCTCGACGTACCGCGCGAGTCCGGTGACGTCCAGTACCTCGCGAGTGTTTGCGCTCGACGACACCACCGCGCGGCGCAGTCCGGCCCGTTCGGCGGCCTCGAGGTACTTCCGGGATCCTTCGAAGACGTGCACGCCCTCGGTCCGGATCCGGCGTTGCACGGCGACGTTCTTCCGGTTGCCCAGGCCGTTCACGGTCATCGCGGTCGGCGCGTCGTCAGGGGTCCCGTCGGGCAGCGTGATGCCGCGCGCGGTCAGGAAGTCCCGGACGCCGTTGGCTCGCGGTTTGCCGTCGACATAGGCGTCGTACTCCGCTCGGGCATCGAACGGCTGAAAGGGTATCTCGTGCTGCGTCGCATACTCCCGGAGGAACTCGTCGAACATCTCTTTCCACGCGGCCGCGTGCACGGCAGCGGTGTCGGTGAGGACACCGTCCAGGTCGAAGAGACAGGCCCGGATTTCTGCAGGTAGTCCCAGCATGACCCCAGACTAGGACCTCAACCGGTCGGGCAGACCGAAGGCCGGGAATCGGGAGTATCCGAAGGTCATGATCTCGACGATCTTCCGCTCCCGGACCCACAGCACATCGAGCTTGAACGCCCGCCACACCGTGTCTCCCGGCTTCAGCAGATAAGACGCTGCCGCAGGCAACCGATTCGCCGAAGTGGGGACCAGTCGCCACTCGCCGTCCCGATCGGGGCCGAGGCCACGCTCGAAGAGCGGCAGACACGCCGGGAGGCCCGCGAACGACATCCGGTCGGGCGGCATCGAGATGCGCAGGTCCTCGGCAGCGATGGCGATCGCTGCAGCCGTGTCGCATCGCTCGTGCGCGTCGATGAACCGCGCCAGCACCTCACGCTCCTCCGGCGTCGGTTGCGGTGCGGTCCACTCCGACCGCCGCGCCGGCAGCCGCTGCTGCATCGTCGCCCGCGCTCGCTGCAGTGCACTGTTCGCCGCGGCCACGCTGGTGTCCAACAGTCCGGCGGTGTCCGCGGCCGACCAGCCCAACACGTCGCGGGCGATCAGGGCGGCGCGCTGGCGGGCGGGCAGCTCCTGCAGCGCGATCAGGAACGTGAGCTCGATCGTCTCCCGGTCCACCACGACCGCGTCGGGCTGGTCGGTCGGCGGGGCGATCTCGTCGAGCAGGCGATCCGGATACGGCTGCAGCCAGACCATGTCTCCCGGCGATCCCGAGGACGCAGCGCGCCGGGCATGTCGCCGGGTGACGTCGAGGCAGACGTTGGTCGCGATGCGGTAGAGCCAGGCCCGGAAGTACGTGCGCCCGTCGTACTGATCGCGGCTGCGCCAGGCCCTGAGCAACGTCTCCTGCACCGCGTCCTCCGCGTCGTCGAAGGACGCCAGCATCCGGTAGCAGTGCACGTGGAGCTCCCGGCGGTGCTGTCCGGCGAGGTCGGCGAACGCGGTCTCGTCCCCCGCGAACGCCGCCTCTTCCAGGGTCGTCACGGCGCGACCTTCCCCACCTCCTGGACGGTCCAGCCGTTGCCGTCCGGATCCTCGAAGGCGAGGAAGGTCTCGTAGTCGGCGCGCTTCGGCGACAGGCCGGGCTGCTTGCCCTCGGCCGTGAAGTGGAACGGCTCGCTGACCTCGACACCGCGCGCGAGCAGCTCGGCGCGCGCGGCGGCGATGTCGTTCACCACCAGGTGGATGCCCTGGTAGCTGCCCGGCGGCGCCGCGGTCAGACCGGTGCCGATCGTGATCGAGCAGGCCGATCCGGGTGGTGTCAGCTGCACCACCCGGAACGAGTCACCGGCCCGATGGTCGACGTCCTCGGCGAAACCGAGCTGCTCGGTGTAGAACTTCTTCGCCCGATCCACGTCCGATACCGGCACGATCACGAGCTCGAGCTTCCAGTCCATCTGCGCCTCCGCGGTCCAGGTCGGCCACTCTGGCCGACGATTGATGACCGTGTAACGACGCCGGGACCGAAAACTCATCGGTCCATCGATGTCTGTTTCTGCGACTACTTCGCCGAACCCGTCCGGGAAGCCTCGAAGATCCCCGCGAACCAGTCGAGCTGGGCGATCTGCTGGTAGGTCTGCCCACCCTCGTGGGTGTTGTAGTGGTAGACCTCGATGTCCTTCGGCTCGCTCCCCGTGGCGCCGTAGTGATTGTACGCCGCGAACACCGTGGACGGCGGGCAGATCGGGTCCATCAGCGCGACCGAGAACAGCGTCGGCGCGGTCGCCAGCTTGCCCAGGTTGACGCCGTCGAAGTAGCTCAGCGTCCGCAACGCCGCGTCCACGTCCTGCCGGAACCCCTTCAGGTACCGCGCGATCTCGCCGTACGGGTCCTTGTCGGTGATCTGCAGCGCGCGCTCGAAGTGGCACAGGAACGGTACGTCGGGAGCGCAGCCGAGCAGGTCGATCCCGGCCAGCGGCGCGAGGCCGGCCGCGGCGATCGAGATGCCGCCGCCCTGACTGCCACCGGTCACGATGATCCGGTCCGGGTCCACGAACGGTGACGTCCGCGCGGCCTCGATCGCCCGGACGGCGTCGATGTACACGCGGCGGTAGTAGTAAGTCTCCGGGTCGGTGATACCGGCCGTCATGAAGCCCGGTGTGTGGTTCAGACCGGCGTACGGCGTGTCGTCCGGCGTACCGGCCGGGCCGCCGGAGCTGTAGCCCTGACCGCGGGTGTCCATCACGAAGTGCGCGTAGCCCGCCTGCGCCCACAGCGTGGTCGCGTGCGCGAACCCGCGACCACCGGAGTACCCGTGGTACTGGACGACGGTCGGCAGCGGACCGGTCGCGCCGGCCGGGACGTGCAGCCAGCCATTCACGGGCGAGCCGCCGAAGCCGGCGTACGTGACGTCGTAGGTGTCGATCACCGCGAGCTTGTTGTCGATCTCGGTGAACGTGGCGGAGAGGTCGTCGGTGCGCGCCTTCTCGATCGAGCGGCGCCAGAAGTCGACGAAGTCGGCGGGAGCGGCCACCTCGGGCCGGTACTCGCGGAGCTTGTCGAGGGAAAGGTCGAACATGGCCATGAGCGCAAAACTTACCGCTACCGACCACAGTCTGGTAAGCGGTGTCCATATCTGGCCGCTGGTGGCTAGTGTGACGTGATGCCCCCCTCCACACCTGGCCCGAACATCGTCTTCGTCATGTCCGACGACCACGCCGCGCACGCGATCTCGGCGTACGGGAGCAAGGTCAACAGCACGCCGCACCTGGACCGGATCGCGCAGGACGGTGTCCGGATGGACGCGACGTACTGCACGAACTCGATCTGCTCGCCGTCGCGGGCGTCGATCCTGACCGGCACCTACAGTCACGTGAACGGTGTCGCGTCGATCTACACCGAGATCGACTACCGGGTGCCGACCTTCGCGGAGGTGCTGAAGGACGCCGGCTACCAGACCGCACTGTTCGGCAAGTGGCACCTCGGCGAGCGTCCGGAGTCCGCGCCGCGACACTTCGACGACTGGCGGGTCTTCCCCGGGCAGGGTGACTACGTCGACCCGCTGATGATCGGACCGGACGGCGCGGAGACGGTTCCCGGCTACGCCACGGACATCGTCACCGACCAGAGCATCGACTGGCTCCGCGAGCGGGACACGGAGCGGCCGTTCCTGCTGTTCGTGCATCACAAGGCACCCCACCGGCCGTGGGTGCCGGACGAGAAGCACAAGCACCTCTACCCGGTCGGTTCGATCTCTGAGCCGAGCACGCTGCTCGACGACTACGCCACCAGGAGTCAGGCGGTCCGCGGCGTCCGGATGTCCGTCGCGGACGACCTGGGGACGGTTGAGGAGCTCGGCGAGGAGCTGCCGGACGAGCTGCGTGGACCGGAGAACCGCGATGCGCGGATGCGGTGGAACTACCAGCGCTATCTGCGTGACTACCTGCAGTGTGTGCAGTCGATCGACGACAACGTGGGTCGACTGCTCGACGTACTGGATGAGGAAGGGCTCAGCGAGAACACCGTGGTCGTCTACACGTCCGACCAGGGCTTCTTCCTCGGCGACCATGGGTGGTACGACAAGCGGCTGATGTTCGACCAGTCGTTGCAGATGCCGATGATGATCCGCTGGCCGTCGGTGATCCCGGCCGGGACCACCTGCGATGACATCGTGACCAACGTGGACTTCGCGGCGACGTTCCTGGACATGACCGGGAGGGACGCCGCGTCCGTGCTGCCCACCTCGCAGGGCCGGAGCTTCCTGCCACTGCTGCGCGGGGAGGAGGTCGCCGACTGGCCGACCGCGATGTACTACCGGTACTGGGAGCACGACGACCCGAACCACCACGTGCCGGCGCATTACGGCGTACGGACGCGGGACCACAAGCTCATCCACTACTACGGCGCCGGACTGGGCGTGCCAGGTTCGTCGGAGCAGCTCTTCGAGTCGGAGTGGGAGCTGTACGACCTGCAGAAGGACCCGGACGAGCTGAACAACGTCGCGGACGACCCGGCGTACGCCGAGACTCGCGCAACGCTGACGACCCAGCTGGCCCAGCTGCAGGAGCAGTACGCCGACACGCCGTACACCGGCCCCGGGACGCAGCACCCGGAATGGCCCTGGTCTGCCGAGTAGACCTGGACGAGAAGCGGGCCGCGGTTGGAGAGTTGAGCGATGAGCACACCAACCGTGCTGTCGGTGAATGTCGGGCTACCGAAGGACGTCGAGTGGAACGGGAAGACCGTCTACACCGGCGTCTGGAAGCAGTCGGTGGACGGACCGGTGATGGTCCGGCGGCTGAACCTGGACGGTGACGGTCAGGGCGACACAGCCGGCCACGGTGGCGAGCAGCGTGCGGTGATGGTGTACCAGATCGACTCGTACCGCTACTGGGAGCAGCACTTCGGACGGGACGACTTCGTCTACGGGCAGTTCGGCGAGAACCTGACAATCGACGGACTGCCCGATGACGAGGTCTGCATCGGGGACCGCTACCGGATCGGCGGCGCGGAGCTGGAGGTCACCCAACCGCGCGTCACCTGCTACCGGGTCGGCCTGCGGATGGGAGAACCGGAGCTGCCCGCACTGCTCGTCAGCCGGCACCGACCGGGGTTCTACTGCCGGGTGATCACCGAGGGCGAGATCTCGGCTGGCGACCAGATCGTCAAGACAGCCACCGGTCCGGGTGCGTTGAGTGTGGCGGACACCGATGCGCTGTTGTACCTGCCGGATCGGGACCTGGAGAAGCTGCGGATCTCCGTACAGATTCCGGCGATGAGTCCGGGGTGGGTGGGGTCGTTCCAGGAACTGTTGGACGACGCCGCGAAGCCGAAGCCTGCGTGGGAGGGCTTCCGGCGGCTACGGGTGACAGAGGTCGTTCCGGAGAGTGCCGACGTGTACTCCGTCCGGCTGGCGGCCGAAGACGGCGGTGAGCTGCCGAAAGCTCGCGCGGGGCAGTATCTGACGTTCCGGCTGCCGGAGGCTGGTCAGCCGGTGCCTGTGCGTAGCTACTCGCTGTCCACCTCACCGGACTACCGCATCAGCGTGAAGCACGAGCCGCATGGAGTCGGGAGCGGCTACATGACGACGCAGCTGAAGACCGGAAGCCTGTTGGAGGTGGCGGCGCCGCGTGGGGACTTTGTCCTCGAGGACGGCACCAACCCGGTGCTGCTGTTGTCGGCCGGCATCGGTGTGACGCCGGTTCTCGCGATGCTGCATGTATTGGCGGCGGAACGCAGTACTCGGGAGGTCTGGTGGGTTTACGCCGCTCGGAGTCCTGCCGAGCATCCGCTGGCTTCTGAGACACGTGAGCTGCTCGCACGGCTTCCGAATGCACAGGAGCGCATCTACTACAGCTCAGTGGACGGACGGCTGACGAAAGACCGGCTTACCGAGCTGGCGTTGCCCGCAGCTGCGACGGCGTACATCTGCGGGCCGGAGTCGTTCATGGCGGACATGCAGGCAGGGCTGACCGCTCTCGGGGTGACGCGGATCCACACCGAACTGTTCGGTGCGTTGGCGTCGCTCAACCCCGGAGTCGTTGGTCAAACCAGCGGTCCGCCGCACCAGCCGACCGGTGCGCCTGGCACCGGACCGCTGGTGACGTTCGCACGCAGTGGGATCGCCACACCCATGCGCGACGGCAGCCTGCTCGAGCTCGCCGAGGCGTGCGACGTCCCGACTCGCTGGAGCTGCCGCACCGGGGTCTGCCACAACTGCATCACCCCACTGCTCTCCGGTGAGGTGTCCTACTCCCCCACCCCGCTGGAACCCCCACCCAGCGACCAAGTCCTCCTCTGCTGCTCACGACCCACCGGCGACCTCGTCCTCGACATGTGACCTCAGGGCAGGTCGAGGCCGAAACCCGGGCGGTCCGGGAGTACGACGTAACCGTCGTCGAGCGTGTAGTCGCCCGTGCCGACGGTGTGGCCGGGAACGCCTTCGATGATGGGGACGTTGCCGAGGCCGGCCGCCAGGTGCGCGGCGTACAAGGTCTTCAGGGGCAGGCCCCAGGCGTGCGGTGACGCCTCGGACTTCAGCTCCGGCATCGTGCGGCGCCAGGCGGTGAGGCCGTGGCCGGTGACATCCATCAGGGCGATGTCGACGAGACCTTCGGCGGCCAGCCCGAGCACGTGCTCCTCGTCGGGGTCGTACTCGCCGTCCGCGACCTTCGGCCGGGTCGGCAGGGTCCGCAGATGGTCGTGCAGAGCCTGCAGGTCCGGCCGGCGCTCCTGGAACGGCTCCTCGATCCAGTAGAGGTCGCAGTCCGCGACGGCGTCGAGGTACTCGAACAGGCCGTTCACGGTGAAGCCGTCGTTGCCGTCGACAAGGATTCCTGCGTCGGGGTACAGCTCGCGTGCCAGCCGGGTCACCTCGATGTCGCGCCGCAGACCGGCGGCCGGCTCCATCCAGCGGTGGCCGCGCCCGATCTTCAGCTTGAAGTCGCGGAAGCCGAACGCGTGGTCCTGCGCGAGGTTCGCCCGGATCGCATCCAGGCCGCCCTCGAGGTCGTCGAAGTAGATGCCGCCGGTGTAGCAACGCACCCGTGGCGAACCGGCGGCGCCGAGCATCGCGTACACCGGCACGTCCAGGATCCGCGCCGCCAGATCGTGCAGCGGGTAGTCGAGGAACATCGCCGCCGGGTCGACGACTCCCCGGTCCGGATCGATCAGGTCGGCCAGCCGCCGGCCCACGAGCGGCCCGGGATCCCCGTCGGACAAGGGCAATCCCCAGCCGGTCGCGCCGCGGTCGGTCTCGACCACGTACACCGTGGTCGTCCCGCCGTTGCCGTGCGAGCCGAGGAACGCGTTCCGCCCGATCGTCCGCAAGTACTCGTACCGGATCTCCGTCGTGGTGACGGAGCTGATGACATGGTTCGACAGCGTCACTGATAGACCCCAAGCAGTCGTCGGAAAGCGGGTGTGTGACTCAGTACGTCGGTGTTGTCCACGAACTGGTCGATCGCGCCGACCAGCCCGAAACCCTTCAGCTGTGGATCCGTCACGGTCGCCAGACACGCCTCCGCGAACCGCCCGGACTGCAGCACCAGCGCCGGCCGATCGAAGTACGGACGCGCGGACGGCTCCACCTCGGCGGTGATCCCCAGTGCGTTGTGCCGGTCCGCCATCAGCTCGTACGCCGACACCAGTGCCTTCTCGCGCTCCCCGAAGTCACCGGCGCCGACCGCATCGCTCAGCGCCTGGTCCAGACCGTCCGGATGCCCCAACCGCGCGAACGCAGTACCCAGCCACTTCGTGTACGGCGCGTAGGTCCGCGACTGCAGGAGGGCGAGCCGCATCATGTCTCGCACCAGACGGGCGGTGACGACCTGCGACCCCAGCTCGTCGCCCACCTCATGCGTGCGTTGGACGAACGCCTCCTCCTGCGCGATCCGCGTCCACTGACAGGCCAGCGTCCATCGCCAGATCTCGTCCGGGTACCACGCCAGTGCTTCACGCACCGGTGCGAGTCGCCCGTCGTCGGCGTACACCCGTCCGGTCACCACGCCGAGGATCTGCTGCTGCGGCGTCACCAACCAGTCCGTAGTACCGATCCCCTGGGACGCGTCGAACCCGAGCTGTCCGTGCAGCCAGTCGCTAAGCGTTGAGACCGTCACGTGGTGCTCGACGTCCTGCCCCGCCCAGCCGAACCGGACCGGTAGGCCGTTGTACTCGTCCGGCAGCGCCGACTCCATCCGCGCGCGGACCGGCTCCACCTCGTCCGCGTCGACCAGCACCACGATCCGCGGTCCCCACCCGTGGTCCGTCGACCGCGCCGTGTCGTACCCGAGCACGTCCGAGCCCCACCCCAGAAGACCAGCCGCATGACTGGTTTTGCCGAGCGTTGGCGCGATCACTTCGGTGTAGAACCCGGCCACCAGCTCCTGCGCACCCACGAACTCCGGCATGCGTTTCATCCTCTCATCCATCGGTCGAGCCCGCCGGGAGTTTCAGCACGCCTCTAGAGTGACCGGGTGACTTCGCATGTGGTGTGGGACTGGAACGGGACGCTGCTGAACGACAACCACGCGGTGCTCGCGGCAGTCAACGAGGTGTGCGCCGGGTTCGGTCGCGCGGACCTGAGCTGGGGCGAGTGGCAGGCGGCGTACGCACGGCCGATGCGGGTCTCGTACGAGCAGATCCTCGAACGCACCCTCAACGAAGCGGAGTGGGCGCAGGTCGACAAGCTCTACCACGAGCGGTACGACGCGATCCTGCACACCTGTGAACTCGCCACCGGAGCCAACGACGCACTCCGGGCCTGCACCGACAGTGGCCGGACCCAATCGCTGCTGTCCATGTGGTTCCACTCCCGGCTGACTCCGACGGTCGAGCAGTACGGCCTCACGCCGTACTTCACCCGGGTCGACGGCCTGCCGGGCGAGGTCGGTGGCGGGTCGAAGGCTGACAGCCTGGTTCGGCACCTTGAGGCGCAGCAGCTCGACCCCGCGAACGTCGTACTGATCGGTGACGTTGTCGACGACGCTCAGGCTGCACAGGCGGCTGGGACGCAGTGTGTGCTCGTCTCGACCGGTGCGATGACTGTCGCGGCTCTGGAGACCACAGGCGCGCCGGTAACCGCGTCGATCGCGGAGGCGCTGCGACTGCTCGACGCGTGACCCCGTGGGCCCAGTGTGCGGGCCCGTGTTTCTCCCTGGTGTGAACCACCCGCCCGCGGCGGGACGGTGGTCTCACACGGCAGAACGGTCCAGGGAGGCACCCGATGAAGCAGTACTACGGCCCAGTGGTGGTCTTGCTCGACGACGACGGCCACGACACGTTGGAGTGGGCCGCCGCCGAGGCAGCCACGCGTGGCGCCGAGCTGCGCATCGTGTACGCGTTCCGCTGGCAGCACCTGCTCGACGCGGCGGGCAACTTGGCTGTGGACCTGCGGATCCGTGAGGCCGCCGAAGCGGTCGTCAGCTCCGCCATCGAGCACGTGCAGCGGATCTTCCCGAGTCTCCGGATGTCCTCCACGGTCTTCCCCGGCCGTCAGCTCGACGCGTTGCTGAACGAGGCGAAGGAGTCGACCGGCGCACTGATCGTCGTCGGCCACGGCCGGCGGTTCGAACGGACGCTGGCCCGGCGCCTGGCCCGCCGTACGACGGCCTCGCTCGCCGTCGTCGGTCTGACCTCGGACCGCGCGGCCGGACCGTCGCTCGGGCGGGTGGTCGTGGCGGTCGACGGCAACGGCCGGTCGGACGCTCTCGGTTTCGCGTTCGGTGCGGCGCGCCGGCGGGGCACTGGTCTGACCATCTTGCAGACCGGCGACGGCGAGGACCCGGTGGCCGCGTGGCAGACGGCGTACCCGGAGGTCGACGTACGGCGCAGCTCGGTCAGCGGAACCGTGGCGAGTGCCGTGCTGGCGGAATCCGCCGCGGCGGCTCTGACCGTGTTGACCGCCGACCGCGGCTGGCTGCAGCACGCCGGCGACGACTCCGCGGCGACCGTACTGCGCCTCGCCCGCGGACCTGTCGTACTGGTCTGACCAGTGACCGAAGGCTGGGAGTAACTGGTCTGACCAGTAGCCCGGGTGCGGCGCCGTCTAGGCTGACCCGGGTGGGGATGGCAGATCGAGAGCTCCGCGGCCGCCGGCGGGAGACCGAAGTACTGAACGGCTTGATCGGCGAGGCGCGGACCGGCACCAGCCGGGTGCTCTTGCTCCGGGGCGAGGCCGGGGTCGGCAAGTCGGCGTTGCTCGACACCCTGGTCACCGGCGCCGACGGCCTCCGGGTCGCGCGGACAGTCGGCATCGAGTCGGAGATGGAGCTCGCGTACGCCGGTCTCCACCAGCTCTGCCAGCCGTTCCTCGACCACCTCGACCGGCTGCCACCGCCACAACAAGGCGCACTCGGTACGGCGTTCGGGCTGGTCAGCGGACCGGCACCGGACAAGTTCCTGATCGGCCTCGCCGTCCTGAACCTGCTCGCCGACGCGGCCGGCGACCAGCCGGTGCTGTGCGTGATCGACGACGCGCAGTGGCTGGACCTGATGTCGGCCCGCATCCTCGCGTTCGTCGCCCGGCGGCTCGCGGCCGAGTCCGTGGTGATGGTGCTCGCGGTCCGGGACGGCATCGACCACGAGTTCACTGGTCTGACCGAGCTGGAGATCCACGGTCTCGACGACGCCGACGCGCGTGCCCTGCTGGAGTCGGTGCTGCCCGGGCCGATCGATCCGCGGGTCCGCGACCGGATCGTCGCCGAGACCCGCGGCAATCCGCTCGCGCTGCTGGAGCTCCCCCGCGCCTGGACCGCCGCCGAGCTCGCCGACGGCCTCACCGCGGGGACGCTGGTCAGCCGGATCGAGGACGGGTTCGTACGGCGTCTCGAAGTACTGCAGGAAGACACGCGGCTGCTTCTGCTCACCGCTGCCGCCGAGCCGCTCGGTGATCCGACGCTGCTGTGGCGCGCGGCCGAGCAGCTCGGTCTGGGGGCGGACCCTGCAGCCGGCGCAATCGAGTCGGGGCTGATCACCTTCGGCCAGCACATCCGGTTCCGGCACCCGCTGGTGCGATCGGCGGCGTACCGGATGGCGACGCCGCAGCAGCGCCACGCCGTGCACCACGCGCTCGCCGAGGTGACCGATCCGGAAGCCGATCCCGATCGCCGGGCGTGGCACCGCGCGCAGGCGACCACGACACCGGACGAGGACGTCGCAACAGAGCTCGAGCGATCAGCCGCCAGGGCGCGCGCCCGCGGTGGGTTCTACGCGGCCGCGACCTTCCTGGAACGGTCGGCCGCGCTGACGATCGATCCCGCTCGCCGGGCCGACCGGGTACTGGCCGCCGCGGCCGCGAAGCGCAGCGCGGGTGCTCTCGACGCAGCGCTCGACCTGCTCGGCGGTGCGGCCGCCGGTCCGCCGAATCCCGTCCGCGAGGCCGAGATCACCCGGCTGCGCGGCGAGATCGCCTTCGACCGAGGACACGCAGCCGAAGCCGCCGCAACCCTGCTCGACGCAGCTCAGCAGCTGGAGCCGCACGACCACGAGGAGGCCCGGCTGACCCACCTCGAGGCGATGTCGGCGGCGATCTGGGCCAGCGGTCCCGAGACGGCCGGCATCCTCGGTACGGCGGCCGCCGCCGCACCCGCCCCGGCGCCGTCGGACCCACCGGGCGACCTGTTGCTGCAGGCACTCACCCTCCGCTTCACCCGCGGGTACGCCGCCGCCGCGCCGCACCTGGTGAAGGCGCTCGGCGAAGCGCAACAGAACGCCGAGAAGGCCGAGGATGTCCGCGGCTGGCTGTGGCTGGCCGGCAACCGCGCGAGCGGGATCGTCGCGATCGACGTCTGGGACTTCGACGCCGCTCTCGAACTGGCCGCCCGTCAGGAACAGGTCGCGCGCGACTCCGGCGCGCTGGTACAGCTCCAGTTCGCGCTGAACTTCCGCGCCAACGTCGTGTCGATGACCGGCGACCTGACGGCAGCCGCGGCGTACGTCGACGAGGAGCGCCGGATCGCGGCCGCGACCGGGAACCGGCTGCTCGGCATCGGTTGGATGCAACTCGCGGCCCTGCGCGGCAACGACGCCGAGGCCACGGCGGCGATCGACACGATGATCCGCGAAGCGCGGGCGCAGAGCCAGGGCCGGATGATCGCGATCGCGACGTACACGAGCGCCGTGCTGAACAACGGGCTCGGCCGGTACGAGGCCGCGCGGGACGCGGCGTTGCAGGTATTCGAGCAGGACGTCGTCGCGTACGGCGTCCTCGTGATCGGCGAGCTGGCCGAGGCGGCTTCGCGGACCGGCGACACGTTGCTCGTCGAGACCGCGCTGGCCTGGCTGAACGAGCGCGTTGCCGCCGTACCGACCGACTGGGGACGTGGGATGGAGGCCCGCGCTCGGGCGCTGCTGACCAACGACGAGGACGCGTACCGCGCGTCGATCGAGCACCTGAGCCGGACCGGTCTGCGGATCGAACTGGCCCGTTCCGAGCTCCTGTACGGCGAGTGGCTGCGCCGGGAGGGCCGACGTCAGGATGCGCGCGAACATCTCCGGATCGCCCACGACCAGCTGGCCGCGATGGGCGCCGAAGGCTTCGCCGAGCGCGCCCGCCATGAACTGCTGGCCACCGGCGAGACCGTTCGCAAGCGCACACCCGAGACCACCAACGACCTGACCGCCCAGGAGGCCCAGATCGCCGGGCTGGCCCGCGACGGCCTGACCAACCCGGAGATCGCCGCGCAGCTGTTCATCAGCCCGCGAACCGTCGAGTGGCACCTGCGCAAGACCTTCGCCAAACTCGGCATCACCTCGCGCCGCCAGCTCCGGACCGCGTTACCCCGCTGACGCCTAGAAGTGATCCAGCCGGGGCTGGCTGCGGTCCTCGGTCGCGACCAGTACGTCGAGCAGCATCTCCTGCAACCACAGGCGCTCAGTCGCGTGACCCGCATCGCCCCAGAGGTTGTCCAGCTCCAGCGGATCCGCGGCCAGGTCGTACAGCTCCCCGCTGCGCTCGCGATCCGTCGCCGGCAGACCGTGGTACACCACCATCTTCCACTGCCCGGTGCGCAGCATCGTCGTGTGGACGGCGGGATCGTAGGGGTGCCCACTGTTCCGGTACTCGCACAGCGCCCAGCCGCGCCCGGTCGCGCCGTCCTCCCCGCGAGCCAACGGCAACAGACTCTGGCCCTGGCCCCGCGGCAGTGCCGGCGCTTCGGCCGCCTCTAGGAACGTCGGCGCCAGATCGATCCACTGCACCAGCTCGGTACGGCGCTCCCCCGCCGGCAGATGTCCCGGCCAGCGCACGACCAGCGGCACCCGGACCGCGCAGTCGTACATCATCGGCCCCTTCAGCATCAGCTGATGGTCGCCGAGCATCTCCCCGTGGTCACTGGTGAACACCACGATCGTGTTGTCCGCCAGGCCTTCCGCTTCGAGTGCGGCGAGGATCCGCCCGACCTCGTCGTCGACCAGCGTGACCATCGCCCAGTACGCCGCCTTGACGTCCTGCAACTCGTCCTCGCTGTAGGACAGGTAGCCGCGCGCGTGCCCGCCGTACGACTCCTTGGAGGCCTCGGTGAGGATCGCCGGCTTGTTCTCCAGCTCACCGTCGCGCGTCACCGGGCGCGGCAGGTTCTCGGCTTGGTACCGCTCGAGGTACTCCTTCGGCGCACCGAAGCCGTGGTGCGGGTCGAAGAAGTTGGCAACGAAGCAGAACGGCTTGTCCTTGTCCCGCGAGTCGCGCAGGTAGTCGATCGTCTCGTTCCCGATCCACCGGCTGTAGTGCGCCTCGGTCGGCACGTTGTCGAACCCGGGACCGCCGGGTTCGACAGCCTCCGCGTACAGATCGGGGTACGCCGTCTTGAGCCACCGGTGGTACTGGTTCTCCGACGAGCCCGGGTACGGGTCGTGCGCCCAGCGGAACACCCGGAACCCGTCGTCGTGCCGCGGCTCGAGCCGGCCGCCCTTGCATGCGGACAGGTGCAACTTGCCGACCAGGCCGCAGTCGTACCCCTCGTCGGCCAGGGTCTTGGTGAAGAACTGCTCGTGGTCGGGCAGCTGCACGCCGTTCGCCCAGAGACCGTGCGCGTGCGGGTACCGCGAGGTCATCAGCGACGCCCGCGACGGCGAGCAGACCGGGTTCTGCACGTAGCAGTTCTCGAACAGGACGCCGTCGCGGGCGAGCCGGTCCAGGTTCGGGGTCTGCACGTGCTCGTTGCCATAAGCACCGAGCGTGTCGTAGCGCTGCTGGTCGGTGCAGATCAGAAGGATGTTCGGGCGTTCACTCATGACTTGACGGCTCCTGCGATTCCCTCGACGAAGTAGCGTTGCAGTACGACGAACAGTGCGACCACCGGCAGCAGCGAGATCGACGCGGCCGCGGCCATCCCGGACCAGTCTGTCGAGTTCTCCCCGACGAACGCCAGCATGCCGACGCTCAGCGTCCGGAGATCCGGCCGCGCGAAGCTGAACACCAGCGGCAGGAAGAACGCGTTCCAGGTGCCCAGGAACGTGAGCAGCGTGACGGTCGCGGTGACCGGGTTGGCCAGCGGCAGCATGATCCGGCCGAAGATGCTGAGGAACCCGGCCCCGTCGATCACCGCCGACTCCTCGAGCTCCTTCGGCAGCTGCCGGAAGTAGCCGAGGTACAGCAGCACCGATGCGACATGCGCCCCGCCGGACAGGGCCAGCACCATGCCGGTCAGCGAGTTCAGCAGCCCGAGCCGCTGCGAGATCTCGACCACCGGGATGATCGTGTACCCGGTCGGCACGAACAGCGTGGCGATCAGGATCCCCATCACGATCTTCCGCCCGAAGAACTGGTGCCGGGCCAGGACGTAGCCGGCCATCGCACACCGCAGTACGACGAGTACGACTGTCGTGACCGTGACGACGACGGTGTTGAACAGGTACTGGCCGAAGCCGGCGTCGCTCCATGCGCGCCCGTAGTTCCCCCATTGGGCGTGCTTCGGGAGCAGCGACAGACCGGACGTGAAGACCTCGAGCGGATCCTTCAGCGACGCGCCGATCATCCACAGGAACGGGTAGATCCAGAGCAGCCCGCCGATCCCGATCACGGCTGCCGCGAACCACCACGGCAGCCGGCGCAGCACCCGCGCCGTACTCCATCGGTTCGTCCGCACGGCCCTGGCTCGCGCTGCCCGCGAGCGACTGCGTTCCGCGACGGTACTCATACCGCGCTCCTTGTCTTCCGGGCCGCGCGGATCCCGAGCAGCTGGAGTGCGCCGAGCGCCCCGACGAACAGACCGAAGATCACGGCGGCCGCCGACGCGAAGCCCAGCTCGGGAACCGTGGCCGCGAACGCCCAGCGGTAGATGTAGATCTCCACCACCTCGGTGGCATAGAACGGGCCGCCGTTGGTCATCGTGAGCATCAGGTCGAAGACCTTCAACGTACTCTCCAGGGTCAGCAGCGTGATGATCACCGCGAACGGCTTCAGCAGCGGCAGCGTCACGTGCCGGAGCAGACCCCACGGCCCGGCACCGTCGATCGCCGCGGCCTCGTACACCTCGTCCGGCACCGTCTGCAAGGCCGCCAGCCAGTAGATCAGCGTGACGCCGAACCACTTCCAGATGTACACCCCGACCACGGTCCACAGTGCGGTCTTCGGGTCGCCGAGGAAGTTGATGCCATCCGCAACGACACCGAGTTTGCGCAGTACCACGTTGACCGGGCCGGACGCCGGGTCGAAGACGAACTGCATGACCACGCCGACGATCGCTGTCGTGGTCACGACCGGGAGGAAGAATGCGGTCCGGAACAGTGTCCGCATCGGGAGCTTCGGCGAATTCAGGACCAGCGCCAGTAGTAACGTGAACAGCACCTTCACCGGCACCACGGCGACCATGAACAGCACGGTGATCTTGAACGAGTTCCAGAACAGCGGGTCGGCGAGGACCGCCCGATAGTTCGCCAGCCCGACCCAGGTCTTGGCCGAGTCGAACCCGTTCCACTCGACGAACGAGTACCAGTAGCTCGCCAGCACCGGGTAGACGGTGTAGGCGCCGTACAGGATGACGGTCGGGGTCAGGAACAGCCAGATCCAGAGCCGGTTGCGTGCCATCCTCACGAGGTCTTGTACTTGTCGCGGCCGTAATCCTGGCCGGGCGTCCAGTTCGAGAACTTCCAGTCGTCGGCGCTGACCTTGACACCCTTCGCGGCGACCGCCTTGATCGCGCGGTCGCGCTCGGCGGTGAGCTTGCGGTCGTACTCGGTGAGCGCCTTCCGGGCGTCCGGCAGCTGACCGCTGAGCACACCCTGGACGATCCCGCCCAGGTCGGGCTCGACCTGCTTCATCTGCGCGGCTACCTCGCTGACGCCCGCGTTGCGCACCTCGGGCGCGGGCCGCAGCTTGATCTGCTTCCCGAACAGCTCGGCCGCCTTCTTGTACGTCGGGTGGACGTTCGCCTTGTTCACCAGGGACAGATCCACCGGCATACCGTCCATCTGCTCGGTCTCGGCGAGCATCACCTCTTCGGTGGTGAAGATCTTCAGCAGCTTCGCGACGAGTTCCGGGTCCTTGGAGGTCGCCGCGACGACGTAGTCACCGGCCTTCGGCGGCGCATAGACGACCAGCGGCCGCCCGGCCTCGGCGGTCGGCATCGACGCGACGCCGACCTTGTCCAGGAAGACCTTGAACTGGTAGTTGATCACCCCGATGTTCCACGGGCCGTCGAAGAACAGTCCGGCCACGCCGGTCGACCAGCGGGCCCGCGCCGTCCGCGCGTCCAGTGACGACGAGGCGGGGAAGATCAGCCCGTCCTTCTTCAGCGAGGCGAGAAACTCGATCGCGTGCACGTACGGATCGGTCCCGTACGAGTACGCACCGGTGCGTGGGTCCGTGGCGCCCGCGCTGCCGGCCGCCATCGCCAGGTCGCTGACGTGCTCACCGAGCCGCTGGGCGAACTGCAGTGGCGCGATCCAGCCGGAGATCCCGTCGCCGCCGGAGGACTTGATCTTGGCCGCCGCGGACCGGAACCCGTCCCAGGTGGCGAGGTCCCGCTCCGGGTCGAGCCCGGCCTTCTCCGCTAGTTCCACGTTGTACCAAGTAAGCGTCCCGTACTGCCGGTAGTTCACCATCGGTAGCGAGTACAGCTTGTCGTCGAAGTGCGTGAAGCCGTTCAGGAACGCGTCGGCGGGCATCGCCGACAGGTCGTCCTTGGTCAGCTCGATCGGCGCGATCCAGCCGTCCTTGCGCAACCGGGCCTGCGGCAGCTTGACGCCGGCCGTGGTGAACACGTCCGGCAACTGCTTGCTGCCGTACGCCAGCTGCAGCGCCTGGCCCTGCTGGTTCGGGTTGTAAACCGTGTACTGCACAACGGCTCCGCCGGACTTCTGGAAGTCCGCGAACAGTTTCTTGTGCAGATCCTCGCGCGGCTGGAAGTGGTCCCAGACGCGCAGCGTTTTGCCACCGGTGGCCTGCCCGCCACCGCTCGGAGCGGTACTGCAGGCGCTCGCCACGAGCGCGCCGAGCGCGCCCCCGGCCGATGCGCCCAGGAACCTTCGCCTGCTGATCATGACTCCTCCTCGGGGAGCGGTACCGAGATCGTGGTACAGCGTTGTATCAAGAAGTTGGGCGCTGTGTATAGTCCTGGCGAAGGAGGTGCCGATGGCCGCAACACTCAGCGATGTCGCCGCGCGGGCCGGAGTGTCGATCAAGACGGTGTCGAACGTCGTCAACGGCACCGGCCGGGTCGGTGCCGCGACCCGGGAACGCGTCGAGCGCGTCATCGAGGAGCTCGGGTACCGCCCGAACGTCTCGGCGCGGAACCTGCGGCACGGGCGGTCCGGCGTGATCGCCCTCGCCGTACCGGAGATCGGCAACGCGTACTTCGCGGAGCTCGCCGAGCTGATCGTCAAGGCCGCCGAGGGCTACGGCTGGACCGTCCTGGTCGACCAGACCGCGGCCGACCCCGACCGCGAACGCCTCGTCCTGCAAGGGATCCGGTCGCACCTGATCGACGGGCTGCTGTTCGTCCCGAGCCGGCTGACCGCGGACGACTTCGCCGCCCGCACCGACACCACCCCGATGGTCCTGCTCGGTGAGCGGTTGACCCGGGTCGCGGACCGGGTGGCGATCGACAGCTACGCCGCCGGCCGCGCCGCCACCGAGCACCTGATCGACCTCGGCCGGAAACGGATCGCCTCGATCGGCGCCGCTCCGAGCGGCGACGCCGTCTCCCGCGGCCGTTACGAGGGGTACTACGACGCGCTGGTGGCCGCCGGCATCCGGCCGTCCGCCCGGCTCGTGATGCCGTTGCGACGCTGGCGCCAGGAGAAGGGCGTCGAGGCGGTCGAGCGGCTGCTGGCGCTCAGCAAACCACCGGACGCGCTGTTCTGCTCGAACGACCTGCTCGCACACGGCGCGCTGCGGGCGCTGTACGACCACGGCGTCCGGGTGCCAGAGGACGTCGCCGTGGTCGGGATCGACGACATCGCCGAGAACCGCTACACCCGGCCCAGCCTGACGTCGATCGCGCCCGACAAGCGGCACATCGCCGAGACCGCCGTCGGACTGCTCGCCGACCGGTTGAAGGGCAGCTTCTCGTCGGCGCCCCGGGAGTTCATCGCCGGATTCCACCTGGAGGTCCGGGAGAGCACGGGTGGCTGACGCGCCGCGCGACATCGTCCTGGTGATGACGGACCAGCAGCGCGCCGACCTGACCGCCCGCGAGGGGTTCCCGCTCGACTGCACCCCTGCGCTCGACCAGCTGGCGACGACCGGCCGCTGGTTCGACCGCGCCTACACGACGACACCGCTCTGTGTGCCGGCCCGGATCAGCCTGCTCACCGGGCGGTTCCCCAGCGCACACGGAGTCCTCGGCAACACCGGGCACGACGACCCGTCCCACGGCGCCGACCTCATCGACGTACTCGGTAAGGCCGGCTTCCGTACGGCGCTCGTCGGCAAGAACCACTCGCACCTGACCCCCGATCGGCTCGACCACTGGGTCGAGTACGGCCACTTCGGGCGCGTACCCGCGACAGCCGCGACCGGCACCGATCGCGAGTTCGACGACTGGCTCCGCGCGAACCCGGGGACGACGACCACGCCAACGCCGTACCCGCTCGAGCACCAACTGCCGGTCCGGATCGTCGACGAGGCGATCAGCTGGCTGGACTCCGCCGGGCCGGACGACCGCTCGTTCCTCTGGCTGTCGATCCCGGAACCGCATGTCCCGTATCAGGTGCCCGAGCCGTACTTCCCCGCCGCAGACTCGATCCCGCCCGCCGCGACCACGGTCGACGCGCTCGCGGACCGCGACTTCAGCTGGCGGTACGCCGGTCGACTCGCAACGCTCAGCGGCGAAGTCGACATCGTGGACCGCGCCCGGGCGAATTACGTCGGCATGCTCCGTCTCGTCGACGACCAAGTGGCTCGACTGGTCGCACATCTCGAGCAGACGGGCCGGCTCGACACGACGCTGATCGTGCACGTGGCCGACCACGGCAACTTCGCCGGCGAGTACGGCCTGATGCGCAAGGGCCCGGGGCTTCCCGAAGTGCTCGCCCGGATCCCGATGCTCTTCCACGGTCCCGGCGTCCGCGCCGATCCCCTGCCGAGCCCCGCGCACGTCTCGATCGCCGACCTACTGCCGACGCTCTGCGAGCTCGTCGAGCAACCTGTCCCGGAGGGCGTCCAGGGTCGCAGCCTGATGCCGCTCCTCGCCGATCCGAACGCGAGCGGCTTCCCGAGCATGTACGCCGAGCAGGGGTACGGCGATCCGCTCGACGAACGTCAGCTCGGCGACCGCACGCCGGGCATCCGCGAGACGCCGTCCGGAGGCCTCGCCGTCGACACGGTCAACGAGGTCACCCAGACCGGCAAACGCCGGATGATCCGCGCCGGCCGGTGGAAGCTGCTGGCCCAGGCCGACGGCACGTCACAGCTCTTCGATCTCGACGTGGACCCGTTCGAGCTCCAGGACGTGGCCAGCGATCATGCCGACGTACTCCGGGATCTCCAAGGCGAGCGGGAGCGCTGGATCACTCGCGTCGAAGGTTGACGAACGTGCTGGTCGTCGCGGTGATCGCCTGCTCGGTCGGCAACCGCTCCATCGACGACGCGCCGTAGAACCCGTCGATCTCCGGACACAACGCGAGGATGCGCTGCACGTCCGGCGGCTCCGCGATCGGACCGCCGTGGCACAGCACGAAGACGTCCGGCCGGACCGCACGGGCGGCCGCGGTCCACTCGTTGATCAGTACGGCGCAGTCATCCAGCGACCGTGCCGTACCGGCGCCGATCGAACCGCCGGTGGTCAGGCCGAGATGGCAGACGATGATGTCCGCCCCCGCCTCGGTCATCGCGGTGGCGTCCGCGGCGGAGAAGACGTACGGCGTGGTCAGCAGGTCGAGCTCGTGCGCGACGGCGATCATCGCGACCTCCTCGGCGTACCCCATGCCGGTCTCCTCCAGGTTGGCCCGGAAGTTCCCGTCGATGAGACCGACGGTCGGGAAGTTCTGCACGCCGGAGAAGCCGAGTTCGATCAGTCGGCGCAGGTACTGCGTGGGCTGGTAGAACGGGTCGGTGCCGTTCACCCCGGCGAGTACCGGCGTGTGCTTGACGACCGGCAGTACTTCGCGGCCCATGTCGACGACGATGTCGTTCGCGTTGCCGTAGGCAAGCAGTCCGGCGAGCGACCCGCGGCCGGCCATCCGGTACCGGCCGGAGTTGTAGATCACGATCAGGTCGATCCCGCCGGCCTCCTCACACTTCGCCGACAGGCCGGTGCCGGCGCCGCCGCCGACGATCAGCTCGCCGGCCGCGCGCTTGGCCCGCAGCCGCTCCAGAATAACGTCCCGCTCCATCAACTCTCCTTCGTCAGAAAGACGTTCAGTTGGTCCGCGGCGGCGTCCGCGAAGGCATCGTCGTTGATCGCCGCGTCCACCTCCACCAGCTCGACCACCGGCGGATCGACAGTTTCCCGGATCGCGTCGAACAGCGCCGCGTCCGCCGCCGGATCGTGGAACACCCCGCCCTCGACCGCGATCGCCGACACACCACGCAGCGGCAAGAACAACGCCACCGGCCCGGTCGCGGCATTGAGCCGGGAAGCGAGCCGCCGGCCGAGCTCGGCGCACTCCTCGGGCGTGGTCCGCATCAGCGTGACGCTCGGGTTGTGCACGAACAGCTTCCGCTCCCGGAACCGTTCCGGAACCGTCTCCATCGGGCCGAAGTTCACCATGTCGAGCGCACCGACCGACACCACCTGCGGGATCCCGGCCTTCCCCGCGGCGGTCAACCGATCCGCGCCGGCCGAGAACACGCCGCCCACCAACTCGTCCGCGAGCTCGGTGGTAGTCAGATCGAGGACACCGGCCAGCTGACCGGACGCGGCCAGCGACTCCAACGTCCGCCCGCCGACCCCGGTCATATGGAACACCAGCACCTCGTACCCGAGCCCGCCCAACCGCTCGCGCGCCCTGTCGACCGCGGGCGTTGTCACCCCGAACATGCTTGCTGCCAGCAACGGCTTGTCGTCGACCGTCTGGACCGGCTCCGCCAGCACCATCCCGGCGACCGCGGCGGCCGCGTTCGCGAGGATCCGCGCCGACAACCGGTTCACGCCCGCGACATCCACCACGCTCGGCATCAGTACGAGATCGGTCTCCCGGACGTACGCCGACGTGTCGCCGGACGCCGCGGTCGAGACGATCAGCTTCGGTACGCCGAGCGGCAGTTCGCGGAACGCGGCGGCCGCGATCGACGTACCGCCCGTGCCGCCGAGCGCGAGCGCACCGTCGCACCGGCCTTCGTCACGCAACCGCCGTACGACGGCTGCCGCGCCGACCGCCATCGCGGTCACGGCGGCGCCTCGATCGGAAGCCTCCCGGAGGTGGTCGAGATCAGCAGCCGCGGCCGCTGCCACCGCCGAGCGATCTACGTCGGCGTCGATGCTCGGCAGGCCCAGAACTCCGGCGTCGACGACAACGACGTCGAGGCCCGCGGTCAGCAGGCGGTCACGGACGAACGCGTACTCGGAACCCTTGGTGTCCAGGGTTCCGAGCAGCACCACGGTCGGCATGTCACTCACCCACCGTCTGCCGGTCCGGGGCCGAGAACGAGATGACGAAGATCGCCTCGTCGGTGCCGATGTTCCGGGCGTTGTGCAGCGCGCCGGACGGGATGCTGATCGTGTCCCCCGGTCCCATCGTGACCCGGTCGTCGTCGACGGTGTGCTCGATCGTGCCCTGCAGTACGTGCAGTACCTCGTCGCAGTTCGGGTGGTAGTGCCGCGGGTTCTGTTCGCCCGGCCGGATGTAGCAGCGGCCGACGGTCATCGTGTCGGAGTTGCCGAGGGCGCCGGAGACCATCCACTCCAGCCGCCCCCACGTCTGGTCCTCCAGCGCCACCGCGTCGGCGGGGGTCACCCGGCTCTTCTCACCCATGTCAGCTCCCTAGCGTGGCCGATTCACCGGCGGGCAGCCGGCGGTACAGCTCGTACAGTTCGACGATTCTCCGGACGTCTTCGAGCGTGCCCTTCTCGACCGGTTTCCCGGTCAGGACGTGCTCGCAGAAATGCACGACCTCGGGCACGTACCCGAGGTAGAACAGGTTCTTGTTGTAGAGCTGCCCGAGCGAGAACTCGGGCTCCCAGCGCAGCGGCGCCACCGCGTCGTCGGTGACGAACGACGCCGACCGCCCGTACCCGAGGTCGGCACCGGGACGGTAGTAGGTGATCCGGACGCCGTTGTCCACGACGACGTTCGCGCCGTCGCCGATCACCTCGACCCGCTCGAGCGGCGCCCCATTCGCGGATCCCGCGGCCAGGTGCAGCGTCCCGACAGCGCCGGACTCGAAGAGCAGACTCGACACGCTCGCCCCGGTCCGCGGCTCCCACTCGTAGCTCAGCCGACGGACCGGCCCCATCAGGTGGGTGAGGATCGCGGCCGGGTGGACGATGTGGTCGAGGAACCCGATCATCTTCACGTCGTCCGACCGCAGATCGGGTGCGGGCAGCGACTGCGGGTACCGCACAGAGATCGACGACGCGGTGCCGAACTCCGGCGTACCCAGGATCGCCTTCACCTTCTCCATGGCCGGCGTGAAGATCTTCTTCAGGCCAGTCATCACCGTGCGGCCGGTCTCGTCCGCGGTTGCCTGCAACCGGTCTAGCTGTGCGATCCCGGCTACGGTCGGCTTCTCCATCCACACGTGTGCGCCGGCCCGCAGGCAGTCCTCGGCGAGCGCGGTCGCCTGCACATCTCCCTCGTCGGTGTACGACGTCACGATGAACACTGCATCCGGCTGCTCGGCCGCGAGCATCGCGAGATGGTCGTCGTACGCCGCCGGCGCGCCGAACTGTCGCGCGTAAGTCTGCGCCCTGTCCAGCTGGACGTCGCACACGGCCACCAGATCGACCGGTGCGTACTGGAAGGTGGGATACACGTTGCGGTACGAGTGCCCGCCCGCGCCGATGAAGGCGCAGCGCAAGCGCTCGGCGTACTCGAACTGATAAGTCACGGTCATCGCAGGGCTCCTGCCACGAGGCCACGGGTGAACGATCGCTGCAACACGACGTACACCAGGATGGACGGAATCATCGCCAGCACGATGCCGGCGAACAACGCACCTGAGTCGGAGCTGTACTGCCCCTGGAACTGCACCAGACCGAGCGGAATCGTCCGCTTCTCCTGGCTGAACAGCAGCAACAGCGCGAGCTGGTACTCGTTCCACGCACCGAGGAAACTGAACACCCCGACCGCGAGTACGGCGGGTTTCGCCAACGGCAGCATCACGCTCCGGAAGATCCGCCAGTCCCCCGCGCCGTCGACGCGAGCGGACTCGATCAGCTCGTTCGGCAGGTCGCGGAAGAAGTTGCGGGCGATGAACACACCTAGCGGTACCCCACCGGCGACCAGGATCAACCCGAGTCCGACCCGACTGTCGACGAGCGACATCTCGCGCAGCTGGTAGAACGTCGGCACCATGATCGCTTCACCGGGCAGCGTCATGACGAGCAGGTACGCGTAGAAGATGCCGTTGCTCCGGCCGCTCGTCAGCTTCCCGAACGCGTACCCGGCAGGGCAGGTCACCAGCACGGTCAACGCGGTGACGGCGATCGCGATCACCGCGCTGTTCACGAAGTACGTGCTGAAGGCGCCGCTCGTCCAGACCGTGCGGAAGTTCTCCCATCGCCAGTGCAGCGGCAGGCCGAGCGGGTCGCCGAGCCCGAACGCCTGCCGGTACGCGTACACCGCGACCAACTCGGTGGACCGGTCCGGCCCGCCCTCGGTCATCGACCACACCGTGCCGAAACCCTTGAGCGCGTTGATGAACGCCAGGACGACGACCAGGCTGATCGCGTTGTGCAGCGACGGCACGGTGATGTTGCGGAACCGCTGCCACACCCCGGCGCCGTCGATCGCGGCCGCTTCGTGCAGCGCCGGGTCCACCGCCTGGATCGCGGCCAGGAAGATCACCAGATAGAACCCGTACGCCTGCCAGGCGCTCGCGATCCCGACCGACGGCAGCGCGAACGTCGTACTCCCGAGCCACGGCTCGGCCAGCGAGCTCAGGCCGACCGCCTTCAGGAACCCGTTCAGCAGACCGATCGTCGGGTGGTACAGCTGACTCCAGATCACGCCGACGACCGCGAGGGACATGATGTGCGGCACGAACACCAGGCTGCGGAACAGCGTCTGCGCGCGCCGCCAGCGGATCTCGCTGATCAGGGCCGCCAGCAACAGTCCGCCGCCGACCGCGAGCCCGAGGTGCATCGCCCACCAGATCACTCTCCGGCCGAGCGCCCGCAGGAAGAACGGGTCCGACCAGACGTGCAGGTAGTTGTCCAGCCAGGCCCGATGCATGACCGGCGCCACGCCGTCCCAGGTGTAGAAGCTGAGCTCGATCCCGCGCAGCAACGGCAGGAACAGGAACACCGCGAGCAGGATCAGCGAGGGCAACATCATCACACTGCTCCCCGGCGCGGTCTTCGCCGCCGACGGCAGCACCGACCACCACACCCGCCTCCCCTACGCGTTGCCCACGGCGACACTGACCCAGGGCGTGACCCGACTCGCCCAGGCCTGGAACGACTACGTCAACCGCACGACCGTGGACGTCACCGTCACCTCGGCGGTGACCTAAGCCGACTGCAGCGTCAGCAGGTAGGCGTCGACCGCAGCCGGACTCAGCGCGTGCTCGACGACCATCATCGCCGCGCCGTACAGACCGGCGTCGGCACCCATCGTGGCCGGCTCGATCCGTACGTCGCCCGCGGGACCGGACTGTGCCGAGCGCGCGATGCTCTCCCGAATCCCCGCGATCAGCTGATCCTCGGCGAGATAACCCCAGAGGCTGATCACGCCGGGATTCAACAGGTTCACGACACCAGCGAGCACCTCTCCGATGTCACGTCCGGCCATCCGCATCGCGTGACCGGCGGCGACGTCGCCTGACCTCGCCAACGCCGCCACGGCCCGCGCGTTCGGGGTGTCCACGCCGCTCGCCCGCAGCCGCTTGGCCAGCGCGCCACCACTCGCGACCGCGTTCAGGCAGCCCACATTGCCGCAGCTACAGGGCTCCTCGGACGCCCCGACGCGGGTATGACCGATCTCGCCGGCCAGCCTCGAGACGCCCTGGACAACTTTGCCGTTGACAACGACCCCGCAGCCGATCACCGTGCCGGCCTTGACGCTGATCAGCACCTCCGGCTCGTCCGTCCGCGCACAGTGCTCGCCGAACGCCAGCAGGTTCACGTCGTGGTCGACGAACACCGGAACCGAGAGCCACTCCGCCAGCACTTCCTGGACCGCCGCCCCCGACCAGTCGGCACCAGGCGCATGCGTGGACAGCTCGATCCGGGCCGGCATCCCGACGCCGATCCCGTGCACCTGCGCCACGTCCATCCCCAGCCGCTCGAGCATCTGCCCGAACTCACCGATCACCAGCCCCAGCACCGGTACGGCGCCACTGGTCACGTCGATGTCCGTCATCTGACTCGCGAGGATCTCCCCGGACAGGTCGGTGACCGCCGTACGGACACCGGAGAGGCCGAGCTGGGCCGCGAGCGTGACGCCGGACCTCGGGTTGAAACTCAGGGTGGACGCCGGGCGACCGCGGGAGCCGACCGCGGTCGGGCCGTCGAGCGACAGCATGCCGGACGCCAGCAGCACCTCCAGACGATCGTTCACCGTCGACCGGGCGATGCCGAGGTGGTCGGCCAGCTGACCGGTGGTGTTCGCGTCACCGCGCCGGACCAGTTCGAGGATCTCGCCGGCGCGGACGATGCGCGAGGGCGACATCCGGCGCCGGACGGGCTCTGTGCTGCTCATCGAATCTCCTCTGCGACCGCGGTGTGTCAGCGTACGCCAGGTCCAATTATGCCAGATTCGACTTCTTTGTGTTGACCATCAACATAAACACCTCTACGCTCGCCGAAACGAAGCCGGACCGCCGCCCGGGGGATGACGGCCGGACCGCGACCGAGCGAGGAGCAACCCCATGACCGAGGTTTTCGGGCACCCTCGTCCGCGCAGGCGCCAGCTCTTGCGTGCCGGTGGCGCGACCGCGCTCGCCGCCGGGCTGGGGCCGGCCGCACTGACCGCCTGTGGTGGGTCCGGTGACGCCGCCGGGAACAGCAGCCAACTGAGCTTCATGTACTGGGGATCGGCCTTCGAGAAGAAGGCGATCGACGACATGCTGAAGCAGTACGCGAAGGACAACAAGGGCGCCAAGGTCGACCCGATGTACGTCCCGGTGTCCAACTACCCGACCAAGGTGTCCAGCCTGGTCGCCGCCAACACCCCGCCCGACCTGGGCTACCTGGGCACCGCGCAGATGTACGACCTGGCCCAGAAAGACCTGATCCTCAACCTGTTCCCGTACCTGGACAAGTACCCGGCGCTGAAGGACCGGCTGCCGAGCAGCTACTTCTGGTACGGCAAGGACAAGCTCGCCGCGAACCAGCTCGCGATGGGCGTGCAGATCCTCTACTACAACACCGATGCCTTCAAGGCGGCCGGTGTGGACCCGGCGCCGTTCACGGCCGAGACCGCGTGGAGCTGGGACGACTTCGTCCAGGCGGCCGACAAGCTGACCGTCGACCAGAACGGGAAGCACCCGTCCGAGGACGGGTTCGACGCCGGGAAGGTCAAGCAGTTCGGCACCATCGCGCCGACCGGCGGCGCACCGCTCTACAGCCTCCTGCGCTCGAACGGCGCGGACATGGTGAACGCCGACGGGACCAAGTTCGCACTCGACTCGGCGGCGGCGCTCGACGTACTCAAGAAGATCCAGGACCTGATCTACGTACACCGGGTGGCGCCGTCGCCGGCCCAGCTGGGCAAGAACGCGCTGACCACGTCGGTGCAGCTGCAGACCAAGCGGGTCGGGATGATCATCGACGGCAACTGGACGATGCTCGATCTGATGGAGAGCAAGGTGCCGTTCGGAGTCGCGGTACTGCCGAAGTTCCAGGAGTCGCTGACGATGACCGGCGGCGCGGCCGGGGCGATCTTCGCGAAGACCAAGCACCCGGAGGAGGCGATCGAGCTCTACCTCTACTACAACGACCCCGAGCACGTGGACCTGTTCAAGGACGGGCTGTGGGCTCCGCTGCAGAAGAAGTACTACACGGACCAGGCCGAGATCGACAAGTGGGTGCTGAAGGACAAGTACCCGCCGAACTTCAAGACCGCGGTCGTCGACACGACACTGAAGCACGGCGTCACCGACTGGGGACAGCAGATCAAGAACGCCGAGCGGATCCACCAGGTGCTCGACCCGGCGATCGAGCAGATCAGCCTGAACAAGGGCGCCCCGGTCGACATCGTCAAGGCGCTGAAGCCGAAGATGCAGGCGCTGCTGCAGGGCAAGTGGCCCACCCAGGAGCTGTGATGGCCTCCTCCCCCATGAAACAGGAGGCCCGCTGGGGCGTCCTGCTCGCGCTCCCGGCGATCATCGGCTTCGTCGCGTTCACGTTCCTGCCGATGATCGCGTCGGCGGTGATCAGCCTGACCGACTGGACCATCGGCGCGGCCCCGAAGTTCGTTGGTTTCGCCAACTACAAGCGGATGTTCACCGCGGACGACAGTTTCTACAAGTCGTTGTGGGCGACGCTCTACTACACGCTGGGCGCCGTACCGCTGCTGCTGATCGTCGCGTTCGCCGCCGCGCTGCTGCTGAACCAGCCGGTCAGGGGGCAGGCGGTCTTCCGGGTGATCTACTACCTGCCCGCGATCGTCCCGATCGTCGCGAACTCGATGCTGTGGATCTGGTTGTTCAACCCCGACTTCGGCCTGCTGAACACGCTGACCGAGAAGGCCGGGCTGCCCCGGTCGCAATGGATCTTCGACGAGAGTACGGCGATCCCGTCCCTGATCCTGATGTCCGTGTGGGGCTTCGGCAACGTCGCTGTCATCTTCCTGGCGGGACTGCAGGGCGTGCCACGTCAGCTCTACGAAGCGATCGACGTCGACGGTGGCGGAGCGTGGCGGAAGTTCCGGCACATCACGCTGCCGATGATGACGCCGACGATCTTCTACAGCCTGGTGACCAGCGTGATCGGTGCGTTGCAGGTGTTCGTCCAGGCCGCGGTGATGACCGAGGGCGGCCCGAACGACTCGACGCTGTTCTACATCTACTACCTGTACCGGACCGCGTTCACCAACAACGAGATGGGTTACGCCAGCGCGCTCGCCTGGGTGCTGTTCCTCGTGATCATGGCGATCACCGTGGTGCTGTTCCGGAACTCGGGCCGCTGGGTGTACTACGAAGCCGGGAGTGCCCGATGACCGCCGTACTGGAGAAACCCGAAGTCGCCGCACCGGCACCGCCGGCGCCACGGCCGCTCATGCCGAAAGGCATCGCGAAGAAGATCCTGATGTACGTGCTGCTGATCGCCGGCGCGGTACCGACGCTGCTGCCGCTGATCTGGCTGGTCCGCAGCGCGCTGATGAACTCCGGGCAGATCTTCGTCTCGCCGCCGCAGTGGATCCCGAAGCCCTTCGCCTGGGACAACTTCTCCGGCGCGCTCACCCAGGTCCCGTTCGCGCGGTACTTCCTGAACACCCTGGTGCTCGAGGCCGGGGTGCTGATCGGGACGATGCTGTCCTGCTCGCTGGCCGCGTTCTCGTTCGCCCGGCTCCGCTGGAAGCACAAGAACCTGGTGTTCGGCATCCTGATGACGGGCGTGATGCTGCCGTACGCCGTGACGCTGATCCCGACGTTCCTGTTCTGGCAGAAGCTCGGGCTGGTGAACACCTACGTACCGCTGATCCTGCCGCACTGGTTCGGCACCGGGGTGTTCAACATCTTCCTGCTCCGGCAGTTCTTCCTGTCGATCCCGTACGAGCTCGACGAGTCGGCGTACATCGACGGCGCGACGCCGTTCCAGGTGTACTGGCGGATCATCCTGCCGCTGTCGAAACCCGCGCTCGCCGTGGTCGGCGTGTTCACCTTCCTCGGGGTCTGGAACGACTACCTGGGCCCACTGATCTACCTCAACGACTCCGACAAGTACACGCTGGCGATGGGGCTGGCGTCCTTCCAGGGCACCTACACGGCACAGTGGGGGTACCTGATGGCCGCGGCCGCCGTGGTGCTGCTGCCGATCGTGCTGTTGTTCGCCTTCGCGCAGAAGTACTTCGTCGAGGGCATCGCCCTGACCGGACTGAAAGGCTGACATGTCCCCGATGTACAAGGTGACGGTTCTCTACGGACCGCCGGACTCCCCCACAGAGTTCGATCGGTACTACGACGAGACGCACATCCCGCTGGCACAGAAGATGACCGGGCTGAAGCGCTGGACGGTGTGCCGCTTCGACCCGGCGCCGGACGGGACGCCGCCGCAGTACCACTACCAGGCGGAGCTGTACACGGACAGTCGCGCCGACCTCGAACTGGTGCTGGACTCGCAGGCAGGACAGGACGCCAACAGGGACCTGGAGAACTTCGCCACCGGCGGAGCGGTGTTCCTGTTCGGCGAGGAACGGGAGGTTCCGGTATGAGCATCGACGTGATCGTGGTCGGCCTCGGGTTCGGCGCCGACTTCGCCCCGATCTACCAGGCGCACCCCGACGTCGGCCGGGTCGCCCTCGTCGACGCGGATCCCGCCCGTACGGCGGCCGTCGCGGATCGACTCGGGATCTCGGAGCAGTTCGCCTCGCTCGACGACGCGCTCGCGGCGCCCGGGTGGGACGCCGTACACCTGCTGACGCCGGTGCGGTTCCACGCGTCGCAGGTGCAGCAGGTGCTGAAGTCGGGGCGGCACTGCGCGTCCGCCGTACCGATGGCGACGACGCTGGAGGATCTGGACGCGTTGATCGCCGCGCAGGACGATGCCCAGCGCAACTACATGATGATGGAGACCGCGGTGTACTCCCGCGAGTTCTTCCACGCCAAGCGGTTGCTGGACACCGGGAAGCTGGGCCGGTTGAGCTACTTCAAGGGCGACCACCTGCAGAACCTGGACGGGTACCCCGAGTACTGGCGCGGGTATCCGCCGATGCACTACGTCACCCACGCCCTCTCCCCCGCGCTGGCGCTGGCGGACACCCGTGTCGAGTCGGTGCGTTGCGTCGGCTCCAGCAAGCTCACGCCGGATCACGTCGGCGTCGCGGGCGACGGCTTCGGGACCGAGGCAGCGCTGTTCAAGCTGGCCGGCGACGACCTGGTCGCGAACGTGACGATGTCCTTCTTCCAGCTCGGCCGCAGCTACCTCGAGGGCTTCTCGGCGTACGGCGACGAGGGTGCGCTCGAGTGGCCGCAGCTCGAAGGCGGTCCGATGAAGGAGTTCGCGATGGAGCCGTTGGCCGAGGGACGGCGCGGCCGGGCCGTGACCGCGACGGACGTGGAGCCGGCCGGTGCACCGGAGCTGCTCCCCGAGGTCCTCCAGCCGTTCACCACAGGTGGACACGGCGGCTCCCACCCGCATCTGGTGCACGAGTTCGTCTCCAGCATCGTCGAGAACCGCAGTCCGCGGGTGGACGCCCGCACCGCGGCGACCTGGACGGCGCCCGGCATCTGCGCGCATCAGTCCGCGCTCCAGGGTGGCGCCGAGATCCAGGTACCGGACTACGGGGCTCGCTGATGCCCACGATCGCGCTCGTCGGGGCGCTCGACACGAAAGGAACGGAGTACGCCTTCCTCGCCGACTGTGTCGACGCGCTCGGCGCCACTCCGCTCCTGATCGATGTCGGCGTCCTCGACGAGCCCACGATCACCGCTGACATCCCGCGCGGACGTATCGCCGAACTGGGCGGCGGTTCGCTCACCGGGTTCCCTGACCGCAACACCGCCATGACCGTGATGGCGCGCGGCGCGGCGGTGGCCCTGGCAGCTCTTGTCGCCGACGACTCGCCCACGCGGATCGACGGTGTGCTCGCGGTCGGCGGGTCCAACGCGGCGTACGTGATGGCGGAGATCTGCGCGCGGCTGCCGTTCGGGTTCCCGAAGGTGCTGGTCTCGACGATCGCGGCCGGCGACACCCGCGCGTACGTCCGCGAGACCGACCTGACCCTGATGTACCCGGTCGTCGACATCAACGGTCTCAACCGCCTCAGCCGACGAGTACTCGCCAACGCCGCCGACGCCTGCGTCGGCATGGCTCGGAACCGGTACGTCGAGCCCTCGGACGGGGCACCGCTGGTCGGGGTGAGCATGTTCGGCGTCACCACCGCCGGCGGGTCCGCGATCGTCCGCGGTCTCGAGGAGCACGGCTTCGAAGCGCTGACGTTCCACTGCACCGGCGTCGGCGGGCGGACCCTCGAGTCGCTCGTCGGCAACGGGACGATCCAGGGCGTCGCGGATCTGACCACCACCGAGCTCGCCGACGAACTGGTCGGCGGTGTGTGCTCGGCCGGTCCCGACCGTTTGACGGCCGCGGCGCGGACCGGCGTACCGCAGGTGGTGAGTGTGGGCGCGCTCGACATGGTGAACTTCCGCGACACCGTGCCGCCGGAGTTCTCCGGACGGCAGCTGTACCCGCACAACCCGGCCGTGACGCTTATGCGCACGACGGCCGCCGAGTGCGCCGAACTCGGCCGCCGGATCGCGGCCCGCCTGAACCCGTCGACCGCACCGGCCGCCGTCCTGTTCCCGCATCGCGGCCTGTCCCAGCTGTCTGTCCCGGGCGGGGTCTTCCACGACCCGGCCGCGGACGCCGCGCTCTACCAGGCCCTGAAGGACAGGCTGCGGCCCGGCATCGATCTGTACGACTTCGACACCGACATCAACGACCCGGTGGTGTCCGCCACCGCCGTGGATCTGCTGGCCACCTGGCTGGAGAAGGAGACATCGTGAACACCAAGTCCCGCACCGAACTGCTGACCCGGTTCCGCCAGAAGGTCGCCGAGGGCCGCCCGATCATCGGTGGCGGCGCGGGCACCGGCCTGTCCGCCAAGTGCGCCGAGGCCGCCGGCCTCGACTTCGTCGTGATCTACAACTCCGGCCGCTACCGGATGGCCGGCCGCTCGTCGATGGCCGGCCTGATGCCGTACGGCGACGCGAACGCGATCGTGATGGAGATGGGCACCGAGGTGCTGCCGGTCACCGACCAGCTCCCGGTGATGGCCGGAGTCTGCGGGACCGATCCCTTCCGGGACATCCCGCGGTTCCTCGACCAGGTCAAGGCTGCCGGGTTCGCGGGGGTGCAGAACTACCCGACCGTGTGCCTGTTCGACGGCATGATCCGGGCGAACCTCGAAGAGACCGGCCTCGGCTTCTACCGCGAGGTCGAGATGGTCGCCGCCGCCCGCGAACGCGATCTGGTCACGCTCGCCTACGTGCACAGCGAGGACGAGGCGACGGCGATGACCGAGGCCGGCGCCGACATCCTGGTCCCGCACATGGGCCTGACCACGAGCGGCATGATCGGCGCCCGGACCGCGATCACCCTCGACGACTCCGTCGACCTGGTCACCCGCCTCCGGAACGCGATCTTCGCCGTCGACCCCGACGCCCTGGTCGTCTGCCACGGCGGCCCGATCGCCACCCCCGACGACGCCCGCCACATCCTCGAGAAGGTCGAAGGCATCGTCGGCTTCCTCGGCGCCTCCAGCATGGAACGCCTCCCCACCGAGGTAGCCATGGTCAACCACATGAGCTCGTACCACGCCATCCGCCCCACCCCCCGCTAGCCCCCGCCCCCTCGCCCCTCGCCCCTGCCCCGTTTGAGGGGCCGGCCCCTCAAACGGGACTGGCGGGCTAGGGGGTGATGAGGGGGGTTGTGGTGGTTAGTTCGAGGATTGTGTAGGAGCTGGGCGGGAGGTCCAGGGCTAGGTTGTCGTCGAGTTTGATCTCGTTGGAGTGTGGGTGGACGAGGTCGGGCTCGGCGAGGGTGTTCTTGGCCAGCGGGTCCTCGGTGTGCAGCTGGTGGATCTTGACCAGGTTGGTGAGCAGCGGCCGGCCCAGGTCGATCGACAGGGTCGCGGCGTTCTCGCGGTCGCGGTTGACGACGGAGAGCCAGACGGTGGTACTGCCGGGATCGGTCGAGGCGCTGACGTCGAGGGCCGGTAGCTCGATCGCGGTGCGCTCCAGGGTCTCGCCGGGGACGGTCCCACATGTGGCGTCGCCGGCGAGCGAGATGCTGCCGCTGTGGTGGCGTTGCATCTGGAGCGGCCAGTAGACGGTCTCGCGCACGACCTGGTCGTCGGTGACGACGAGTGCGCCGACGACATTGATGGTCTGGGCGAAGTTCGCGAGCGTGACGCTGTCGGACTGGCGCTGCATGACGTTCAGGAACGACGCGACCGCGAGCGCGTCGACCGTACGGTAGCGGGTCTCGCCCGGGCGCCACTTCGGGCTCATCTCGAAGCGGGTGGCGTCGGCGCAGTTCCATTCGGTGAATGCGAGCTCGGGCTTCGCCGTACCGGGCTTCTCGCGGGCGACCAGGTCCACGAGTCCCTGGATCGCGACGATCGCGGCCTCGGTACGGTGCGGACCGCTGAGGACGCGCGCGTAGTCGCCGTCCGCGGTGCTCGGGTCGAACGGCCAGTAGGTGTGCAGGGTCAGGTAGTCGATGTGGTCCCAAGCCTCGCGGAGCAGGGCGAGGTTCCAGTCGATCGACTGGTTCGGCTCGAAGCAGCCGATCGCGAGCACCTTGAGCGTCGGGTCGATCCGCTTGATCGCCTTCGCCCATTCACGGCAGCGGACGGCGTTCTCCTGCGGACCGAGCTGGCCGAGCTCCCACGGTCCCCATTCCTCGTTGCCGATCTGCCAGTACCGGACGTCGAACGGCTCGTCGTACCCGTGGGCGCGGCGCAGGTTCGCATACACCGAGTCGCCGGTGCCGTTGCAGTACTCGACCCAGTTGAGCGCTTCGCGCAGCGACCCGGTCCCGGTGGTCAGGTTGATCTGCGGCTCGGCCCCGATCCGCCAGCAGTAGGTGACGAACTCCGCCGTACCGAAACCGTTGCCGACGTCGTACCCGAAGTGCCAGTCGACGGTCCGCTCGCGATTGGGCCCGATCCCCCGCTCCCACTCGTACGACGTCCCGGTGCACCCGCCCGGCCAGCGGACCACGGGCGCGCCGAGGCCGGTGATCGCGTCGACCACCGGCGCGCGCAGGCCGTCGGCGTCCGCGTCCGGATGCCCCGGGTTGTGCAGGGCCTCGTCGGCCACCCAGCGGCGGCGGGACAGGAACTGGCCGTAGATCTCCGGCCGGATCGTCCCGTTGACCGTTCCGTGCAGGCTGAACGTCGCGGTGGTGCGCACTGATCATCCTTCCGTCAGACTTATCTTTGACTTGAAGATAAAGAGCCCACGCCGACGATGTCAACGTGTTGGACCGATCTGACCGACGGTGCTAGAACCGACCCCATGAAGGAGTTCGCGCGTTCTGCCCAGCTCAGCGACATCCGGCAGCAGAACTACTCGACGATCATGCGTGAGCTGATGCGCTCCGGGCCGACCGCCCGGACCGACCTCGCGGCCGCGATCGGGATGTCCACCGGCTCGGTCACCCGGCTGACCGGCGCGCTGGTCCGCTCCGGGCTGGTCCGGGAATCCGCCGAGCCGACGCAGCGCGGGATGGGCCGCCCGAAGGTGCCGGTCACCATCGACCAGTCGACGTACGGCGTGATCGGTGTGCACTTCGGCCTGCACCGGGTCAACATCTGCCTGACGGACCTCCGCGGGCAGTTGCTCGCCGAGGCCCACACGACAGAGCGCGCGACCAGCCTCGACCGGCTCGTCCGCAGTGCGGCTCGATCGGTGCGGAAGGTGATCGACAACCACGACATCACCGTTCTCGGCATCGGCGCGAGCACCGGTGGCTGGGTGAACAGCACGGACGGACAGGTGTACAGCCAGCCTGTGCTCGGCTGGCAGAACGCCCCACTCGCCTTGGCGCTGCGCGACCTGGTGGATCTGCCGGTCATCATCGATTCCCAGGTACGGGCGCTGGCGCTCGCCGAGCACTGGTTCGGCGCGGCGACGGGCGTGGATAACTTCATCCACCTGTTCGTCGGCAACGTCGTCGGCGCCGGGTTCGTGTTCAACGGATCGCCGTACCGCGGAGCGCACTCGGCCGCGGGCGGACTCGATCATCTACCGGTCACCGGCCGGTCCAGCGAGGTCTGCACCTGCGGCAACCGGAACTGCTTCGCGATGGTCGCCGGCGACCTCGAGACCGCCCGCCGGGCTCGCGCGGCCGGTCTGATCAGCGACGACCAGGAGGTGTACGACGTCTTCGCGCTCGCGGGAGCCGGTGACGCCCGGGCCCGCCGCCTGCTGCAGGACCGGGCCGGCGTCGTCGGGACGGCGACCGCGACCCTGATCGAGCTGCTCGATCCCGAACTGGTGGTCATCGGCGGTGGGGTGAGTGCCCCGGTCGACCACGTCTCGGTCGTGCGCGAGGTCGCGGAGGCCAAGCTGGCGGCGGGCCGGGGCGCTGCCGCGGCGACGAAGATCCTGCCGAGCGCGTTCGGCCCCCACGCGCTCGGCATAGCCGCCGCAGCGATCATGCTGGACGCCGTCTACCGCTCCCCCGAGGCACTCGTCCCGGCCCTCACCGCGAACGCCGACTAATACCGCAGTTCGATCAGGTTCACCGAGTGTGGTGGCAGTTCGGCGTCGACCTTCGGGCCCTTCCCGACGGTCTTCGTCGTGCGTTGCACCGGCTGCGCCTGATCGTTGTTGTACGCCGTGATGTCGTCGTCGGTCACCGTGGTCTGCAGTGCCGACTTCGCCGCCGGTCCACCGGCCGGATCGACCGTGATCGGCACGGTCTTGTCGAGACTCCGGTTCACGACCAACAGCTGTACGCCGCGGCTCGTCCGGGTCGCGGCGGCCACCACGGCCGTGTAGTTCCCACCAGGCAGTGTCGGATTGCCGCTCGTCGTCACCTTCCGTGGTGCCGCGCCGATCATGGGTGCGGCCAACGTCAGAGACAGCGACCGACCGGTGATGCCGAACCCCGGTGGGGATCCGAGGATGTTGCCCCAGTCCCGTTTCGCGGGGTCGTCGGCCGGCCCGCCGTTGAGGTTCGAGTTGATCGAGAGCCGGACGCCGTTCGTGATCTGCCCGATCAGCATCGTCGCCTCGTACACGTTGTGCATCTGCATCGCGGCGAAGTTGCTCGGCGTACTCACCCCGGTCGGACCGTTCTGGCTGATCGTGCCGTACTCCGTGACCGTCAGCGCGGGTCGCTTGCGCGGATCCGGGAAGTGCGTCGCGATCCGCTTCCGCAACTCGGCGAGCTGCGCGGTCGGTACGTCGCTGGCGTTCATCAGCTGCTGGTAGAGCTCCGTCGAGTCGTACGCGCCGTCCGCGTCACCACCCGCCTGATCGGTGTAGGAATGGATGCCGATGCAGTCGTACGGCCGGTTGCCCATGGCATCGACGAACTCCGGCTTGCCCCAGCCCGAGCACACCGTGATCTTCGGGTCGACCGCCTTCATCGCCTTCACGAAGTCCAGGAACCCGTCCTGCCGGCCGGTCGTGTACTCGATGCTCAGCGTCGCGCCCTTCGCCGGAATCACGCCGTGCGTCCCGTCGCCGAAGCTGACCGTCCCGTCGGTCTGACCGATCGCGTACACCTGATCGCTCGCCCCGGCCGTCGCCAGCGAGTCGACCCGAGTCCACGGCACGCCGTTCACGGTCAGCACCGGCTCCGCGATCGGCCCGGACTCGGCCGTCGCGTCAGCCGGCAGCGCGATCGGGTTGTACCGCGTGCGGTACGTCTGACCCGCGGCGCCCGTACCCGTCTTCCGGTTCACCAGATCGCACCCGCTGAACAGTCCGTCGTCGTTCTGGTACGTCGCCGACGCCGCGGTCTGCCGACTCCACCCGCCTTCGATGAACTGCTTCACCCGCGTCGGCTGGTCCTCGTCCCGCCAGTACCGCTGCCCGTCGAGGAAGGGCTCGTTCCCGTACTCCCAGGTCGTGATCCCGTACGGCGCGGGGTGCCCGTTGGCCGCCCGTACCTCGGCCCAGTCGGTGCCGCCGTTCGGGTTGGTCGCCGTACCGTCGCTGGGCGAGTTCATGTACTCGACGTAGTCCGCGGCGTCGCTCGCGGTCTGGTTGATCGACGGAACCATCACCATCGTCTTCGCGCCGAGCTGCGAGACGAGGGACTCCTCTTCGTCCGGCCCGAACCCGTTCCGCGCACCAGGCAGATTGCCGAACCGCACGGCGGCGAAACCGCCTGAGGTCTGGCACCCGCGCTGCGCGACCGGTCCGATCGCCTTCTTGAAGTCGAAGAAGTTCGCGACCGTACCGCCCGGGTAGCGGATCAGGTCGAGCTTCGCGGCCGCGGCGGCGTCGGCGAAACCGGCCGCTGGGCCCTGTGGCGCGGGATCCCAGGCGCCGAGCTCGTTGTCGATCCAGCGGGCGTTCGCGCCGAAGATCTCCGGCGTGATCGGCGGCGCCGGCACCCCGTCCGCCATCACCAGGGGCGCGTTGTCCACCCGGATCTCGACCCGAGGACCGGCGGCCGACGCCGGAATCCGGCTCAGCCCGACCGCGACCAGCACGAGCGCGATCGCACCTGCTGCCTTCCTCATCCGTGCACCTCCGCGAGCCCTCGTTCGTACGCCGCCTGCTGCACCTGCACCGCGCGGATCCGCTCGACGTCGAACTTGTCGGACCGGTCGAAGCCGTAGATCCCGTTCTGTTCCTGGAACACGTCGGTCAGCTGCGTGTAGCAGTAACCGAACATGTTCGGGTCCTCGAGCAGCACCCGCGTAAGCCCTTCGAACCGTTCGTAGAACTCCGTGAGCGACCCGACCCGTTGCCCGTAGCCCCACGACTCGCGCCGATCGGTGCCACTCGCCGACGCAGCTTCGACGTTCCACCAGATCCCGCCGTACTCGCTCACCATGTACGGCTGACCGCGGTACGGAAGCGACTGCCGCGCGCCTTCACGGCTCACGTTGCCGAACGGATCGCCCTGCGCAAGACCGGACTGCTGTACGGCGAACGCGCCCGGGTCCTGCTCGTAGGAGTGGCTGTCCCAGACGTCGGTCTCGGGCACCCGGTGGCTGTAACCGGACGCGTCGATCACCGGACGGGTGGGGTCCGCCGCCTTCGCCGCGCGGAACATCGCGCGAGTAACGTCGTCGAGCTGCGTCTCGCGATCGTGCAGGTCCTGGTGCGTCTCGTTGAGCGGGCACCAACCGATGATCGATGGGTGGTTGACGTCCCGCGCGACGACCTCCTGCCACTCGGCGACGTACGCCGTGGTGGGTTGCTGGTTGTTGCCCTTCGGGCCTTGTCCCTGGGCTCCCCAGTCGGGGAACTCGCCCCAGACCAGGTAGCCCAGGCGGTCGGCGTGGTACAGGTACCGCTCCTCGAAGACCTTCTGGTGCAGGCGGGCGCCGTTGAATCCGGCCGCGAGACCGAGTTCGATGTCACGCACCAGCGCCTCGTCGGTCGGCGCGGTCATCAGGCCGTCCGGCCAGTAGCCCTGGTCGAGGACGAGCCGCTGGAAGACCGGTTCGCCGTTCAGCAGGAACTTGTTCCCCTCGATCGCGACCGATCGCAGGCCGGCGTAACTCTCGACCTCGTCGAGCACCTCACCGTCGTCCAGGACGAACCGCAGTCCGTAGAGGTGCGGATCCGCCGGACTCCACAGGCGCCGGCGGTCAGCGGGTACCGGGAGCACACAGGTCGCGGTGAAGTCGGTGCCGACAGCAACTTCCTCGGACGAGATCACGCCGTCCGCATCGGTGAGTTCGACGGTCAGCCGCTGGCCGCGCCGTGGGGCGTCGATCGGCGCGGTGACGATGAAGCGTGAGTTCGCGACGTCGGGTGTGATGCGCGGGCGCTGCACGTACGAGCGGCCGACGGGCTCGAGCCAGACGGTCTGCCAGATGCCGGTCGTGCGGGTGTAGTAGCAGCCGGTGTTCTCGTACCAGGTCGCCTGCTTGCCGCTTGCCTGGACGCCGGTCCGCGAATCACGCGCCCGGACCACGATCGTCGCGCTGGAGCCGTCGAGCACCTCGGTGATGTCGAACGCGAACGGTGTCGACCCACCGCGGTGCCGCCCGACCTCAACGTCGTTCACCCACACGGTCGTGTCGTGGTCTACCGCCTGGAAGTGCAGCAGGATCCGCTGGCCACCCCAGGTCGGGTCGATCCTGACCTCACGCCGATACCAGACGGCGTCCATGAAGTCGGTGTTCCCGATCCCGGACAACTCCGACTCCGGCGCGAACGGCACCAGGATCTCCCGGCTGTACGGCGTACTCCGCAGCCCGCGTTGCAGCCCGGTGTCGCTGTGGTCGATCTCGAAATCCCAGGTCCCGTTCAGCGACTGCCAGCGCTTCCGCCGCCACTGCGGTCTCGGGTACTCCGGACGTGTCTCCATGCAGCTGTGTCCTCTCAAGCGGGGATCAAGCTCGGACGCGGCGGCTGAGCCGCAACTCCGCGTCGAGACCGGTACGGCGAGCCGTCTGTGCCGCCACGCGCAGCGCGACCGGCCCGCCTCGATGGGTGTGCTCCTGCAGGTACTGCACATCGGTCAGATCGGCGCGCCACGCCAGCAGTGCCTCGAGCAGCTGCTGCCGGACCTCCACCTGGTCTGACCAGTGGTCGTGCTGCTCGCGCGGATCGGCCCGCCGGTCGAAGAGCCGGCCGGTGCCTGTCTCCGGGTAGTACTCGAGCTTCCAGTCATCCGTTGCCAACGCCAACGACCTGTGCAGGACGGATGCCGCGCACCCGCGCTTCTCGGATCCGAGTAAGTCGAAGCCTTGCAGCGTCGGTGCCTCGACGCCTGCGGCCGCCGCGAAGGTGGCCGTGAGGTCGGTGGTCATCGCCCAGTCGCCGACCGATCCCGGTGGGATCACACCCGGCCAGCGCATGATCAGCGGGATCCGCCAGGACTCGTCGTGGAAGGTGTGCTTGTCGTTGAAGCCGTGGTCGTAGTACTGCTGACCGTGATCCGTCGTGAAGACGACCAGCGTCTCGTCGGCGTCCACGTGATCGAGCAGGCGGCCGATCTGCGCGTCGCAGTACGCGGCGAGGCCGTAGTACAACCGCCGCTGTTGGTCGACCACGTCGAGGTCGAGCGACCCGTCCTCCCGCTCGGCCTCGTCCGCCTCCACGCCGCGCCGACCTACCAGTCGTTGCAGGTGCTCAGGGTGACGCGCCTCTTCGCCGGGTTCGTAGTTCAACGGCGGGAGCTCGATGTCGTCGAAGAGCCTGGCCCACTCCCCCGGCGGGTCGAGTGGCGAGTGCGGGCTCGGTAGTGAGCAGAACGCGAAGTACGGCTGGTCCGGCTCGGCGGCTCGATGCCGGTCGATGGCGTCGATCGTCCGGTCGACGAGGAAGGCGTCGCAGAACAGGTCCGGCGGGATCGGGTTCGGATGCGCCGACGCCCGGTCGAACCCGTGCCGGGCCAGGTGCTTCGCATAGTCGTCCGAGACGGCGGCGCCTTTCTCGCCGCCGAGGATGCTCTCGTCGTCGAACGCTGCCGGACCACCGAAGTGCGTCTTGCCGACCATGATCGTGTGGTAGCCGGCGCCGCTCAGCAGTTCCGGCAGCGTGACGAGGTCCGCCCGCCGCGAGATCCCGTTCTCGATGCACCCGTGGATCGGCGTGTGCGTTCCGGTGAGCAGGCTCGCGCGGGCCGGCGTACACACTGGCGCCGTCGTGTGGGCCTGCTCGTAGCGGACGCCCTCGGCCGCGAGCTGATCGAGATTCGGTGAGACGGCATGCGGTGCGCCGTAGCAGGACAGGGTGTCGCACCGTGAGCTGTCCGTCATCACCAGCAGGATGTTCGGTCGGCGGGCGGTCATCTCAGGCAGGCTGGTTCGGCATCGACTCGCGGGCGGCGAGTACGTCGCCGTACGGGATCACGCCGACCGAGTCGGCCCAGGTCTGCCACCGTCCGGCGAGGTCCGCCACCCGTTCCGGTTGGTCACCGGACAGGTCGTGGCTCTCACTGCGGTCGCTCGCCAGGTCGTACAGCTCCCAGGCACCCTCGTGCTCCCGGACCAACTTCCACTGCCCCGACCGAACCGCCGCGTTCCCGATGTGCTCCCAGAACAGGTCGTGCTCCGTCGCCGGCCCACCCCGGAGCAGTTCGAGCATGCTGTGACCGGGCAAGGCCGGCAACTGCTCCCCGTCCCGCTCGGTCAACGCCGGTACGCCGGTTGCCTCGAGCAACGTCGGCGCGATGTCGGTCAACTGGTTCGGCGCGTCGACGACGGTGTCGTTCAGTTCGCCCGCGGGCCAGGAAACGATGAGCGGAGTCGCGATGCCGCCCTCGTGCACCCAGCGCTTGTACAGGCGGAACGGGGTGTTCGAGAGGTTCGCCCACGCCTGGCCGTAGCTGGTGTACGTGTCCGCGGTCCCGGGCCGGATGTCGGGCGAGTTGCCGACGCGCATCGGCGTACCGTCCGGGGCGCTTGGCGGGATGATCAGGTGGTGCTGCCGGAACCGCGCGGCCGCCTCGGGGGCGCTGTTCAGCTCCTCGGCGCAGCCGCCGTTGTCGGACAGGAAGAGCACGATGGTGTTATCGCGCTGGCCGGTCTCGTCGAGGGCGGTGAGGATCGTCCCGACCGCACGGTCCATCGCGCGGACCTGCGCGGCGTACGCCTCCATGCGCTCGAGCTGCCACTTCTGCTCGGGCTCGTCCGACCAGGCGGGAACCTCCGGGTCGCGGCGGTCGAGGGTCGCGTCGTCGGCGCAGATTCCGGCGTCGAGCTGACGCTGCCGACGGCGCGTGCGCAGTACGTCCCAGCCTTCGTCGAAGTTGCCACGCGTCTCGGCGAGATCGTCCTCCTTGGCGTGCAGCGGCCAGTGCGGCGCGGTGAAGGCGACGTACCCGAAGAAGGGGCGATCGCCACCGGCCGCATCGCGGATCGCGGTGGCGGCGTGCGAACCGATCTCGTCGGTGTAGTAGAAGTCCGGCCCGAGCTCCGACAGCGGTACGGGCGTCTCTCCGTCGTGGAGCGTGGTGGTCTGGAAGTAGCTGCCGGCGCCGCTGATCGTGCCCCAGAAACGCTCGAACCCGCGACGGGTCGGCCAGGTGTCGGTCGGGCGCTCACGCTCGTTCGACAGGTGCCATTTGCCGGTCATGTGCGTGTGGTAGCCGGCCGCGCGGAACGTCTCGGCGAGGGTCGCGGACTGCTGCGTGAGGCTTCCCGGATACCCACCGGGTCCGTCGTTGTTGACGAGCTCGGCGACTCCGGTCTGGTGCGGGTGTAAGCCGGTCAGCAACGAAGCACGGGACGGGCTGCAGCGGGCCGTGTTGTAGAAGTTCGTCAGCCGGGCACCGCCCGCGGCGAGACCGTCGATGTTCGGGGTGCCGATCTCGCCGCCGTAGCAGCCGATATCGGAGTACCCCATGTCGTCGACCAGGATGATGAGGACGTTCGGTCGCGCAGATCCCATGAAAACCTCGCTGTCTAGTGTGTGTGATCAGGCCCAGTGCGGCAGCGCGGCGAGCATGCCACCGTCGACCGGGAGGGACACGCCGGTCACGGCGCGGGACTCGGGTCCGAGGAGGAAGGCGACGACCTGCGCCACGTCCTCCGCGGTGACGAAGCGGCCGAGCGGATGGTTGGCGAGCAGCTCGGCCGACGCGTCCGGATCGGACCACCGGGCCTTGTTCCGCTCCACCGGCACGAAGCCCGGCAGTACGGCATTGCACCGCACCCCGCGCCGACCCCACTCCACCGCACCAGCCCGCACAAGCGCGTCCAGTGCCGCCTTACCCATCGCGTACGCCGCCATACCCGCCGATGCCCGCTGCGCATGCACGCTGGAGATGTGGACGATCGACGCCTCATCGCTGCTCGCACCGACCAACGCCGTACTCCACGCCCACGCCGCAGCGACCTGTACGTCGAACACCTCGGCGAGCGCCAGCTCGCCAAGGGTCTCCAGCGCGCCACGGTGCTCAGCCAGCGTCGCGGTCACCAGGCCACGCGGCTGTCCGAGAGCGCACGCTACTCCGACCGCACGGCTGACGATTGATTCGTCGCGAACGTCGCCGACGATCCACTCCACCCCGTCGAGGCCGGTCGGCTTGTCCACCAGGTCGACGCCGACCACGGCCCAGCCCTGTTTGGCGAGCGTCGACACCGCCGCCGAGCCGATACCGCCACCGGCTCCGGTGACGAGCGCGACCGGCCTCATCCCTTCAGGCCCGAGGTCGCGACGCCGTCGACGATCTTCCGCTGGAACGTGACGAACAGGACGAGCGGCGGAACGAGCGCAAGGGTGCTCATGGCAAGCATCGGCCCCCACGACGAGTCACCTGTCGAGTCGAGGAACTGCCGCAGGCCGAGCGGCACGGTGAACAGCTCCACGTCGTTCAGGTAGATGAGCTGCTTGAAGAAGTCGTTGTACGTCCAGATGAACGTGAAGATGATCGTGGTCACCAACGCCGGCCGCAACAGCGGGAAGACGATGTGGCGGTAGATCTTCCACGGCGAACACCCGTCCAGCCGCGCCGCCTCGTCCAGCTCGCGCGGCAGCGAGCGGATGAACTGCACCATCAGCAGCACGAAGAACGCGTCGACGGCGAAGAAGTGCGGTACGAAGAGCGGGTAGAACGTGTTCACCCACCCGAGCTTGTTGAACAGGATGTACTGCGGCACCAGCGTCACGTGCGTCGGCAGCATCAGCGTCACCAGCATCGTCGCGTACGCGATCCGGCGGCCGAAGAAGTTCAGCCGCGCGAACGCGAAGGCGGCCAGACTGCAGGAGATCACGTTGCCGATGATCGCCAGCACCGAGATGAACAACGAGTTCTCGATGAAGATGCTGAACGCGGTGGACACGCCCTTCCAGCCCTGGGCGTAGTTCGACGGCTCGAAGTGCTTCGGGATCAGGCCCGGCTGCGAGAAGATCTCGGCGGTCGGCTTGAAGGAGCTCGCCACCATCCACACCAGCGGATAGAGCATGACGAGCGTGACGACGATCAGCGCGAAGTGCGCGAGCAGGCGCTTTCGCTCAGTTCTCATAGTGCACCCAGTACCGGCTGAAGATGAAGTTGACGGCGACGACGGCGCCGGCCAGCAGCACCAGCATCCAGGCCATCGCCGCGGCGTAGCCCATGTCGAAGTTCACGAAACCCTCCTGGTAGAGGTACAGGGAGTAGAACATCGTGGAGTCGGCCGGGCCGCCCGAACCGTCGCTGATGATGAACGCCGGCGCGAAGGCCTGGAACGACCGGATCAGTTGCAGCGTGAGGTTGAAGAACAGGATCGGGCTCAGCAGCGGCATCGTGATGCTCCAGAACTGCCGGGACTTGCTGGCGCCGTCCACCTGCGCGGCCTCGTAGAACTCCCGCGGGATCTGCCGGAGTCCGGCGAGGAAGATCACCATCGGCGCGCCGAACTGCCACACCTCGAGCGCGATCAGCGTGCCGAGCGCGGTGTGCGGCTCGGAGATCCACGACGGTCCGTGGATGCCGACCAGGGCGAGGATCTGGTTCACCAGTCCGTCGCCGTTGAACACCTTCCGCCACAGCACCGCGATCGCGACACTGCCGCCGAACAGCGACGGCAGGTAGATCGCCGACCGGTAGAAGTCCAGTCCGCGCAGACCACGGTTGAGTACGACGGCCACCGCCAGCGCGAACGCGAGACTGAGCGGCGTACCCACGAACACGTAGATCGCGGTCACCTTCAGCGATTGCAGGAAGAGCGGGTCCTCGCCGAACATCCGGCTGAAGTTGCCCCACCCGATCCACTTCGGGGCGGTCAGCAGGTCGTACTTGGTGAAGGCGAGGTACAGCGACATCAGCATCGGCCCGGCGGTGAACGCCAGGAAGCCGATCAGCCAGGGCGCGAGGAACAACAACGCCCAGCCGTTCTGATACCGGTTCCGCCGCCCGCTACGCATCGCCGGAAACGCGACAGCCACAACTACTCCTCTCCGATTCTCGTCAACTCGACACCGATACCCGGTCCGACCGGGCGCAGCATGCCGTCGATCACTGTCTCGGCAGGCTCGACGAACGTACGGCGCTCCGTCTCGCCCCACGCGTACTCGAGCCACCCACCGGCACCACCCAGCCCGGCGAGATGCGCGGCATGCGCGGTCCCCACCGGTCCGCTCGGATTGTGAAACGTCAACTGCGTGTCCTCGATCGCCTCGGCGATCCGCGCGACACCGACCGGTCCGCCCGCATGTTTCGGATCGACCAGCCAGTACGCCAACGCCCCTCCGGCACAGGCCGCCGCGGCAGCCTCCGGTTGCCAGACGTGCTCCCCCGCCGCCAACGGCAGACCGGTCGCCGCCGCAGTGTCCAACGCCGCCCGGTCATCGACGTGCACCAGGTCCTCGACCCAATACAGATCCAGACGAGTCAGCTCGCGGGCAACCGCGGCCAGGCACTCCGGAGGCACCAGGTGATGGCAATCGACCATCAGCCGCACGCCGTCCGGGATCGCCTCCCGCACTGTCGCCACCAGCTCGAGGCCGGCGTCGATCAGCTGCGTCCCGGACAGGCCGCGTGCCCGGTTGTCCAGGAACGGCGCCACCTTCACCGCCGAGAACCCGTTGCGCACGGCCCCCAACGCCTCACTGACGATCGCGTCCGTGCCGTCCGCGCCGAACCGCCGGTTCAGGTTCGCGTACAACCGGACCGGCTGCGGCTCGCCCAGACCGAGTGACGCCGACAGCGACCGGCCTTCGCGACGCGCGATCAGGTCGGCGAACGCCGCGTCGTACCCGCTGAGCACCGTTGACCAGAGGAACGAGTCGGGGCGACCGGCCGACCAGAGCGCGGTCCGCGCCTGCTCCAGCGGGCGTCCGACTACGGAGGCCTCCAGCGATCGCGCGGCGGGCAGCAGCACGTCCAGAGGTCCGCCGTCGGACAGCTCGCCGACGCCACGGATGCCGTCGGCAACCAGTTCGACCGTCACCCAGGTACTTCGCGGCGACGCCCGGTGCGCGCGCACGACCGCGGATTCGACGTACACGTCGGTCTCCATGAGCATCACCCGTACCGCAGCTCGAGCAGGCCCGGGACGAAGTCCGCCGGCGCCGCGTAGATCCGCTCGAGGATCACGCTCGCGGCCGAGACCGCCACGCCATCGGTGCCGAAGGCGCTCAACCGCACCACCGAGTCCACGTCCACCGGACGCTTGTCCTGCAAGTACGCACGCGCCCCACGCTGAACCGACCGCAGGTACTCCGGCGCGTCCACCACACCGCCGCTGACCACCACGACCTCCGGATCGAGCATGTCGATCAACGTCCCCGCGGCGACGCCCACGAGCTCCGCCCGCGCAACCAGCAGACGGTCCGCATGGACGTCGTGGGTGCGCGCGGCCTGCACGAGTTGTTCCAACGTCCCGCGCGTGCCGATCAACCCCTGCTCGCGGGCTTGCGCCAGTACGGCCAGGTCGCTGGCCGCCACGTGCAGACAGTCGCGCCGGCCGCAGGAGCAGGCCTCGGCGGCTGTCACGCCGACTGACAGATGGTCGACAGTGCCCGCCGCCGCCCGGTGCCCGGGGAACACCTGCCCGCCGAGCACGAAGCCAGCTCCGACCACGTTCCCGACGAACAGCCCGATCAGGTCGTCGACCCCTTGGGCGCCGCCGAACCAACGCTCCGCCATCGCCAGACAGCGGAAGCTCGAGTCGACCTCGGTCGGCAGTCCGAGCCCACCACCGAGCGCATCCCGCAGCGGTACGTCGCGCCACCGCAGTACCCGATGCGCGCGCACCACACCGGCCTCGCGATCAACCCAGCCACCCGTGCTGGCCCCGACTCCGAGAACCGTCCCCGGGTTGCGTGCGACCAGCTCCTGGACTCCCTCGACCGCCTGCGCGACGAGGGGCTCGAACGCGCGCCGGCCCCGGTGCGGCAGCCGTACCTCGGCGAGCAGGGTCCCGCGGAGATCCAGCAGGCACACCGTCGTACGACGGAGCCCGAAGTGCACACCCACCACGCGATGGGTCCGCTCGTCCACCACCATCGGCGTCCGCGGCCGGCCGAGCGCTCCGTGTCCCGTCTCCGCCGGCAGCTCACGCAGCAGACCCGCCGCACTCAGCAGACTGGTCAGCTTCGTCATCGTCCCGGTCGCCATCCCGGTCAGCCCGGACAGCTCCGACCGCGCGATCGGCCCGTGCCGCATGACCGCGCGCAGGATCGCCGAGTAGTTCTGCTGCCGGACGTCGAACGGCTGCGCGGTCCGCAACCGTCCACGGTCCAGCCGCAGCTCCCAGGCGGCGCCCGCGGCACCTTCGGTCACTTCAACGCGGCCTTCGCATCGGAGAAGAACTTGGTCACCGCCTGCGACACGGAGCTCTTGCCGAAGCCGACAACCTCGTTCGCGTTCGGCAGCGAGGTCTGCAGCAGCTTGCTCGCACCGGGCGGGTACATCTGCAGCGCCGCCGGACCCTTGGATGCGACCAGCGCGTAGTTGTCCAGCACGAGCTTGTTCAGACCGGTCGCGGACTTCGCGACCTCGCCCCGGATGTCTTCCGGAATCGGGACGCCGCGGGCCAGACCCATCGCGTTCGCGGCCTCCGGCTTGCTGGTCAGGTACTTCAGCATCGCCACGGCGCCCTCGATGTTCTTCGACTTCGGCGAGATCGCGAACCAGCCGGCCGGGATGATGTTCGTCCCCGGCTCGGACCCGGCACCGCCGGACGGGAACGTCCCGAGGCTGAGCGTGTCCTTGGTCAGACTCTGCATCGACGGCAGCCCCCGCGACGTCGCAGTCCCGGTGTACGCCGCCTTGCCAACGGTCACCGGGTCGTTCTGGAACCCGGTCGCCGCCGCGGTCACCGGCATCTGGACAGCGGACCCGTTGCTGCGCAGGTCCTGCCACATCTGCAGCCACGCGGCCAGGTCGTCCTCGCTGAACCCGAGCGTGTTTCCCTCGCTGAACAGTGCCTTGCCGCGGCCGCGCAGGAAGGATTCGAACTGGATCGCGCCGCCGCCGAGGTCCGCCGTACCGGCGAGCCTGTGACCGCTCTTGCCCCAGACATCGGCCATCGTCGACTTGAACTGGTCGAGGGTCCAGTCCGGGCCGGGCGCGGACAGACCGAGGGGCTTGAGTTTGGTCGTGTTGACGATGATGGCCGGCTGGGTCGCGGCGCCGAGCAGTGCGAAGTAGTACTTGCCGTCGGACTTGGTGGTGGTGGCGACGTAGTCCGGCATCTTGTCCAGACCGAGGTCGTCCTTGTACTGGTCCAGCGGCGCGACCGCACCGCGCTTGATGTACTCCATCAGGTACGGCAGGTGGATCTGGAACACGTCCGGAGGGTTGCCCCCGGCAACGCGGGTCGCGAGCTTGTCGTAGTACCCCGAGAAGCCGGAGTACTGCGGGTTGACCTTGGCGGCGCCCTCGGTCTTCTGGAACAGGTCGAGCGCCGCGATCAGCTTCTTGTTCTGGTCGCCCTCGCCCCAGAACATCACGTCCAGCGCCGCGGTCGACCCACCGCCCGACGACGACTTGCTGCCGCCGCCGAGGCCGCGCCCGCAGGAGGCGACGGCGGTGACTCCGGCCGCCGCGGCCCCGAACCGCAGCAGTGTCCGGCGGGACAGCGGGGTGCCGTTGCTCATGATGTGCCCTTCGCTTTCGATGCAGGGATTCGGTGCAGGGTCTGGTGCAGGATTTGTCAGACGCTCTTGCGGACCAGTGCCGCTGCGTCAGGTAGTACGTCGGTCACCTCGTCGGCGAGCAGTCCGGCCAGCACCTTGGCCGTCGCTGCTCCCTCGGTCGTGGCCGCGAGGTTGTTCTGCTCCCACGGGTCGGTAGCCAGGTCGTACAGCTCGGCCTCGTCGTGAGACCGGAAGACGTAGCGGTGACCGGCGGTGCGGACGGACAAGTTCAGGCTGTCCCGCGGGTACTGCCAGTCCTTCGCGTGGAACGCGTCGCCGTTCCCACCGGGCCGGCCGTCGCGCAGCATCGTCTCGGCGGTGACGTACTCCCGCGTCGGCTCCGCCGCGTCGTTGCCGATCATCGCGGCGAACGACCGCCCGTCGTGCGCCTCGTCCCAGCGCACACCGGCCAACTCGCCGATGGTTGCCGCGATGTCGACGAGGGACACGAAGTTCGCGTTCCGGCTCTGCCTGCCGTCCGGGTGGCGGACGATCAGCGGCACCCGAAGGTCCTCTTCGTAGTGCAGCCAGTGGCCCTTCTCCATCAGCCGGTGCGCGCCCATCATGTCGCCGTGGTCGGCGGTGAAGACGACCACCGTCCGGTCCCACTCGCCGGCGTCCTCGAGGTACTGGCGGATCCGCCCGAACTGCGCGTCGACGAGCGCACACAGGCCGAGGTAGTGGCTGGTGACCTCGATCCAGCCTTCCTCGTCGAGACCCTCGAAGTCGCGGGCGAAATGTGACTCGCGGACCTCTCGGGGCTTGGTCGCCGTACCCGTCGACCAGCTCTCCGGCAGCCGCACCTGATCACGGTCGATGAGTTCGTCGTACGGGCTGGGGACGAGCATCGGGAAGTGCGGCGCGTTCATCGAGCACACCGCCAGCCACGGTTTGTCGGCCGGTCTTTGTGTCATCGCGTCGAGGAACGTGTCGCACTGCCAGGTCTCGAGGAACGAGTCCAGCGGGACGCTCGACGTCGCGTACGGCGCCTCGCGCAAGGCGGCGAGGTCCTGCGTCGTGAGGTTCTCGATGTGGTCCGGGTCGAACCGGTACCCGCGCTCCCCTGCCCACGAGCGGTAGTCCTCGATGTAGCGCCCGCGGTCCTGCCCCCGCAGTACGGCGGGAATCGCGCTGCTGTCCGCCCAGCCCATCAGGTCAGGTGTCGTCCCCGGCACGTGCCATTTGCCGTTGTAGTGCGTGTGGTAGCCGGCGCCCGCGAAGGCCTGCGCGATCCCGGCGGACCGCAGCTGCGGCTCGATCGGCCGCCAGTTCCCCAGTACGCCGTGGTGCCGCGGCATCAGGCCGGTCCACAGGCTCGTGCGCGCCGGACAACACAACGGGAACGGCGTGTAGCAGGCGTCGAAGACGGTCGACTCCGCCGCCAGCGCATCGAGATTCGGCGTCCGCGCCGCGGGGTTTCCGGTACAGCCCAAAGTGTTCCAGCTCTGCTCGTCAGCCATGACGACCAGCACGTTCAGACGGTCGCTCACACGTCCCACCTTGTCGGTTTCGACGGCTTTATTTCCAGCTGAAGTTAATTGGGTGCGACGGCGCTGTCAACCACTCGACGGGAATTAACTTCGGCCAGAAGGAAACTGCGTCGGACTTCTGCGGCGACTGCCGGTACAACCCGAAGGTCCGCGTCGGCGACGACGCCTGCCCGTTCACCGCCGGGTACTGGTGGTTCCTGGACCGCAACGCGGACCGGCTGCGCGGCAACCAGCGGATCGCCCGGCAGCTCTCCGCGCGGAACCGGCTGTCGGACCATTCAGACCTGGTCATGCAGGAACGGGAGCGCGGCTCGGAAGCGCCCTGAGCTACTCGCCGATCTTCTTCGACTTGAGGACGATCTTGGTGTCGGGCGCGGCGCGCGTTCCACCGGCTGGTTCCTGGGCGACGACGACCCAGTTCCGGTCGTTGATCAGGAGCCGGCCTTGGCCGGTGGCGTCCTGTTCGGTCAGGTAGTAGAACCCGGCCGCCTGCATGGTGTCCTGCGCCAGCTGGTGGTTCAACCCGACCACGTTCGGTACGACGCCCGCCTGCGCGGACGGCCGCGCGGGGACGGACGGCGCGGTGCTCTGCGGCGCGGTCGTTGGTTGCGCCGTCTGTGGCGGTGCCGTCGTTGGCGGCGCGGTGCTCGGTGGGGCGCTGCTGGGTGGGGCCGTGTTCTGCGAGGCCGTCACGGTGGTGGTTGCGGTCACGGTGGCGCCGGAGCCGGCCGCGCCGGAACTCCCGCACGCCGTCAGCGCGACGAGCGCGCCGCTCACGAACCCAACCACGATCACTGACCGAGTCACCTTCAACCATTACCCCGTCCGGCGCCTCAGCTAACAACAGACGGTGACCAGGGTGTTCCACGGGTGCGAGCGCGGAGCGCAGTACCGACGCTGGAGCGATGGACAGCAAGCTCGAAGTCATCGTCGTACCGGTGTCGGACGTGGACCGGTCGCGGCACTTCTACCGGGCGCTCGGGTTCCGGCTCGACCGGGACGACGCGAACGGCCGGGAGCTGCGCGTGGTGCAGCTGACCCCGCCCGGCTCGGCGTGCTCGATCGTGATCGGCACTGGTCTGACCAGTGCACTCCCCGGTTCCTGCCAGGGTCTGCATCTGGTGGTGGACGACGTCGCGGCCGCGCGCGCCGAGTTCGCCTGCCGCGGGGTCGCGATCAGCGAGGTCTCACACGGCACGAGCGGCGTCTTCCACCACCGCTTCGCCTCCTTCGCGGACCCCGACGGCAACGGCTGGATCCTCGAACAGTCCAGCGCAAGAGGTGGGTAGGTGCACTGGTCAGACCGGTGGACAGGTCGGGAGGTGTACTGGTCAGACCGGTTGGTCGAGCCAGCAGCGGGACCAGTGGCCGTCGGCGGAGGTGGTCGACGGTGGTGGTCGCTCGGTGCACACCGGCATCGCGTGCGGGCACCGGGCCGCGAACGGGCACCCGGCCAGCTCCTGCTCCCGGTCGATCGGCTCGTTCGACGCGTCGACGATCGGCAACGTACTGCGCGCACCTTCGCGATCCGGATCCGGCGAGGACTCCAGCAGCAGCTGCGTATACGGGTGCCGCGGCCGCTGCGTGACCTCCTCGGCCGGCCCGCCTTCGACCATCCGCGCCGCGTAGATCACGTTGATCTCGTCCGCGAAGTACCGCGCACTTGCGATGTCGTGCGTGATGTAGAGCATCGCCAGCCCGTCCCGCGCGCACAGGTCGGCGAACAACCGCAGTACGTCGAGGCGGATCGACACGTCCAGCATCGACACCGGCTCGTCGCCGATCAGCACCGTCGGGTCGGCGGCCAGCGCGCGCGCGATCGCGACTCGTTGCCGTTGGCCACCGGACAGCTCGTGCGGGTACTTGTCGATGTACTGCTCCCCCGGCGTCAGGTTGACCCGCTCGAGCAGCTCGATGATCCGGCCGGTCAGGTCGCCGTCGTTGGCGGTCCCGAAGTTCCGCAACGGCCGACTCAGGATGTAGCGCACCCGGTGCAGCTGGTTCAGCGAGGCGAACGGGTCCTGCATGATCAGCTGCACCTGACCGAAGTGCGCCTGCCGGTCCGCCCGCCGACGCCGGCTGACGTCCTTGCCGGCCAACCGGACCGTCCCGCCGGACGGCTCGTCCCCGAGCGTCAGGATCCGGGCCAGCGTGCTCTTCCCCGAACCGCTCTCGCCGACCAGCGCGACAACCTTGCCAGGCTCGAGTTTCAACGACGCCGAGTCGACGGCCGTGAACCACTCCCCGCGCCGCCGCCCGTGCAGAGCCATCCGCTTGGTGATCTCAACGGCCTCCAGCATGGCGCACCTCCTGACGGTCCAGCTCACGATCCCGCTGATGGTCCGACTGATCGTCCAGCAGCAGACAGGCCGCCTGGGCACCGTCGCGGTCGAGCAGCAGCGGAAGGGTGTCCCGGCAGTCGTCCACGGCCTGCGGGCAGCGCGGTTCGAACGCACACCCGGCCGGCAACCGCCGCAGGTCCGGCGGCGCGCCACCGATTCCACGCAACGCCCGGCGCGGGCCGTGCAGCGACGGGAACGAGTCCCGCAGTCCTTGCGTGTACGGGTGCTGCGGGTTGCGATAGATGTCCCCTGCCGAGGCGATCTCCACCGCGCGACCGGCGTACATCACCATGATCCGGTCGGCGAGTTCGACGAGCAGGGACAGGTCGTGGGTGACGAACAGGACCGAGAAGCCGAAGGTTGCCTGCAGCTCCTTGAGGTTGTCGAGGATCTGCCGCTGCATCACCACGTCGACCGCCGTGGTCGGCTCGTCCATCACGACCAGGTCGGGCCGGCACGCGAGCGACAACGCGATCGCGGCCCGCTGCCGCATCCCACCGGACAGCTCGTGCGGGTAGCTGCGCACCCGGTCGCGCGGGATGCCGACCAGCTCCAAGAGCTCCGCGGCCCGCTCCCACGCGTCCGACCGCTTCATCGGCCGATGTGCGCGGATCGCATCGGCGAACTGCGTGCCGACCCGCATCACCGGGTTCAGCGAACTCATCGCACTCTGGAACACCACGGCGACCCGTTCCCACCGAAGCTCGCGCAGTTGCCGCGGTCCGCAGCTGACCAGCTCGACCGGTTCGCCCTCCACCGGCCGGTACGTCACCGTCCCGCGGGCGATCCGGGCCGGCGGTCGCTGCAGCCGGGTAATCGCGGTCATCAACGTGGTCTTCCCGCTCCCACTCTCCCCGAGTACGCCGAAGATCTCGCCGCGCCCGACGTCGAACGACACCCCGTCGACGGCCCGCGCCGCGGGATCCGTCCCGTACTCGACCACCAGGTCCCGTACCTCAAGCAACGTCATGCCGCGGCCCCCGTCCTGCTGGCTGTGCGGCTGACCTTCCGCCGTTTCGGGCGCCCAGACATCCGCGACGTACGCCGCCTTGGGTCCGAGAGCTCGTCGATACCGAAGTTCACCAGCCCGGCCGCCGTACCGACCAGGGCGATGCCGAGACCCGGCGGCAGGAACCACCACCACGCGCCGGTCTGCAACGCGCCTTGCGACTGCGCCCAGTAGAGCATCGTGCCCCAGCTCACCGTGTTCGTGTTGCCGGCGCCGATGAAGTCCAGCCCCGCCTCCGCCGCGATCGAACCCACCACCGCGAACAGGAACGTCGACGCGATCACCGGAGCCAGATGCGGCACGACCTCGAGGAACAGCACCCGCGACTGCTTGTCCCCGCTGTACCGCGCGGCCGCGACGAAGTCCCGGTTGCGCAGCGACAACGTCTGCGCCCGCTTGACCCGCGCGCCACCGGCCCAACTGGTCAGACCGATGATCAACGCGACCGCCGGCCAACCGCCTCGGCCGCGGGTGTAGCTGGCGATCAGGAGCAGCAGCGGGAGCCCCGGGATCACCAGGAAGATGTTGACGAACCCGGTCAGCGCGGCTCCTGCCTTGCCGGTGTGGTACCCGCTGACCAGCCCGAACAGGACGGCGAGGAACGTCGAGATCGTCCCGCCGACCAGACCGACGAACACCGAGACCCGGGTCCCGGTGATGAACTGCGCGAACACGTCGACGCCGGAGGACGTCGTACCCAGCCAGTGGTCACCGGACGGTGCGGCCATCGGTGGGCCGGCGTGGAGTTTGGTCGGCGACTGGCCGAGCACCGCGCTGACGAACACTGGTCCGACCAGTGCGATCAGCAACATCAGCGCCAGCACGACCAACCCGACGGTCACCTTCCGGTCGCCGCTGGTCAACAGTCGCCTCATCACGACACCTCCCGGGTGCGCGGATCGATCAGCACGTAGACCGAGTCGACCACGAAGTTCGCCGCCAGCACGGTCAGCGAGATGATCAGGAACAGCCCCTGCATCAGCGGGTAGTCGACGTTCACGATCGCCTGGTTGAGCAGGCTGCCGAGACCGGGATAGTTGAACACCATCTCGGTCAGCAGCGACCCGCCGACCACCATCCCGATCGAGACCGCGAACCCACTGATGCTCGGCAGTACGGCGTTCCGCGCGGCGTACGAGAACACCACCCGGTGACCGGGCAGGCCCTTCGCCTGCGCGAGCAGCACGTAGTCCTCGTTCACCACCGACGCCATCATGTTGCGCATGTGGATCATCCAGCCACTCACCGACGTCAGCACGATCGTTGCGGCCGGCAACATCGCGTGCCGGACCGCGCTGTTCAGGAAGTCCGGCGTGAACCCGGGCACCAGGCCGAGGTCGGCACCACCGGACAGCGGGAACCAGCCGAGCGTGAACGAGAACACGTAGGCGAGGATCAGCGCCACCCAGAAGTACGGCACCGAGTGCAGGAAGATCGAGACCAGGCTGCCGACCGAGTCGATCGCGCGGCCCGGGCGCCAGCCGGCCACGATGCCGAGACTGGTGCCGACCAGGAACGCGATCACCGTCGCGCTGCCGACCAGCAGCAGCGTCCACAGGAACCCGGAGCGCACCACCGACGAGACGGTCGCCGGGTAGAACGAGATCGACCGGCCGAAGTCCAGGTGCAGGATCCCGTTCAGGTAGCAGACGTACTCGTGCCACCAGGACTGACCGCGCGCGCCGCCGAACAGCCGGTGCACCAGTTCCTCCTGCTGCTCCGACACCGGTCCCAGCTCGGACATCTTGAACAGGATCGCCGACGCCGGATCACCCGGCATCAGCCTCGGGAGGACGAAGTTGATCGTGACAGCGGACCAGGCGGCCACCAGGTAGAACCCGATCCGCTGCGCGAACGGCGTACCCAGGAATCGCGTCATGCCGGCTTCAGCGAGAGGAACAGCTTGGCCGCGAACACACCACTGATGGCACCGGGATCCGGCGTGGTGTACGGGTTCTCGGCACTCGGCCAGCCGGTCCAGTGCTCGGTGTTGTACATGTACGGCGTACCTTTCACGGCGACCGGGATCACCGGGACCTGGGTCAGCATGATCTGCTGCAGCGGCTTGGACGCGGCCAGTTGCGCGTCCGGCGCGGCCTGCGCGAGGGCACCCAGCGCGGACTCGGTCGCCGGGTCGTCCCAGCCGACCACGTTCGTCTTCGACTTCTTCGACAACATCTTGTTGTAGAACGTGTACGGGTTCGTGCCGAAGGTGAACGCGTCACCGTAGATCGCGTCGAAGTCCCGCTTGTCCTCGTCACCGGTGTAGGCCGCCGACGGTACGCCGTTCACCGCCGCGTCGATGCCGAGGGCGGCGAGCTGTCCGGCCAGCTCCTGCGAGTACGCCATACCGTCCGCGAACGCGCTGACAGTGAGGATCCGCAGCTTCAACTGCTTGCCGTCAGCACCGATCAGCTTGCCGCCCTGTTGCGTGTAGCCGGCCTTCGCGAGCTCGGCCAGCGCGGCCGGCTGATCGCGCTTCAGCGGATCCCGGTCGGCCGGATCGATCCACGACGACCAGGTGCCCTGGTAGAGACCGGTCGGGCCGACCGGCTGATAGACACCCGGGTTGTACGCGTCGGTGACCGCCTGCCGGTCGAGCGCGAGCGCCAGTCCCTTGCGGACGTGCACGTTGTCGAACGGCTTGCGTTTCAGGTTCAGCATCAGCGGTTTCATGCTGGCGTAGATCGGCCACAGGTTGTTCTGCGCCTGGTTGCGCTGCACGAACTGGTTCTTCACGTCAGGAATCCCGGCGTACGCCAGGTCGATCTCGTGGCGGACCAGCTGCTGGGTCAGGAGGTTGGTGCTGCTCGTGGTGACGTAGGTGATCTGCGGCACCGGGACCTGCTGCTTCCAGTAGTCCGAGCGGGCCTTGAAGGTCGCCTGCTGCCCGGTCACCTGGCCGAGCGAGTACGGGCCGCTGCCCATCGGCTTCAGGTTCGTGTCGGTGTCCGGGTCCTTGGACGCCCACACCTTCTTCGGCACGATCACCGTGCGACCGAGGTCCTGAAGGGCGGCGTACGCCGGCTTCGTGAAGGTCAGGTGGACGCCGTCGGCGGTCTTGGTCACCTTGTCGACCGGCAGCGCCAGCAACTCGTGCTGCTTCAGGTAGTCGAAGGTGAAGATCACGTCGTCCGCGGTCAGCGCACTGCCGTCGGACCACTTCGCCCGGTTGTCCAGCGCCAGGTCGATCGCCTTCCCACCCGATGCCCAGGTGTACCTCGTGACGAGGCTCGGCATGAACTCGTTCTGGTGCGCGGTGTTGAAGTCGAACAGTTGCTCGTAGATCAGCCCGGTGGTGCCACGCAGCGCGTTCACCGAGAACGGGTTGAAGTTCGGCTGCAGGGTCGGCTGCGAGTACGCGGCGACCGTCAGCGGTGCGGCGCCGGCGGCCGAGGCGGCTGAACCGCCTCCCCCCGAACAGGCCGTCAGTCCGGACAGCAGGACCAGACCGGTCACGATCGCTGTCATTTTCTTGCTGGAGCGCACGGGATCTCCCTTCGATCCGCGGCCGGACCGGCCGGGGTGAGATGAGACTGCCAACGTTTGCAGCAAGAGTCAACGGTTTGCAGTGGAATCCCGTCGAAGTGGGTACAATCAGGGTCAACGATCACGGCAATCGTTTGCGCTACGATGCCTTGACGATCCACGACGACCTCGGGAGCTGCATTGGCTGTCACGCTGGCGGAGGTGGCCGCGGCCTGCAACGTGTCGACCTCGACCGTGTCGCGGGCGCTCACCGATCCGGAGAAGGTCAACGCCGAGACCCGGACCCGCATCGAACGGGTGGCCCGGCAGCTCGGGTACGCGCCGAGCCGGGCCGGCCGCTCACTGGTGTCCGGCCGGACCGACACGGTCGGTCTGGTCGTCCCGGACATCGCGAACCCGTTCTTCCCCCCGATCATCAAGTCGGTGCAGGCCCGCGCCCGCGACAAGCGGTACGCCGTCCTGATCGCCGACACCGATGAGCACGTGGCCGACGAGCTCGAGCTCGCGCGCGGACTGAGCCGCCAGGTGGACGGACTGATCCTGGCCTCGCCGCGGACCGCGCCGGCCGAGCTGACCCGGCTCGCGCAGCAACTGCCCGTGGTCTTCGTGAACCGTGAGGTCGAGGGCGCCGGCAGTGTCGTGATCGACGAGTCCGAGGGCATGCAGGAAGCGGTCGAACACCTGGTCTCCCTCGGCCACCAACGGATCTGCTACCTGGCCGGCCCGCGCCGCTCGTGGTCGAACCAGCAACGCCGCGACGCCCTCGCGGCCGCCTGCGCGGCGAACGATGTGGAGCTGCGTGAGCTCGGCCCGTTCGAGCCGCAGATCCAGGCCGGGATGCGGGCCGCCGACCTCCTGCAATCCGCCGACGTCGCGGCCGCCATCGCGTACGACGACCTGATCGCGCTCGGCGTGATGTCGAGGCTCACCGAGCGCGGCATGCAGGTCGGCCGGGAGATCAGCGTGATCGGGATCGACGACAGCCCCTTGTCGACGGTCACCCACCCGATGCTGACGTCCATCCACGTCCCCGCGGCGGAGCTGGGCTCGGCGGCCGTGGACCTCCTCCTGGACCAGCTCCGCGAAGGCGAAGACTTCAGCGCGCCGACCACCGTCAAGCTGGAGACCCGGCTGGTGATCCGGGGGTCGACCGGCGTCGCGCCGGCCGACCGCCAGGTCAGCAACTAACTCTTCTTGAGCACCAGGCCGGTGTTGGCCGGTACGGCGATCTGCCCGGAGTACTGCACCCCGTGGACATCGGTCCACGTCCCCTGGGGGAGCACGAGTGGGGCGGACTGCGTCGACGACGGGTTCACCACGGCCATCCCGTCGCGGTACAGCCGCGTCCACAGCACCGGGCCACGACGTACCGGCGGTGTGATCGCCGGACCGAGATCGGCTTCCATCTCCGGGATCTCGTTGAACCCCGCATAGTCCTTGCGGCCCGTGCTCTCCAGCATCGTCGGCGCCTCGCGGTACAGGAAGTAGTTCGCGACGACCCACTGCCGTTGCTCGGGCGAGGACTCGTACCAGTAGTCGGTGGGCAGCTTGTTCACGATCACGGCCGGCTTGCAGCGGTGCCGGCGCAGCAGGTCGAACATCAGCTGCCACTCGTCATCGGTGACGTTCTCGACGCGGTGCACGGTGAAGCCCTGCTCGTTCAGCCAGATGTCGGAGATGTCGATCATCTGGTCGAGCGCCGCGATGTACTCCGGTGACTTGTCCTGGAACTCGTCGTGCAGGCTGCCGTTGAACGTCAGGTTGAACGCGACCGCGACACCGCGGGAGTGCAGGTAGTCGCGCAGGTACCGCAGCCAGTCGAGCACGTCCGCGACCCACGCCGGGTCCTTCGGGTCGGTCCCGAACTGCTGTACCCAGTTCCCGTCGGCGTCGTAATGACCGCTCACCTTGAAGTCGTTCCGGACGCCGATGTTGTCGACCGCGATGACCTTGAAGCCGGCCGCGATCGCGGGGTCGAGCAGCGTCTCGACGTACCACTGCCGGACCGCGGGGTTGGCGATGTCGATCGGTGTGTAGACCTGGTTGTTGAACTCCCACGCGGGCGTGGTGCGGTCGGCGGTGTACTCGATCCAGTCCGGGTGGTTCGTCTTGAACCACTCGGGCGTGTACTGCCGCGCCGGCGCGTTGCGGAACGCGGTGACGTACGAACTGGACAGCACGCCGTCGGGCTGGGCCGCCTTCAAGGCACCCCAGACGAAGCCGACCCGGCCCGCATACACGGACGGATCGGTCACCTGACGGTCGAACACCTGCCCTTGCAGTACGCCGTGATCGCGCGTGACCGGCAGCGGGACAGTGGTCTGCGGCGGCTGGCAGGTGCCACCGGCTTGGTCGGGGCCGGTGGCTTGCGCGCTCGGTGTGAGCAGTCCCAGGCCGGCCGCGACGACGAGCGCGACCGAGGACGTTCGGCGGAGTTTCATGCACGTTCCTCTCAGGAAACTAGTTCGACAGCACGCTGCCCGAGTTGGGCGGGAGCGAGAGCTGACCGGAGACCCTGGTGCCGTGCAGATCGGTCCAGGTTCCGGACGGCAGCGTGACCACCGCGGTGGCGGTCGATGAGGGATTCACCAGCGTCAGGCCGCGCTGGTAGCGGCGGGTGTACGCGCCGGACGCGTCGAGCACCGGCGCCGCCGACGGCGTACCGATGTCCGTGTGCAACTGCGGGCAATCGACGAAGACGTGGTACTCGCCGACGCCGCAGATCGTCAGCATGCTCTTCTGCTCGCGATAGAGCAGGTAGTTCGCGACCGCCCAGTCGATCTGCGCCGGGGTCGCGGTCGCGAGCGTTTCCTCGGTGGTCTGGTTGATCGCCAGGTGCAACGTTTGCGCAGCGATCTGGCGGGTGAAGTTGTACTTGTTCAGCCAGGCCGCGTCGCCGTAGTTCTCCGGCCGATGGACGGTGAACCCCTGCTCGTCGACGTACACGTCGACCAGGCCGACCGCCTCGAGCATGTCGGCGAGCTTCACCGAGGCGTTCCAGGTGATGTTCGCGGCCATCCCGACCCCGGCGGCGTGCAGCCGTTGGGACAGGTACGACATCCAGTCCAGGACCGCGGCGGCCCAGGCGTCGTCGACCCGGTCGCCGGTGTACTGCTGGACGAACAGGGTGCCGTTCTTGTGCCCGGCGTTCCCGTAGCCGTTGAAGGTCAGGACGTTGTCGAAGGCAATGATCGGGTAGCCGGCGTCGATCTTCGGCTGCACGAACGAGTCCCAGTAGAACGTCCGGACAGCGGGGTTCTGGAAGTCGATCGGGACGTACGTCGTGTTGCCGAACTCCCAGGCGACCGTCGAACCGTCGGCCTTGTACGCGATCCAGTCCGGGTGGTTCGCCTCGTACCACGCCAGCGTGTGCGTCTTGTCGAAGTCGCGGAAGGCCGGCATGTACGCCGACGGCACCGCGCCAGTCGGTTGGGCCAGGCTCGACGCTCCCCAGACGAACCAGACCAGCCCGGCGTACACCGAGCGGTCCGGGATCTGGTTGTCGAAGACCTGCCCGCGGGAGAGTCCGCCGGCGGGTGGGTTCGGGAGGGTCAGGGCGGTGCTGCGGGACGGCGCGGCGTACGCCGTCGTACCTGCGGTCAGGAGAGCGGTCGCGGCTGTTCCGGCCAGTAGACCGCGGCGGGTCAGGCGAGGGTCGTTGCGCATCGGGCGGCTCCTCTGCAACGGGGAGGGGGTGCGCTGGACGATACGGACTGCAAACGTTTGTCGCAATAGCAGAGAATCTTGCTATCGTGTCGGCCATGGCGAACAGCACTGGTACGGCCGGAGTCGCAGCTGCACTCCAGTCGGGCGAGCCGATCCGTTGGGCGACGATCGGCGACAGCATCGCCCAGGGCGCGCACTGGACCGGCGCCGAGCGCGATTACGTGCAACTGCTCGAGGAACGGGTCCGCTACGAGCTCACGCGGTACGGCGACTCGTTCGTCCGCTGGGCCGTCTCCGGTGCGACCACCTCCGACACGCTCGGTCGGCTGCCGGCGGCGCTCGACCTGTCCCCCGACGTCGTTCTGATCGGGGTCGGTACCAATGACGCGAAAGCCGGTCCGGACGGTGTGGCCGCGTTCGAGCAGGTCTACGACACCTTGCTCACCACGGCGCTGGAGACCGGCGCGATCGTCGTGGCGCAGACGCCGACCGCCGTACTGCGGACTTGTCGCTACAACCTCGGCGACCACCTCCCGGCGTACGCCGACACGATCCGAACCGTCGCCGCCCGCCGCGACGTGCTGCTCGTCGACCACTTCGCGCACTGGACCGCGGCCGGGTCCGGCTGGGCGCCGACCGAATGGATGGCCGACCCGACCCACCCCGGCGGCCGCGGCCACCGGGTGATGGCTCGGACCCTGCTCGAGAGTCTTGGCCTGTTCGCGGCCGGCAGCGCGTGCTGCCGGCTGCTCGACCACTGAAGGAGCCCCGATGTCCTCGATCCGCCGGTACGCCGTCTGCGGCCTGTCCGCCCGCGGTCTGGCCAGTTTCGTCCTGCCGATCCTCGGACTGACCGACCGAACCGCCGACGGCGGGTTCGGGTACGGCAGCGACGAGGACGACCTGTCCGGGTACGCCGAGGTGGTCGCGATCGTCGACACCGACGCGGACCGGGTCGCCGAGTTCAACCGGGCGCTGGAGCGACTCGGGCGCGCGCCGATCCCGTTCTACCCGCAGCCGGAGTACGACGAGATGCTCGCGCGCGTCGGCCCGGACGCGGTGATCGTCACCTCGCCGGACCACACGCACGCGGAGTACATCGTCGGCGCGTTGCGGCGCGACGTCGACGTGATCACCGAGAAGCCGATGGTCAGCACGGCCGCGGCCGCCCGCGAGGTGCTCGCCGCCGAGCGAGAGTCGGCCGGGACCGTCCAGGTCAGCCACAACTTCCGCTACCCGGCCGCGCACCGCGAGGTGAAGCGACTCATCCTGAGCGGCGCCGTCGGCCGGATCACCCGCGTCGTGATGGACTACCACGTCGACCTGCGGCACGGCGCGAGCTACTTCCTGCGCTGGAACCGGCAGCGCGCGCTGTCCGGCGGGCTGCAGGTGCACAAGTCGTCACACCACTTCGACCTGCTGAACTGGTGGATCGGCTCCGCCCCAGAGGAGATCTTCGGGTACGGCGCTCTGAACTACTACGGCCCCTCCAGCCCACACCGGAGCGAACGGCGTACGGACGACCCGTACTTCGTTGCACAACAGGGATCCGGCGTCTTCCCGACCGACGACGACACGGCCCGCGCCGGCCTCTTCGGGCTGCACTACCCGGGGCAGTATCCGGCGTCGCGGCCGCTGTATCTGTACGACGCGGAGATCGACATCGAGGACACGTACAGCGCGATCGCCCGCTACCCCGGCGGCGCGAACCTGACGTACTCGGTCGACTTCTCCAGCACCTGGGAGGGCTACCGGGTCAGCATTGGCGGCACCCACGGATCCATCGAACTCCGCCACGGCCGCACCGTCGACGGCACCGCACTGCCCGACTCCGACCAGATCACGGTCGCCGAGCTCTTCGGCCCGAGCCGCGTCATCGAGGTCGCCCCCGAGTCAGGCGGCCATGGCGGCGCGGACCCGCTGATGCGCCACGACCTGTTCATCGGCCCGACCCCCGAGTCGACCGAACTCGGCCTGATGGCCACGAGCACCGAAGCGGCGTACGCCGTAGCCATGGGCGACGCCCTCACCCAATCCATCACCACCCACCACCCCATCAACCTCCCCACCCTCCTCAACCTCACCTAAGGCAGGACCTTCCTGGCCACCGCCCCACCGCCCGTCCGCGCGCGAGGGGTTAACCCTGCGGGTTAGGGGTTCTTCGCTCGTAGACCAGCGAAGAACCCCCAAGCCGAGGGGATAACCCTCGGCTTGGGGGGCGGTCAGGCGCTCGCGGGGAGGAGGTCGCGGGAGTCGCCGGCGGAGTCGGCGTCCAGGTAGAGCGTGGCGTTCGAGGTACGGCGGAGGATCGTGGACGGGCAGCTCGTGTCGATCGGGCGTGTGAGGGTGTTGCGTACGGCGGCCGCCTTGCGCTGCTCGGGTGCGACGACCTGCACCACGCGCGCGCTGAGCAGCGCGGGAACGGTCAGCGAGATCGCCGTCGGCGGGACCGCGTCCACGTCCGGGAAGTGGCCCTCGCCGACCTGCTGGTGCAGCGATTCCGGCGTGAGCGTGATCTGCCGGACCCAGCGCTGGTCGTCGAAGTCGGCCTGGCCGGGTTCGTTGAAGGCGAGGTGGCCGTTCTCGCCGATCCCCATGCAGGTCAGGTCGATCGGGGCCGCGCGCAGCAGTTCCTCGTACCGCCGGCATTCGGCCTCGACGTCCGCCGCCTCGCCGTCGATGTACTCGACCCGCGCCGGGCCGAACGGTTCCGCGATCCGCTCCCGGATCCAGCGCCGGAACGACGCCGGGTGGTTCGCGTCGATGCCGACGTACTCGTCCATGTGGAAGACGGTGACGTTCGCCCACGGGACGTCGTACCCGGCGAGGGCGGTGACGAAGGCGAGCTGCGAGTTTCCGGTGGCGATCACGACGCGCGCCGCGCCGCGCTCGGCGACCGCCTGGGTGAGCACCTGGGCGGTGCCGGCCGCGGCCGCGGCGGCCATGTCCGCGGTGGCGGCGAAGACTGCGAGCTGGAGATCGTCGATCTGGGTCCGGGTGTCGAGCACGGTGCACTCCTCGGGACGGATTTGGTGGTGTCGTTGACTACAAACGTTTGCAGCAAACTAGCATGTCTTGCCGCGAGTCCCAAGATGCAGTTGTGTTGTCCCGAACAACCCGAGGAGGCCCCTGTGCTGAGCGAGGTCCGGTCATGAGCGAGGTCCTGAGCAACATCGTGGAAGGCCGGACCGTCACCGGCCGCGGCGTGCGGGTGCGCTACTCCCCCGCCGGCATCGAGGAGATCACCGACCACCCGTCCGCTCCGGACCTGCTGCTGATCCCCGGCCTCGTCGACCTCCAGCTCAACGGGTACGCCGGTCTGGACGTCAACGACCCGACCCGCCCGGCCGAGGAGTTGTCCGCTCTCGTCCGGACCCTCTGGCAGCAGGGCGTCACCACGGTCTTCCCGACGATCATCTCGGCCGACGACGCCACCACCACGGCCCTCGTCACTCGCGCGGCCGCCGCCCGCGCCGCCGATCCCGCGGTCGCGTACGGCGCTCCGGGACTGCATCTCGAAGGCCCTTACATCTCGTCGGCCGAGGGGGCCCGCGGCGCCCACGACCCAGCCGTCATTCGGGATCCCGATCCCGCCGAGTTCGACCGTTGGCAGACCGCCGCCGACGGCGCGATCGCGATCATGACCATTGCCCCCGAACGCGCCGGCGCCATGGACTTCACGGCCCACCTGACAGCGCGCGGGGTGGTGGTGTCGGTCGGGCATTCGCTGGCGTCCGCCCATGACATCCACGCGTTCGCGGCGGCCGGTGGGCGGCTGTCCACTCACCTGGGCAACGGTCTGCCCGCGCAGATCGATCGGCACCACAACCCGATCTGGGCACAGCTGACCGAAGACAAGCTCACCGCCTTCCTCATCGCCGACGGACACCATCTGCCGGCGGACACCTTCGCCGCTCTCGTCCGCGCGAAGGGCGCCGCCCGCTGCGTCCTCACCAGCGACGCCGCCGCGCTCGCCGGATGCGCTCCGGGCGACTACCGAACCGCGGTCGGCGGCGCGGTCACCGTCTCCCCCGACGGCAGCCTCCGCCTGCACGGTACGCCGTACCTCGCGGGAAGCGGCGCCTCGCTCCTCGACTGCCTCCGCTGGTCCACCGGCCCGGGCGGTCTGCCGTTGGAGACCGCTGTCACGATGGCCACGACAACACCCGCCGACCTGCTCGGCCTGACCGATCGCGGCCGTCTGGAGGTCGGCGCCCGAGCCGACCTCGTGCAGCTGACCCGCACTCCGAACGGCGGCATCGGCGAGGTCGCGACCATCGTTGTCAACGGCACGGTCCGCCGTCCCGCGCAGGCGGCGTAACGGCGCGCTCATTGCTTGCGGCAACAGTTAACTCGTCAACCTTGCCTGTTGCAAGGATGCTCACTTCTTGCCGGTGAACCGGATCTTCCCGTATAAGGCGTACATGACGGCGATCCGGCTCGACGCGGTGTCCAAGGTGTTCGAGGGTGAGCACCTGGCCGTGGACGAGCTGACGCTGGAGATCGGCGACGGCGAGTTCATGGTGCTGCTCGGGCCGTCCGGGTGCGGGAAGACCACGCTGCTGCGGATGATCGCCGGGCTGGAGCGGGTGACCGCGGGCGAGGTGTGGTTCGGCCGGACGAACGGGACCCGGCTGGCGCCGCGGGAGCGCGGGGTGGCGATGGTCTTCCAGACCGGCGCCCTGTACCCGAACCGGACCGTCCGGGAGAACATCATGTTCCCGCTGCAGATCGCGGGGCAGAACGACACCGCGGCGAGCTCGACGGCGCACGGCCTGGCGCAGATCCTGAGCATCTCCTCGGTGCTCGACCGGATGCCGCAGACGCTGTCCGGCGGGCAGCGGCAGCGGGTCGCGATCGGCCGCGCGCTGGTCCGGCGCCCGGAGGTGTTCCTGCTCGACGAACCGCTGTCGAACCTGGACGCGACGATGCGGACCGAACTCCGCCAGGAGATCGGCGCGATGACCCGGGACCTGAACGTGACCACGCTCTACGTCACCCACGACCAGGTCGAGGCGCTGACGCTGGCCGACCGGATCGCGGTGATGCGCGACGGCCGGATCGAGGACGTCGGGACGCCGGCCCAGGTCTACAACGATCCCGCGACCGCGTTCGTCGCCGGGTTCCTCGGGACGCCGCGGATCAATCTGCTGTACGCGACCGTCCGGGTGACTTCCCACCACCGGGTCGCCCTCGACTTCGGCGCGCAGTCGGTCGCCCTGTCGCCGACCGATCGCCGGTCCCTGATCCTGCGCCACCACGAGGGCGCCCAGGTGATCGTCGGCGCCCGCTCGAACGCGTTCCGGCTGATCACCGACGAGGACGTCCCGAACCCGCTGGCCGGGACGCTGCGCGCGTTCGAGTTCCACGGCCAGCAGTCGATCGCGTTCGTCGAGTGCGGGATCGAGGCCGTCGACCCCGACCGCGTCGGCCGCGCGCAACCCCTGCACGCCTTACCCGACCACGACGGTACGTCGCCCACTCACCCGTCCTCGCTGCTGACCAGACTCCGGTCCCGCATCGGCCTCGGCTCCCCGACCGAACCCCCGCTCGAACCACCGCCGACGCACCGCCGCGCCGACCTGGTCATCGAGGTTCCGCAAGACGCCGACCTACGCCGCGGCACCCGCATCCACCTCGCCCTGGACACCTCCCGCATCCACATCTTCGACCGCACCGGCCACCGAGTAGACCGAGTAACCCGCTAACCCGCGCTCGCTCACCCGCCGACCGCGCCGCCCCCGTGCCGGCTGACCGCGGACCTGCAGCACTCATCAACCGCCCAGATCGGTCCGCCCGACCGCTGGCTGAGCGTGCGCAGCGGGCGATCCGCGAGGTTGGCGAGTGGTGGCGGTCCGGTCAGTTGACGACGGCGCCGCCGGCGATCACCAGGTGGAGGTGTTCGAGGGCGCCGGGGTCGTCGAGTGGGTTGCCGTCAACAGCGATCAGGTCGGCCGCGTACCCGCGGACCAAGCGGCCGACGGAACCCTCGAGCCCGAGCAGTCGCGCCGCGCTCGTCGTCGCCGCGCGGATCGCATCGAGCGCACTCATCCCCGCCTCGTGCAGCAACCGGACCTCGCCACCGATTGGGTCGACGTCGAGCCCGAACGAGTCCGTGCCGGCCACCACGGTGACACCCAGTTCGGCGGCCCGGCGTACCCCAGCTTGAAGAACGGGGAAGTACTGCTCGCCGCGCTGCTTCAGGATCGGGTTCGACGAGTCCCGCATGCCGCCGATCGCGGACATCGTGGGCGTGAAATGCGTCCCCTGCCGCGCCATCCGCGTCAGCGTCCGCTCGCCGACGAACACGCCGTGCTCAAGGGTCTTGATCCCGGCCCGGACGGCGTCGTCGATCGCCTGTTCGCTGTAGCTGTGGCACATCACCCCGACCCCGCGCTTGCGCGCCTCGGTGACGATCGCCCGGATCTGTTCGTAGTCGTACACCTGTGTGAGCGGATCCTGCTCAGGTACGCCGGCCCGCTCGTTGACCCGCGTCTTCACCCAGTCGACGCCGCGCTCGAGATTGACCGACGTCAGGTACCGCAGTTCCTCCGGAGTACGAACGCCACCGGCCAGCGGAGCCAGCGCGGGGTCGCCGAGGATCGTGTTGCCGAGATCCGGTGTGACGAACGTGCCGGAAGCCTTCATCCGCGGTACGACGCCCGGCGCCCACGGTCCTAATGCGCGCAGACCGATGTCCTGGTAGAAGTCCGAAGTACCGCTGCGGACTGTCGTCGCGCCACGGGCCAGGGCCGCGCGGGCGTCGGCGACCGCATTCTCGTGCACGTGGACGTCGATCAGCCCGGGCAGCACCCAGCGGCCCTCGACGTCGATCACCCGCGCCCGGCCGTTGACCTCAGCAACCGCCGCGCGGGTCTCCGAACGGTTGCCGACCGCCACCACCTTCCCGCGGTCCAGCACCACGACGGCGTCCTCGACAACCCGCCCGGTGAGCGGATCGAGCACGATCCCGTTCTCGACCACGACCGCCTGCGGAACCGGCGGCTCCCCCAACGGCCGCGAGGTCCCCACCGCCTCAGCCTCGGAGGTCGGCAGACCGACCGCGGCCAGTCCGGCGCCGGCGAGCGCCATCGCCCCGCCGATCACACCGCGCCGGCTGATCGAGCTCGGCAGCGGTTCGACCTCGTCATGATCACGGCACATCGGGAGTCTCCTAGTCCAGGGTGTCCTTCACGATCCGGCCGCCCTGCATGATGAGGCGCAGCCGCCGGTCCGGATCGGTCAGTACGGCGATGTCTTCCAGCGGATTCCCGTCCACCACGAGCAGGTCGGCCCACGCACCGTCCCGGATCTCTCCCACTTCACCGACCAGTCCAGCGATCTCCGCGCCGACGACGGTCGCGGACCGAACGATGTCGGCAGGTTTCTGTACTTCGGCCCGCAACGTGAACTCGTCGAGCTGGTGCGCGTGCAGTTCCCCGTGCAGGTCGGTTCCGTACCCGATCGCGACGCCGGCGCGATCGGCAAGCTCCAGCGCCTGCAACCCGAGCTCGAGGATGTTGTCGAGCTTGCCTTTGCCCTCGGCGGTCAGGTGCTCGGCTCCACTGCGCCGCAGCGCGTCGAACGTCGCCAGCGTCGGCACCAGGAACGCATCGAGCTCGAGGAACAGGTCGACACTCTCCTGGTCGATCAGGTTCCCGTGCTCGATCGTCCGTACGCCGTAGCGCAGCGCCCGGTTCACCGAGGCGGCGGAGTACGCGTGCCCGGCGACGTACCCGTGGCCGAACCCGGCCTCCTCGACCGCGACCCGGATCTCTTCCTCCGAGAAGGCCAGCGCGTCGAGCGCCATCGACGACACGACACCGCCGCTGAGCGTGAGCTTGACGTGGTGCGCGCCCTGCGCCATCTGCTCGCGGATCGCCCGCCGGAGCTCGGTCGGACCGTCGCAGATCCGGGTGAGCACGTGCCCGCCGGTCGGCGCCAGGATCGGACCGCCGTACAACAGCCGCGGTCCCTCGATGAGCCCTTCGCGGAGCGCCCGGGCGAGCCCGGCCTCGGCGCCGCCCAGGTCCCGCACGGTGGTGAACCCGCGCAGCAGCATGTCCTTCAGTACGTGCGTGGATCGGACGGTCGCGTACGACGCCGGCCAGGACGTCATCTCGGCGAAGCTCGCGCTGGCCTGGGTCACGTGCACATGCGAGTCGATCAGCCCGGGCATCAGCGTTCGCCCGCGAACATCGATCACCCGCCCGGTCCTTTGTACGCCGGTCCCGACCTCGGCGATCCGTCCGTTGCGTACGGCAACCTCTTGATCCTCGACGAGAACACCCTCAAGGACATCGAGGACGGCCGCATTCACAAAGACTGTGTCCATGTCAGTTCGCCGCCGCCGCGCCGCGTTCCGGAATGACCGAAGCGCTCGGCTGTGCAAGCGACTGCTCCGGGTCCAGCTCCTCGAGCCGGCGTCCGCGTGTCGACAGCCCCAGCGTGAGGATGGCGACCGCGCCGAGCAGCAGCGCCGCGGCGATCATCGAGAACACCCCGAGGAAGCCGATCGAGGTGAACAGGACGCCGATCAGGATCGGTGCGCTGATCCCGCCGAGCCGACCGACCGCGGACGCGGTCCCCATCCCGGTGGCGCGGATCGCGGTCGGGTACACCTCGGGCGTGTAGGCGTACAGACCGGCGTACGTGCCGTTCATGAAGAACGAGAGCAGGATGCCGCAGGCGAGCAGCTGGCCGTTGTTCGAGGCGTTCGCGAGCAGGAACGCCGAGATCGCGCCGGCGGACAGGTACGACGCGATCGTCCACTTCCGGTCGAGCCGCTCGTTGAGATACGCGCCCGAGTAGTACCCCGGGATCTGCGCCAGCGTGATCAGCAGCGCGTACGTGAGGCTCTTGGAGATGGTCAGGTCCCGCTCGACGAGCAGCGACGGGATCCAGGTGAAGAAGCCGAAGAACGCGAACGTGATCGAGATCCACAGCAACCACAACACCGCCGTACGACGAGCCAGGCCGTTCTGCCACATCAGCACCAGGCCCGCCCCGGGCTTCGGACTGCGCGGCACCGACACCGTGGTCTCGACCGACGGCGCGGACACCGGCGGCACGTCCTTCCCGGCAGCGCGGACGGCGTCCTCCAAGGCGTCTACGACCACGCCCGCTTCGGCGTACCGGCCCTGCTGGATCAGCCAGCGTGGCGACTCGGGCAGACTGCGGCGCCACCACAGCAGCATCAGTACCGGCAGCGCGGTCACGACCTGCGCGATCCGCCACCCGTGGTCGAAGGTCGGAACGAACAGCCGGCCGAGCAGCGCGGAAGCGACGTACCCGGCGGAGAAGAACCCGGCCACGGCACCGACCAGCAGACCGCGCGAGCGGGCCGGGATGAACTCGGCGATGAACGCGGGGATGATCGCGGCCTCGGCGCCGACGCCGATACCGGCGACGATGCGAGCGCTGAAGAAGATCTCCCAGGAGGGCGCGAACGCCGCGATGAGCGTGGCGACGCAGTACAGCGCGAGCGCGTACATCATCACCTTGCGGCGGCCGATCGCGTCGCCGACGATGCCGGCACTCAGCGCGCCGATCAGGATGCCGATCAACAGTGAACTGCCGATCAGGCCGATCTGCCACGGCGCCAGGTGCCACAGCGGTTTGACGGCCGGCAGCAGGTACGAGACCAGTGAGCCGTCCATACCGTCGAACGCGATCCCGAGACCGCCCATCAACAGCAGGACGAAGTGCGGGCGGGACAGTGGGAGCCGTTCGAGACGATCCAGCAGAGTCCGGCCGGCAGCAGGGATTTCCACGGTCATCGGAGCCTCCTTCTTCCATGCTCAGGCAAAGCTCGGCTTGCCAGGGAGGGGATGGATGACTCAGGACAGTAGATGCATGAAATCGTGCATGCAAGGGATGGTGCATTATTTCTTGCATCCGGCACAATGGGGTGATGACTGACCAGGTCCACACGGTGGCGGAATGGCTCGACGCCCAGGCTGGCGGTACCCGCCTCGGGCCGAAGGCCGAACGGGTCCGCCATGTCGTGGCCACCCAACCGAGCTTCTCGTCGTACGCGACCGCCGCCGAGGTCGCCGAGCGCGCCGAGGTGAACGGCGCGACGGTGGTCCGCTTCGCCCAGTCCCTCGGGTACGCGGGCTGGCCGCAGTTCCAGGCGGAGTTCCGTTCGGTGTACGTCGTTCGGCGGTACGACGTCGACGCCGACGCACCCACGACCGGGCACGCCGGCGTCCTGGCGACCGCGTTCGCCCGGGACACCGAGAACCTGCAGTCCTGCCTGCACTCCTTCGACTTCGAGGCAGGCGCCGCGGTCGTAGAGGCGATCCACGCGGCGCCCCGGACGCTCGTGGTCGCGACCGGGACGCACGCGCTCCCCGCGCAAGGCCTGACGATGATGGCGGCCAGCCGCGGGTACGACATCAGCCTCGAGGACCGCGGCGGCCCGCACCTGACCAACGCGCTGGCCCGGCTGACGAGCGACGACTGTGTGGTCGCGTTCAGCTTCTGGCAGCACTACAAGCAGACCGTGGCCGCGCTGCGGTTCGCCCAGCAGGTCGGCGCCACCACCTGCGCCGTCACCGACACGCGGCACTCCCCCGCGGCCGATCATGCCGACCACGTGCTGATCATCCCGGCCGAAGGCATCTCCAACTTCCGGTCGATGACCGTCGCGACCAGCCTCGCCTACGGGCTGGCCGCGGCATTGATCGCGATCGAGCCACAGCGCAGCCGGACCGCGATCTCGCACGTCGACACGCTCTGGCAGGACATGGACTTCTTCGTCCCCGACTGAGCGGGATCATCGACCCAGCGGCCAGCCGGTCACGCGTTTCGGGCGCGGAGCGGCGTACGTCCGGATCTTGCTGGTGGACAGACCGAGCCGCACCAGCGACTCCGCGAGCACGACGGCCGCGGCGACGCCGTCCACCACCGGTACGCCGGTCGCCTCGGCAACCTTGCGGTCGAGTCCCGCCATTCCCCCGCAGCCCAAGCAGATCACCTCGGCGCGGTCCTCGGTGACCGCTTTGACTGCTTGCTCGACGATCGCATCGACGGCGCGCTCCGGGTCCTCCTCCAGTTCGAGTACGGCGAGCCCGCTCGCGCGCACGGACGCGCAACGGTCCGCCAACCCGGCCAGCAGCAGCCGGTCCTCGATCTGCGGCACCGCACGATCCAGCGTTGTCACGACCGAGTAGCTCCGGCCGATCAGCATCGCGACCTGCGCCGCCGCCTCGGTAATGTCCACGACCGGTACGTCGAGCAACTCCTGCAGGCCTTCGCGCCCGTGTTCGCCGTACCCGGCCTGGATCACAGCGTCGTACGGCCCGTCGTACCGAACGACCGCGTCCATCACCCCCACCGCGGCCAGGTAGCTCTCGAAGTTTCCCTCGACCGACTCGGCCCCGAAGTCCGGGGTCAGCCCGATCACCTCGGTCTCCTCGGACGCGAACGCGGCGGCCTGGGTACGGATCGTCTCGGTCATCGAAGTCATGGTGTTGACGTTCGCGATCAGGATGCGCATCGGTTGTCACTCCTTCGTCAGGGTGTGACCCGCCGGCTCGATCCCGGCGAGCGGCGGGTCACACGTCTTCTGGGGGCGGTTCTCAATTGAGCCGGAGCTCCACGCCGAGTCCGGTACGCCGGGCCGCGTCGACCGCGAGCCGCGCGGCCGCCATGTCCTGCAGCCCGAGCCCGACCGAGTCGAACAGCGTGATCTCCTCCTCGGTACGCCGGCCCGGCCGGACGCCGGCCACCACGTCACCGAGCTCGGTCGCGAAGTGCTCGACCGTGATCACGCCCTCGGCGAGCGGGACGAGGACGTCGCCCGACTCCCGCCGTACGACGTCGTAGCTGTCGACCACGACATGACTGCGGGCGATGCCGGCGCTGTCGATCTCGCGGTAGTCCGGCCGCGGCGGGGCGCCGACCGCGTTGACGTGCAGGCCGGGCCGGAACCACTCCCCCCGTACCACGGGCTCGCGCGACGGGGTCAGCGTGCAGAGCACGTCGGCCGCGCGCACCACCTCTTCGGGGCCCGAGGCAACGAAAACCTCGGCGACCCGTTCCCGCGCGTACGCCGCGAACGCCTCGACCCGTTCCTTCGTCCGGCTCCAGACGACGACGCGGTCGATCGTCAGGACACAGGTCAACGCGTCCAGGTGTGCCCGCGCCTGCGCGCCCGCGCCGACGAGCCCGAGTGTCCGGGACCCGCCGCGCGCCAGGTGCCGCGTCGCGACCGCGGACGCCGCGGCGGTCCGGAACAGCGTCAGCGCGGGCCCGTCCAGGATCGCCTCGCAGGACCCGGTCTCGGGATCCACGAGCAGCACGGTCGACTGCTGCACCGGGAGCGACCGGGCCGCGTTCGCGGGCGTGTCGGTCAGGAGCTTGATGCCCGCGACAGACTGCGACGCGATCGCGGCGGTCATCGGCACGAGCAGCGTCGTACCGCCGGGGACCTCGACGGTCGAGCGCTCAGCCTGCGCGGCGCCGCCGGTACTCAACGCCGCGTGCGCCTGCTCGACGGCCTCGATCACGGCCGGCATCTCGAGCGTCTTCGCGATCTCCGCCCGACTCAGTGCGAGGATCGGTCGGCCCACGCTCATGCCTCCACCGTCGCGACCAGGTCGTCGTACGCCGGTGCCTCGTCGAGCAATCCGTCCTCGGCGAGGATCCGCATCCACTCGCCGTACCCTTCCTCGCTGATCCGCAGGTCCTCCCAGATCCCGCTGGCGCGCAGATCGTCGACCACACCAATGAGTACACCGGTGTCCAGCGACGGCCACTCGCGGGCGAGCAGGTCGGACAACTCGGCAGCCTCATGCGCCTTCAGCCAGTCGTACGACCGTTGCAGCGCGCGGTAGAATCGCTCGACGAGCTTGTCCTCGCGCGCCAGTACGGCGTCGGTTGTGTAGTACACGCTGTTCGGCATCAGCCCGCCGGCCCGATCGTGGCGGACGGCAACGAACGCCTCGTTGCGGTGCTCCAGGAACGCGGCGTTCACCAGGTCGGTGACGAGCGCGTCCCCCATCCCGCCGAGGAACAGTTCGGTGAGCATCGACCCGGACAGGTCGCGTACCCAGCGGACCTTCGACATATCGACACCGGCCTGACGCATCAGCCCGGCCGTGTGCACGTACGGCGCGGTTCCGCCGGCCCCCGGCGCGACGACGATCTTGCCCTCGAGATCCTTCCAGTCGAAGTCGGCGACCTTCTCCCGGGTCACCAGCGCCTTCGGGTTCCGCGTGTTCAGCTGCGCGAAGGCGCGGTACTCACGGCCGCGACCGTGGTACATCGCCGGCACCCAGAGCCCACCGAGTACGACGTCGGCGGTGCCGTCCTCGAGGTCGCGCAGTACCTGCGTCCAGTCGTCGGGCGCGGACCGGGAGAACTCCAGGCCCTCGTCCTCGTAGTACCCGAGCTCGCGGGCGACGTACTCCGGGAGGTAGTTCGGCCAGTGCGACGTGGCGCTGACATGCAGACGGGTCATGATGAGACTCCTTGCATCGTGTCGGAGTTGATGTCCTCGAGCGAGCGGCCGTGCGTCTCCGGCGCGAACCGGCTCGCGACCGCCATCACGGAGTACATGACGGCGATCAGGACGAACACCGCGACCACACCGGCGTGGTCGAGCAGCAGTCCGGCGCCGATCGGGACGAACGCCCCGGCGACATTGCCCTGGACCGCCACCATCGCGGTGCCGAACGCGCGAACCCGGGTCGGGTAGAGCTCCGGGGCCCACGCGAAGATCGTGCTGTTCAGCAGGAGCACGAAGAACTGGAAGGTTGCGCCGAGGATCAGGACCAGCGCGGGCGTGGTCGCCAGGAAGCCGAACGCGAGAGCGCCGAGACACGCGGCACCGGCGCCGACGGTGATCACCAGGCGGCGCGGAAGCTTCAGCGCCGCCCAGGTCGCCGCGGCGGCACCGAACAGGCTGCCCAGGTTCATCACCATCGTGAACGTGAGGCTCTTGGTGATCGTGTACCCCTGCTCGACGAGGATTGTCGGCATCAGCACCAGCACCGTCACCTGCGCCCCGAACGTCATCCACGAGACCACCGCGAGAGCCGCCGTACGGCGGAGCAGAACGCCGCGGAACACCTCCGACAACCGCACCTTCTCGACCTTCGGGGCGACACCCACGGTCTCGATGTACGGCGTGATCGGGCCGTCGGTGTCCTTCAACCGACCCGAGGCCAGGCGGGTCAGTACGCCGTTCGCTTCGTCGATGCGGCCGCGGGAGGCCAGGAAGCGCGGTGTCTCGGGGAGGAAGCGCCGGTACACGAGCACCAGCAGCGCGGGCAGGACGAGGAGGCCGAACATCCACCGCCAGCTGTTGTCCGGGCCGCCGAAGAAGTTCCCCAGTGGGCCGAGGACGACGGCCGCGAACCCGAACGACACCACGTTGCCGAAGCCGCCGGCGCCGATGTTCAGCGAAGCGACGACCGCACCGCGGTACTTGGTCGAGACCAGTTCGCTGAGGATCGTCATACCGGCGGCGATCTCGCCACCGAGGCCGATCCCGACGATGAACCGGCCGAGCGCCAGCACCGCGTAGCTCGGGGCGAGCGCGCAGATCAGCGCGCCCAGGCAGTAGATGGCCAGGTTGAACCCGAGCGCGAACCGCCGGCCCTTGTGATCGCCGAGCGCGCCGGTGACCACCTTGCCGATGATCATCGCGCCGATCGTCACGGTCTGCAGGAACGCGAGCTCCGGGGGTGGAGATGTTCCAGACCGACTTCAGCGCCGGGCCGACGGCGCCGAGCGAGTTCTCCTCCATCACGTCGAAGAACGCGCCGAGCAGGACCATCAGCAGGATCAGCCGGTGGGCGCGGTTGAACGGGATCGCGTCCAGCACGCGGCCGACCACGGATCCTGGATCGGCGGGCGTTGCTTCGGCAGGCAGTGGTTCGGCAGGCAGTGGTTCGGCGGACGGTGGTTCGTCGGCGGGGCGAACCGGACGGGCGGCAAGCTGGCGCGGGGAATCTGAGCTGTGCATCGGACCGACCTCCTTGGCGAGGTGTTCGTCGGAGCCGAGCCGGGATCTCGGTGTTGCCTGGTGATAGGATTACCAGTCATCTGACGTTTAAGGAAGCGATGCGATGAAGAAAGTCGAGCGGGTTTCTCTGGTCGAGTCCGTCGGATCCCAGCTCCGCGACGAGATCACCGAGGGTCGGTGGGCGGTCGGTGAGCGCATTCCGTCGGAGACCGAACTGGTCGCGCAACTCGGCGTCAGCCGGGCGTCCGTGCGCGAGGCCGTCCGTGGTCTGGTGCAGGCGGGGCTCGTGGCCACGCGGCAAGGCGACGGCACCTACGTCACTGCGCGGGACGCCACCGATGTCGCGATCCGCCGGCGGCTGGTGACCGCCGACCACAACCACGTCGTCGAGGTACGGCGCGGTCTCGATATCGTCGCGGCCGGCCTGGCGGCATCACGGCGTACCAAGTCCGACATCAAAGCGCTGAACGCGGCGCTCCAGGACCGCGCCACGGCCGGCACCGCGGGCGACGAGGCGGCGTTCGTCGCGAACGACGTCGAGTTCCACCTGTGCGTCGCGCGCGCCTCACACAACCCGGTCCTGATCGAGCTCTACACCAGCTTCGCCCGAGCCCTCACCGAGAGCGTCCGCGACGACCAGTGCCTCCAGGTCTTCACCAGCGGCGGCGACAACTGGCACGAAGCCCTCGCCGCCGCCATCGAAGCCGCCGACCCCACCGCAGCCGCCGCCGCAACCCTCTCCCTCCTCGACAGCACCACCTGAAGGCGGACCTCCAGCACTCACTAACCTCGCCGAGCCGCGCCCGCCGACCGCCGGCTGAGCGTGGGGAGACCGGGATCGATCGACTTGGTGAGTGCCAGAGATCCGGCCCCGCGCCGACGTCAGCCTTTGAGGCCGGTGGTGGCTACTCCTTCTACTATGCGTTTTTGGAAGATTAGGAAGATCACCACGACGGGGATCAGGGCGATGACGGACATCGCGAACATCGGGCCCCACAAGGAGTTGCCGCCCATGTTGTCTTGGAAGCCGCTCAGGGCGACCGGGACGGTTTGGGTGGCGGGGTCGGTGAGGTAGATCAGCTGGCCGAAGAAGTCGTCGTAGGTCCAGACGAAGGTGAGGATCGCGGTCGTCACCATCGCGGGCCGGAGTAACGGCAGGATGATGTGCCAGTAGATGCGCGCGGGTCCGCAGCCGTCGATCACCGCGGCCTCGTCGAGTTCGCGCGGCAGGCCGCGGATGAACTGGACCATCAAGAAGATGAAGAACGCGTCCACCGCGAGGAACTTCGGCACCGTCAACGGCAGGAACGTGTTCACCCACCCGGCCCGGAAGAACAGGTAGTACTGCGGGATCAGCAGCACCTGGTGCGGCAGCATGATCGTCCCGAGCATCACCGCCATCGCCGCACCACGGAACCGGAACCGCAACCGGGCGAACGCGTACGCCGCCATCGAGCAGGACAGCACGTTGCCCACGACGCACACCACCGCGACGCCGAACGAGTTCACGATCGCGGCGCCGAACGAGTTCCCCGCTCCGGCCCAGCCGGTCGCGTAGTTCGACAGGTCCCAGGACCGCGGGATCAGCGAGCTGGTGGTGAAGATGTCCCCGGCCGGCTTCACCGAGCTGCTCAGCATCCAGGCGACTGGGTAGAGCATCACCACCACGCCCACCAGCAGCACGATGTGGCGGACCGCGGTGAACCGTTTAGTGCTCGTCGTCATAGAAGACCCAATACCGTGAGAAGAGGAAGTTGGCCGCGGTGATCCCGGCGATGCCGACGAGGAAGACCCACGCGATCGCGGAGGCGTAGCCCATCTTGAATTCGACGAACGCCGCCTTGTACAGGTACAGGCTGTAGACCAGCGTCGACTCGGCCGGACCGCCTTGACCGTCGCCGACGACGTACGCCTGCGAGAAGGTCTGGAACGCGCCGATCACCTGCATCACGAGGTTGAAGAACAGGATCGGTGTCAGCAGCGGCAGCGTGACCCGGAAGAACCGGCTGATCGTCCCGGCGCCGTCGACGCTCGCCGCTTCGAGCAGCGTCCGTTGGATCTGCTGAAGACCGGCGAGGAAGATCAGCATCGGCGTACCGAATTGCCAGGCGGCGAGTGCGACCAGCGTGTAGATCGAGTAGTCCGGGTTCGACACCCAGCTCGGGGCGTCGATCCCGAAGACGGCGAGGAACTTGTTGACGACGCCGTCGCCGGTGAACAGCTGCCGCCACATGATCGCCACCGCGACGCTTGCCCCGAGCAACGACGGCAGGTAGAACACCGCCCGGTAGAAGGACAGACCGCGGAGCTTGGTGTTCAGCACCATCGCGACCAGCAGCGCGATCGCGAGTTTCAGCGGCACCGACAGCCCGACGTACACGAGGGTGACCTTGATCGACTGCAGGTACGTCGGGTCGTCGGTGAGCAGCTCGGAGTAGTTCTGACCGCCCACCCAGTGCGGGCTGCCGAGCAGGCCGAAGTCGGTGAACGAGAAGTACAGCGAGGCCGCCATCGGGCCGAGGGTCAGCAGCACCAGCCCGAGCAGCCACGGGGTGAGGAACAGCCCACCCCAGCGGCCGTCTGTGGTACGGCGCCGCGCAGGTGGTGCCGGGCGAGCCGGCACCACGGTGTCCGGCTCGCGGGTCACAACGGTGGACATCGGGTCAGCCCTTCAGCGCCTTGGTCGCGTCCGCGATCAGGCCCTTGCCGTACGTCCAGGCCAGCATGAAGGCATTGGCCGGCGCGTACCGCCCGTTGTCCCGGTACGTCAGGACCCCACTGCCGCGCTGGGTGTCGTGATTGTCGGTGAAGACGACCGCATCGTCAGAGGGCAGGGGTTCCGCGAACGTCTTCAGGTACGCAAGCCGTTCGGTGTTGAAGATCTTCGCCAGGTCCTTCCCGTACCGGAACTCGAGGACGTCGCCGTTGCCGACGTACTCGTCGGGGGTGATCGGTTCGCCGGCGCCGTAGATGACCTCCTGGTACAGGTACGCCGGACGCGCGAGCCGGGCTTTGATCGCCGCGATGTCCGCGGCCGGCATGTGCTTGGACGCGTCCAGGCGGAACCCGTCGACACCGACCGACAGCAGGTCGTTCAGGTACGCCGCGATGCGCCCGCGCACGTAGTCGGTCTCGGTCGCCAGGTCCGCGAGATCGACGAGCTCGCAGTTCTGCACCTCGTACCGGTCGTTGTAGTTGACGATGTCGTCGTTCCCGTTGCGGCCGCAGTGGTGGAAGTCCTGGACCTGATAGGTGCCCGGGTAGTCGTAATGGCTGTACGCCGAGCCCGCGCTCCCGGTACCGGACCCTCCCGTCATGTGGTTGATCACTGCGTCGGCGTACACCTTCACGCCGGCCGCGTGGCAACTGTTGACCATCGCAACGAAGTCGGCCCGGGAGCCGCGGCGGGTCTGGTCCAGCTTGTAGCTGACCGGTTGGTAGTCCTGCCACCACGGATACCCCGCCCCCGGAAGCACCACATGCTCCTGCGGCGGCGAGACCTGCACCGCCCCGTACCCCTTCGGCCCCAGTACCTCCCCGCATTCCCGCCCCACCGACTTCCAGTTCCACTCGAACAACTGGACAATCACGTCCCGCTCCCCCGAAGGCACCGCAACAGCCGGCTGAACCGCGAAACCGAGCAGCGACAGCGCCCCCACCATGGCCAGTACCTTGCGGACGCCGTTCACTCGTCGTCCTTCGTAGCGCGACCCAGTACCTGGTCAGCCAGCTGGTAGTTGTGCCCGAACCACTGCATCGTCTTCCCTGCTCCCATCAAGCGTCCGGCAAGCTCCTGTGCCGCCGTCCCCAGCGACGCACTCGCCAGATACTCCGCAAGCTCCGGAGCCCACCCGTACACCCGAACCTGATCGTCCCCCGCGTCGCGGTAGTCCGACGGATCGAAGTCCAGCTCCTGGTACGCCGCCTCCGCCGCGGCCGCCGAGCCGTGCTCCCGCACCAGGTGATCCAAGCTCACCACCACGAAGGCCTCCGGGATGTCCTCGCCGACATCGCCCACGACCAGGACTTCCATGCTTTTCATGCTGATCGCCGCCAGCCGTTCCTTGCGCGTTCCCGGCAGACAGGACAAGGACCAGTACTCCTTCTCGGAAGTCTGGGCGTCTCGGACCGCCGCGTCGAGGTACGCGCGGCTCAGTGCCACCACGTGTTCATAACCGGTGTGTTCGCGGAGGCGAGCGAACTTCTTGCGCTTCGCGGGATCGGCTCGCATGGACTGCTCGTCCCTGGCCCTGGGCTGTGGCATGACCTCGCCTCTCGATGGACTACCTGGCGCCGAAGATCGCTATCTCCCATTCCCGGCGTCGCGCCTGGTGATGCGGGTGCCGAAGTCCTGGCCCTTGCGACTCCGCTGGGCGCTGGCGAAGGGCTACCACCTGGGCGGCCTGCACATCGGCGGCGCGATCTGCGGCACCGTCTGGTTCCTCGGGCTCACCGTCCTGGCGATCGGCAAGACCGGCGTGGCACTCCTCTTGGTGTACGTCGTGCAGGCACTACTGCTCCTCGCGATCGTGATGACCTCTCGCCCGAGCGCGCGAACCACACGCCACGACCGCTTCGAGCGGGTGCACCGCTTCGGCGGCTGGTCGCTCTCGGCGTTGTTCTGGATCGGCGCGATCCTGCTCGCCGACGAGCGCCGCAGTACCGAAAGCTTGCCCGCGGCACTCGCGGGTACGCCGGCCGTCTGGGTGCTCGCGCTGACCACGGTCAGCTCGATGCTGCCCTGGATGCTGCTCCGCCGGATCCCGGTCCGGATCATCCGCCCGTCGTCGCACGTCGCGCTGGTACGGACCGGTCGCGGCACACCGATGGCCGGCTCGTCCCGATCGATCTCTCGGCATCCGCTGCGGCAATGGCACAGCTTCGCCGTCATCCCCACGCCCGGTACGGCGGGATTCCGGATGGCGGTGTCCCGCGCCGGCGACTGGACCGGCGACTTCATCGACAACCCGCCGACCCACATCTGGGTCCGCGGCGTCGCGACCGCCGGCATGGCCAACTACGGCATGGTCTTCCGGCACGTGGTGTACGTCGTGACCGGCAGCGGCATCGGTCCGGTCCTCGCGCACATCCTGGCCTCCCGGATCCCGCACAAACTGGTCTGGGTCACCCGCGACCCGGTGAAGACCTACGGTCAGGAACTCGTCGACGAGATCCACGCCGCCCAACCCGACGCGCTGATCTGGGACACCGACACCCACGGCAAACCCGACATGGTGAAGCTGGCCTACTCGGCGTACGCCGCCGCCGGCGCGGAGGCGGTGATCTGCGTGTCCAACCGCAAACTCACCTGGTCCGTGGTCCACGGCCTGGAACGCCTGGGAATCCCGGCCCTCGGCCCGATCTGGGACTCCTGAATTCCCCAGGTCTACGGCGTCGGCGTGGAGGCGGAGTGTTGGAGGTCTACGGCGTCGGGGTGGCCGACGGGGGCGGGGTGTTGGAGCTCGTCGGAGTCGACGACGGCTTCGGGCTCGACGACGTCGGAGTGGACGACGGCGTGGCCGAGGACGACGTCTTGGTCGGAGTGGGGGTCGGCGTCGGCGTGCTCGACGGGGTGGTCGACGGCGTCGCTGACGTGGTCGTCGGGCTGCTCGGGGTCGGCGAACTCGGGGTGGTGCTCGGCGTCGTCGGCGTGTTCGAGGGCGTGGTCGACGTACGTCGGGCCGCCTCGCTCACCTCGCCGCCCTTGGTCGGTGCGGTCGTCGGCGGCGTGGACGGCGTACCGGCACTGGAGCTGGGCGTGGGGCCGACGTCGACGGTCGGAGGCAGGTTGTTCCCGGTGTTGTGCAGTACGACGCCTGTGGTGATAGCGCCGGCCAGCACGAGTACCGCGATGGCGGCGACCATCAGCGGCTTGCGGGATTTCGCGGAGTTCGCGGATTTCGCGGAGTTCGCGAGAAGCGGCGCGGTCGGCTCGACGGCCGGCGTACCGATGGCAGGGGTTTTCGGCGGCGCGCCGGCCAGTGCGGCGGTGGGAAACCATTCCGCCGCAGCGGGCAGTGCGGTGAGCTGTGCGGCCGTCGGCCGGTCTGCCGGATCCTTGGCGAGCATCCGCATCAGCACGCCCTCGAACGGACCCGCCAACTCGGCACGCAACTCGCTCGGACGCACCGGGTCGGTGTCGACGTGCTGATAGAGCACCGCGGTCGGGTGGTCGCCCATGAACGGCGGACGTCCGGTGACGAGCTGGTACAGCACACAACCCAGCGCGTAGACGTCGGACTCGGGGCCGGCCCGCAGACCTCGGGCTCGCTCCGGCGACAGGTAGTGCGGGCTGCCCATGATTTGGCCGGTGGCCGTCAGCTCGTTCGTTTCCGAGCCGGCGATGTGCGCGATCCCGAAGTCGGCGACCTTGATGATGCCGTCCGCCGAGACGAGCAGGTTGCTGGGCTTGATGTCGCGATGGACGACGTTCTGCGCGTGCGCCGCCTCGAGCCCGGCCGCCGCCTGCTCGACGATGGCGACCGAACGCTCCCACGACAGCGGACCGTCAGCGGCCAGCTCGCCGGCGACCGAACGCCCCTCGACGAGCTCCATCACGAGGTAGAAGTTGTCGTCGTACTGCCCGAAGTCGTACACCGCCACGATGTGCGGATCGCTGAGCCGGGCGGCGGCCCGCGCCTCGCGCTGGAACCGCCCCGTGGCCGAGGCGTCGTCGTTCGACCGCAGCATCAGTTTCAGCGCGACCTCACGACCGAGCGCCTCGTCCGTGGCACGGAAGACCTCTCCCATCCCGCCACGTCCGAGGGACGCGCCCAACCGGTACCGCTCCGCAATCAGCATCCGTTCCCCGTACCCACGCAGTTCTGTCGGCAATCCACACGTTTGGATGGCAAACGACCAGGCTACCCAGTGCACAAGGCGTCACCTGATCCGCACCAACCGTGACGACACCGAGCCGGAGGTTTCGACGATGGAACGCATCACCGAATCAGTTGACGTAGAGGTACCGATCGCCCGGGCGTACGGCCAGTGGAACGACATCGCGTCGTTCCCGCAGTACATGGACAGCGTGGACGACGTCCAGGAGTTCGACGGGATCCACTCGCACTGGGTGACCTCGGTCGGCGGGTTCGTCCGGGAGTTCGACGCGACGCTGGTCGAGCAGCAGCCGGGACAGCGGATCGCGTGGACCTGCGACCCGGGGCCGATGATCGGCGGCTCGGTCACCTTCGAACCGCTCGCCAACGGCGACACCACGATCACCATCGAGCTGCAGCTCGACGCCCAGGGGCTGGTGGAGAACTTCGCCGAGAAGACCGGCATCCTGCACCGGATGGTCGTCGCCGACCTCTACCGCTTCAAAGCGACGATCGAGGCCCCGGAGCCGCCTCCGGAGGCCTGACCCAACTGGCGGCGGGGGCGCCCGCCGCCAGCTGGGAGGTCTGGCTACATGGTGTGCCGCAAGGTCAGCGTCACCCGCTTGGTACCGGCGGGCAGACGAACGGTGCCAGCCGACTGGTTCACGGTGGCGCCCTTGACCGAGACGTTGGCGATGTTGTCCCTGAGCGCCGGCAGCTCGATGCTGAAGCCCGCGACGTCGGAGACGGCGCCGGTCAGCTCGATCACCACGCTCTTGCCCGCGGTCGTCAACGTGTAGCCGATGCGACCGCCGTTGGCGACCGGGTACCGGTCGAGCGCGACCTTCTGGTGGGTACGGATCCACTCGTTCGGGATCCCGCGCCCGATGATCACGGTGCGGTCCGAGCGCTCCGCGATCAGCGAGTCGAACAGCACCTTGGTCGCGGTCGACTGACCCCACATGTGCTGGTTCGAGCCACCGCCGCCGCGCGCGTGGTCGATGTTCCACGGCGAGGTCGTACTCGGGTAGTCGACGCCCTCCCACCAGCCGAACGGTCCGCTCTGCGACTTGTCGATCATGAACTGGTACGCCTTGATGCCCAGGTCGCGGTACTGCTCACCACGCAGCGCGGAGCTGCCGTACCCAGCGTTGTAGGCGCTCGAGAAGTACCCGTGCGGATAGCCACCGAAGTTGTAGATGGTGTCCGAGATGTCCTTACGGCGGTCGAACCCGTGCGTGTACGTGTCGTCGATCTTGTCGATCATCGTCCCGGTCTGCTCGGCCCCGAACAGGTACCCGTCCCAGGCCCAGCGTCCGAACAGGAACATCGAGGCCCAGTTCGCGTCCCGCGGGTCCTTCCGCGGCCCGGTCTCGTTCGGCTCGACCATCGAGATCGGGATGTAGTCGAGTCCGTACTGCTGCATCGTCTGGTCGATGCGAGCGGTCGCGACGCGCAGCAGATCGTCGTACTCCGCCTGCGCCCAGGCCGCCTCCGCGGTCTCGCCGAGGGCCGTGGCGATGTAGCGGTAGGTGGTCAGACCAGTGAGCGCGGACCAGTTGTCGATCGTCCAGTAGCCGTGCGAGTCGATCGCGTCGGTCTGTTTGATGATCCCCGTGCCGCCGTCGATCCGGTCGGTCTCGATGGTGTGGGTGTTCTTCTTGATCGTCTCGAACCGGCTGCGCAGGAAGTCCTTGTCGCCGGTGCGCTGCAAGTACAGGGCGTACGGCCAGCTGTACTTCCACTTCGCGTCGTCGTACTGCAGCTGGGCCGGCAGCGTGGACAGGTAGTCCTTCGCGTAGGTGAAGTCGCCGATCGTGAGCAGGGTCGACACGATGCCGATCGTGTCGTGGTCGAACATCTCGTCGTACCCGTTCTCACCGACGTGCAACTGCTTCTCGCCGTTGATGTCGTCGCGGATGATCAGCGTGTAGACGTACCCCGCCTTGTACGCGTTGATCAGCCGCTTGTCGGGCAGGTCGGTGATGTTCGCGATCGCTGACAACCGCGTGTTCCAGTACTGCTTCATGTGGGCGTAGTGCTTGTCGAAACCACCCAGCTGCTGCAGCTGAGTCGCCGACGGCCAGTCGTACGTGCCGTCGAAGCGGTCGGCGGCGACCGCATAGTCGCGCACCACGGTCCGGCCGGGATCGACCGTCGTGACGGTGCCGTTGGTCAACGGTGTCAGCAGGTTCGAGACCTTCGGCAGCCGAGCCACCGCGGAGGTCGTGTTCGTGACCGTCATCCGCGAGTACGCGACCTCGAACCGGTTGCCGCCGACAACCACCAGGTCGGCGAAGTTCTCGACCTTGATCGCCAGCCCGTCCTTGGCGTACTCACTGATGAACGCCGGCAGATACCCCTCGGCATTCGACCACTTGATCTTCCCCGGGATGTTCGGTACGCCGAAGTCGACCATCACATCGCCCCGGCTGCGCAACCGGTAACTACCGTCGATGAATGCGATCGGCGCATTCAGATCGCCCTCCCAACCGAAGGACGACGTCAGCCCGGGATTCGTCACATTGGTGTACTCCGCGTGCGCCGCCGAGGACACCGCTTCGTCGTACGCCGCCTTCAGCAACTGATACGCCAGCCGCAGCCCGTCACGCTGTGCCGAGCCGTCCGCGAGCGTCGCCTTGGCCGCCGCGATCTCGCTGTCCAACTGCTTCTGCGCGGACTCGATCGCGCCGCCCACATCCGCTGCGCTCGCTTGCGGCAGCAGATCCTGGATGAGGCGGCGGTACCCATCCGCCGACGTACCTGCTTGTGTCACACCCGCGAGCGTAACGTTGCCGGAGGCATTCGTCTTGCGGAGCAGCTGGGCGCTGACCCGGGCAGAGTCACCGGCGCCGAGCGTGAGCTCGAAGAGCCTGGTGACCGAGGCGTCGGTGCTGACCAGATCCGTGCTCACGAACGTCGGGGTGGTCGCGCCGTTGAGGTAGACCGAGACCTTCGCGGTCGCGCGCCAGGCTCCGGAGACGAACCGCACCGTCTGGCCGTCCGCCGCAGCCGGGACCGACAGGTCGTAGCCGTACGGGTCGGTCAGGTCGGCGTTCTGGCTCGCTCCGTCGGCGAAGAAGATCCCGCCGTGGCGCGTGCCCGGCTGGGATGCGGTCGGGGTGCCATTCGTCCACGAATAGCTCACCGGGTTGTCGTTCTGCGCGCCGATCGTGCCTCCGGCCTGGCGGTTCGCGACCGCGAGCCGGGGCGTCGAGTCGGGCACACCCGCGCGCCGGTTCACCGTCGCGCCGTCGAGGTGCAGCCAGTCGTCCGGTCCATCGGTCGTGAGGTTCATCGACACCGGCGGAGCGGTCGCGGCCAGGCTGGCATCGGTCGCCGGCTTGATCTGCGACAGTGCGGCGGCAGCCAACGAGAGGTTGCCGGCCGCCTGGAGTTTCGACGCGAACTTGGCCGTGACCACGACGCCTTCGCCCGGGCGGATGGTGACTGTGTAGCGCTTCACCGCCGCCGTACCGCTGGCGGTGAGCTTTGCGGAGTACGCCGTACCGCTGCCGTCGGTTGCTCCGACGGTCAGTGAGCCGGTGGCCTGCCAGATCCCACCCACGAACACCAGGCGTCGTGGCGAGTCCGACGGCGCGACCGTGATCCGGTAGCCGGCGTCGTGGGCCGTCGTGTCGCCCACGGTCGTGGTGTCGTAGTTGAAGACACCACCCGTAGTGACGCCCTTGGCCGACGGGGTGGAAGTTCCGTCCGACCAGTCGAACGACACTGGGCTGTCATTCAGCTCGGTTCGCCCACCAGCGGGGTTGAGGTCGTCGACGGTGATCGCCGGTGTCGCGGCCTTCCGTTCGACGCCCGATCCGGTGACGTGCACCCAGTCGAGGTCGCCGTACGTGGTCAGGTCCATGGCGCCGGCGACCGTGCGGCCGCTCGGGAGGTTCTCGGTGTTCACCACGAACGGGTCGGCCGGCGGAGCTGCCGCCGGGGCTGGCGACGCGGAGATCACCGCGGTCGTCACGAGTGCCCCGGCGGCGATCGCCGCGAGCAGTCTGGGTCCGGCTCTCATCTGATGTCCCTTCAGGCGGGTTGGCACAGTGAACGCACGCCGAAACCCCGCAAAACACAGGCTCGGGCGCGCGTCAGGAAAAGTCGGTACTACGGTTCGCGGGGTCCTCGGAGACTGCTTCCGCGGACGACAAGCTCCGGTTCCAGTAGGACGTGCTGGGGCTCGCGGGGATCGCCCGCCATCAGGCTGTCGACGGCCTGGATCAGTTGCCGGCCGACCTCGTCGATCGGCTGGCGCAACGTGGTCAGTCCGGGGCTCACCAGGGCCGCGGTCGGCGAGTCGTCGTACCCCGTGATCGCGACATCGGCTCCCGGACGCAGTCCCCGTTCGTGCAGGGCTCGCATCACTCCGAGGGCGAGGGTGTCGGATCCGCAGACCAGTGCCGTGGCGGGTCGGGACGCGTCGAGCATTCGGTGCGCGGCCTGGCAGCCGGCCTCGAGTGAGTCCACCACGGCGGCCTGCAGATCGGTCTCCAGTCCGCGCTCGCGGCAGGCGTCGAGCCAGCCTTCCCGGCGGTCCTGGCCGAGCTCGGACCCGGCGACCCAGCCGATGTGGCCGATCCGTCGATGTCCCTGCGCCGCCACGTGGTCGGTCGCGGCGCGGGTACCGGCCCGGCCGTCGACGTCGACCCACGCGACGCTGTCGTCGCCGTCCCAGGACCGGCCGAACGACGCGAACGGCACACCCCAGGACCGCAGCGCGGCGACCCGGTCGTCGTTGTGGTGCGTCTCGGCGAGGATGAACGCGTCGATCGACGTCTTCTTCAACAGGTCCCGGTACGCCTTGATCTCGCCGGCCGGCCCGTCCTCGGCGTGACACAGGATCAGGTGGTAGCCGGCCTCGACCGCGGCCGCGTTCAGCACGTAGAGGAAGTCGTCCATCAGCAGCGAGGCCTTGTCCGGTCGGGACGGCCGCATCTTGAACGCGATCAGCGACGAGCTGCGGTTGCGCAGCGCGCGGGCCGAGAGGTTGGGCTCGTAGCCCAGCTCGGCGACCGCGGCCAGGATCCGCTTCCGGGTCTCGGGCGCGACCCGGTCGGGGTTGTTCAGCGCGTTCGACACCGACTGCGCCGACACCCCGGCCCGCTGCGCCACCTGCACGAGTGTCACGTGCCCGTGCGGAGCGGGTCCGCGGCTGGCGTGCTGCGACTCCGGAACCATCAGCGAATCTCCGTCAGATATTAACGTTAAAAACTATAGCCAGACGCTACGACGCTCACGAGCGAGCCGTCAAGGGCTCAGCGTGTGGAGAAGTTTTAACGCTAGAACTCGCCGGGTCAGGCGTCCGACCGGCGGATCCGCAGGTCGGGCTGGAGCAGCAGCCGGTGCAACGGGCGGGTCGGGTCGTCCAGGCGAGCGACCAGGAGGCGGAGCGCTTCAGCGCCGACGGCCGCGCGCGGCGGCGCGACCGCGGTCAGTGGTGGATCGCAGAGGGCGGCGAGCTGATCGTCGTACGCGACCACCGCGAGGTCCCCCGGCACTGCTACGCCGGCCGCCTTCAGTCGACCGACCAGCGGCAGCGCCAGCGAGTCGTTGTGGACGAGGATCGCGTCCACCTTCCCCGCGCGAACCGCGTCGACCAACTGCCGACTGACGGCGTCCTGCTGCGGAGCCGCGTTCTCCCCCATCGAGATCTCGGGCGCCGACCGCTCCAGGCCGAGCCCGGCCAGGCTCCACTCGTACCCGGCCCGCAACATCGGCGCCGTCACCGTGTCGAAGTGCAGCAGCCCGATCCGCCGATAGCCGAGATCGGCCAGATGCCGTACGGCGAGGTGGGCGCCGTGCTCGTGGTCGGTCGCGACGTGCTCCACCGTTCCCGTGTCCAGACCGACCCGGCGCTCGGCCAGGACCACCGGCACCGGGAGGGACCGCAGCCAGGATTCGGTCTCGGCCGACGTCCGGGGATCCAAGGTCGTCGTCAGCACCAGTCCGTCGGCGCCGGAGGCAAGCAACTGCTCGACCTGCGCACGCTCCTCGGCCTGGTCGTTGCCCGAAACCGTCAGGGTGAGTTGTACGCCGAGTTCGTCCGCCGCCTGTCGCGCCCCACTGATCACCTCGGGGTAGTAGTACGACGGATGCGGCACGACCATGCCGATGCCGTAGCGCTTCCCTGCCCGCGCCTCGGCCCGTTCCGGCGTTGGCCTCGCGGACTCTCCGAGCGGCCAGGTGACCCCGCCGTGCACCCGCTCGACGAGCCCGCGGCGCGCCAGTTCGCGGACGTCGACCCGCACCGTCACGGCAGCGACCCCGAGCTCGTCGGCCAACTCCTGGACCTTCATCGACCCGCGGGCCTCAACCCGCTCGAGGATCGCCTGGTGTCGCTCCGCAGCCTGCATCAATCACCCCTCCTTGCGCGAAACGATATCACTTTGACGGCGAATCTCACCGTGAACGCCCTCTTGACCCACTCGAATCGATATCACATGATCCTTTCGATATCACTTGGGAACGACAGGAGATGCGATGACGGTCAGCAGACGAACACTCCTCGCAGGCGCCGCCCTCTCCCTCGCGAGCGGAGCCCTGACGTCGTGGAGGCCGCGACCGGCATCGGCGGCCACCGTTCCGCCGCTAGCCGACGGCGCGTTCTTCGGCGTCTGGAGTGCGGCCGAGCAACGCTGGACCACGGCCCCGCAGCTCAACTACGCCGACTACCCACTGGCCGACGTCGCTGCCGCCGCCAAGGCAGGTCGGTACGACGACGCCGCGACCGCACTGCTGAAGTACTACCGGAACCGGCCCGCCCGCACCACGGCCGGCTACAGCACCAACGGCTTCTACCCCACCAAGCGCCTGCCGCTCATCGCCGACAACATCTGGTCACTCGGCAAAGGCGAGCTGTACCACTCGACGCTCACCCTCGACACCGCTTCGACAACCGTGACGGTCGACGTGAGCGACCTCGTCACCGCTGATCTGGCGACCGGCAGCATCGGCTTCCTCCTGATGGCTCGGACCAAGTCGTCGGCGATCGCCACCATCGCGAGCCGGCATGCCGCGGCCGGGGCACCCACGCTGCGAGTGACCACCGACGCGGGCGCGATCGACGTACCCGCGGCCGCAAGCACGTACATCGCGGCTGGGGCGGGCGCCGGTACTGCGCATGGTGCCGAGACGCAACTGGTGGTCGCCGATAGTGGCACCGGCCCGTACAGAGATGCGACGCGCAAGGCTTATCTCTCGTTCGACCTGCGTGCCGTGACCGGTACGCCGAAGTCTGCCGAGCTCCGGCTCACCGGGAGCAGCACGATCGCGGGGACGGGCGTGATGGTCTTCGAGGACAAGGAGACCTTCGACGAGACCACGCGGACCTGGAACAACACGATCCAGAACACGTTGTCGTACCAGGGCGATCCGGGCGGGTTCGACTGGACGTGGCCGGCGCACACCGACAAGGAGTGGTACTACCAACTCCCCCGGTTCTACTGGGCCGGGCCAATGGCGGACGCCTACGCGAGCACTCACGACGAGGCTCTCGCCCAGACCATGATCCGCCAGATCCGGGACTTCATCGCCGACGCCGACGCCACCACGTCGCCTGCCGGTGCCGGCAGTTACCCGCGCAATCTCGACGCCGGTATTCGTTCCCAACACTGGGTCTACGCCTACGAGGTGCTCCGGACGAGCCCGTCGCTCGATGCGGCGACCAATACCGCCGTACTCAAGACGCTGGTCCGCGGGCAGGAGTTCCTGCGTACGTCGACGTCCGACACGCCGAACCACGTCTTCTCGTTCATGGCCGCGCTGATCTACGTCGCGGGGTACTTCCCGGAGCTGGCGGGCAGTGCCGGATGGATCGCCGATGCGCAGCGGGTGCTGGGCGAGCAGCTGGCCGCGTCGCTGTACCCGGACGGTGGGTACCGCGAGGCGACGTACAGCTACACGTACGTGACGATGGGAACCTTCCTTGCTGTTGGCAACTTCTGCAAGGCCAACGGGATCGCCTTCACGCCAGGCGCCGACCTGCGGCGCGCGGCCTGGTACGCCGCCGACGGGCTGTACCCGGACGGCACCGGACCGAACTACGGCGACAGCAGCAACGACAACTTCACCGGGTCCCTGAAGAGCCTCGCCGACTACTTCGACGACGACCAGCTCCGCTACGTCGCCGCACTCGGAACCTCGGGTACGGCGCCCGACCACAGCAGCGTGGTCTATCCGGACACCCGGGTGATCGTCCAGCGCACCGGCTGGACGCGCGACGCGTCGTACCTGCGGATGAATCTTGATCGTGGGCCGCACCAACATCCCGACGAACTCGCACTGCAGCTCTACGTCCACGACCGCCCGTTGCTACCGGCCATGGGCGCCTTCACCTACAGCGATGACGCCAAGTCGAACTGGTTGCGGCTGACAACACAGGCCAACACCACAGTGACCATCGACGGCGCCGTACAGGATCCGACCGCCGCGGGCGCTATCGACACTCCGCTCGATGGTTCTTGGGCGACGGTCTCGACCGGCTGGACCGAGGCCACGCCTGGGGTCCGCCACACCCGCACGGTGGTCAGGATCGGTGGTAGATCCGACGGGTTCTGGATCGTGAGTGACGCCCTCGACCCGGCCGACTCCAAGGTGCACGACTACGAGCAGAACTGGCATCTCCTGCCCGATGCGATGCCTGTCCTGGGTGCGGACGGCAGCACGCGTACGGCGTTCGCGTCCGGGACCAACCTGGTGATCGCGCCGCTGATCAAGGACGGCCTGCGCTCGGAGATCAAGGATGGTTACTACTCGGCGCGGTTCTACGAGGTGCAGCCGACCAAGTACGCGAGCTACACCCTGCGCACCGGTGGACCGGTCCGCCTCGCGACGCTACTGCTGCCGGTCCTCCCCGGTCTCCCCCGATCGGCGACCGCGACAGCCGTCACGGCAGACCCACGACTGCTCCGTCTCGACCTGACCGGCAAGACCGCCTTCATCTGGCTCGGCAGTGCGACAAGCACGACCGGGTCCACGTTCGACGCATCCTTCGGGTACGTCGAGAACGCGGCCGGACTGACCCGCGTACTTGCGGACCAGTGGACCAAGGTCGGCACAACCGGCCGCGCCGTCCTGAGTGCCGACCGACGCCTGGGCCCCACAGCGGTCCTCCTGGACCGACCGAACCGCACCGTGACCGTCGAGACAGCCGAAGCACCCGGCGCAACCCTCGCCATCGACGCCCCCTGGGCCCAAACCGTCACCCTGAACGGCACCCCGCGAACCCCGCGCCGAACAGCCGCCCACCTCGAACTCCCCCTGCACTGAGGAGACACTCATGCCCAATCCCCTGATCGGTCGGCGGCTCGTGCTGCAGGCCGGACTGGCTGCCGCCGTTGGTGTCAGCGCGACGACAACCGCGAACGCCTCGGGTCCCGAGGTGCTGGATCTCGGTCCTGCTGTGGTGCAGTTCGCGTTGATGAGCGGGGTGACGATCGGCGACATCGTGTACGTCGGTTCGCGCAACCTGGAGCCGGCCACGATCATCGCCGTCCACCTGCCCACCGGAAAGGTCATCGGGCAAACCGCACTCGGCACCGGCTACTCCATCCAGGCCCTCGCCGCCGACCCCTCCGGCCCCTACCTGTACGCCGGAGTGCTCCAGAAAGCCGCCAGCCCCGCGAACCTGTACCGCTGGGACACCCGCTCACTCGACAAACCGGCCGAGGCAGTCGGCCGGATCGACGACCGCGACGTACGGGATCTCGCCGTGGCGCCTGATGGTGTCGTGTACGCCGTGGGCAGCGCCGGCGCGACGGCTCCGGCACTGTGGCAGTACGACCCCGCGACCGGAACCGTCAGCAACTTGGGCATCCCGGACGCGAACTCGACCACCGCACTCGCCGTCGCAGCCACGGACTCCACCGTCTTCTTCGGTGCAGGCAGCACGCTCAGCGGCGGCGGAAGCGCGAGCCGGGCGTCGCTCTTCGCATACGACCGATCAGCCAGAACCTTCACGCTCATCACGCCGCCGGAGCTTCAGCGCGACCCGAGTGTGCGCGAGCTGGCGGTCCTCGGTGACAAACTCGTCGTCGGTAGCGCGGGCGGTCTCGAGCCGTCGAAGGTCGCGCTCCTCGACCTCGCCGACGTGTCGTCGTACTCGGTCGCGACCTCCATCGGCAAGACCGCCAAGAAGTTCGCCGCCGTCGGCACCAACGTGTACTTCGCCAACGAGTCGAGCCTGCTGGCGTACGACACGACCGCCAACACGATCAGCCCGGTCGAGTTCGACGGGCCGGCGCTCGGCGAGATCTGGGGTGTCGACGCCCGCAACGGAACCGTCGTCGTGACGTCAGCGTTCGGTTTCCTGGCCGAGATCGACCCGCAAGCCAAGACGTCGACTGTCGTCGAGCTCGCCGAGGCCGGCGCCCCGCTGTCTCCGCAGACCGTGATGGGTATCGCCGCGGGCGGCGGCTACGTGTACGTCGGTGGTACCGGCACGATCGCGCGGCACACCCTGCGCAACGGTGACGTCCTCAACCTGCGCGCACCGGGCGAGGCCAAGGACGCCGTCGTTGTCGATCACGTCCTCTTCACCGGGCAGTACAGCTCGGAAGGAATCTGGCGGTACGACCCGCGCGACGGCGCACCGATCCGTCGTACCGCTGCCTTCCCTGCCGCCCAGGATCGCCCTCTCGACGTGGCCTGGGATGCCGTGAACGGGCTGGTCCTCGTCGGCGTCCAGGCGGACACCGAAGGCGGCGGCTCGTTCTGGACGTACGACCGTCGTACCGAGCGGACCCAGTGCTTCGTCAACCCGATCGACGCCGCGCAATGCGTCCGCGCGGTCGCGACACGGGACGGCGTGGCGTACCTCGGTGGTGACAACGGCGGCGGCGCCGGACCGCGCAGCACGATCGTTGCCTTCGACCCCGTTGCGGGCCGGGAGCTCTGGCGCCTCGACCCGCAACAGACCGCTGGCGTCGCCGCTCTCGCCACCCGCGGCCGCCATCTCTACGGGCTCTCCCGCGCGGGCGGCCTGTTCGTCGTCGACCTCCCCACGCGCAAGGTGATCCATCGCGCGGACGTTCGCTCGGTCAGCAACGGCTTCGCGGCTGTCGTGACCAATCGCGGGGTTGTGTACGGCGCATCCGACACCACCGTCTTCCGCATCGACCCGAAGACCTTCGCCGTCAGCACCGTCGTCGCCGGCATCAACGGCGCCTGGTACAGCGGCCCGCACATCACCAACGACGAGTCCGGCCACCTCTACACCATGCGAGCCCGCAACCTCGTCCGCATCACGGATAGCTAGTGCAGCCAGCTAGTGCAGCGTGTAGCCGCCGTCGATCACGAGCACCGAGCCGGTCATGAAGCTGGAGGCGTCGGAGGCGAGGAAGACGACGGTCGGCGCGATCTCCTCCGGTACGGCGTACCGCTGCATCGGCGCGTCGTCGATCCACCAGGCCTTGAACCGCGGCTCGTCCACCGGCGCCATCTCGGTCTTCACGTAGCCGGGGGCGACCGCGTTCACCCGGATGTTCAACGGCGCCCACTCGGCGGCCAGCGACTTGGTCAACTGGTGCACCGCCGCCTTGGACGCGTTGTACGCCGGCTGCCACTGCGGCCGGTTCACGATCTGCGCCGAGATCGACCCGATGTTCACGATCGTGCCGCCGCGGCCAGCGCGTTCGCTGCCTCTCGACTCGCCGCGACGTCCCGGGCGCCGATCACCACATCGGCGCCGGCCTCCGCCAGACCGGCGGCGAAGGCTCGCCCGAGCCCTCGATATCCGCCGGTCACCAGCGCCGTACGTCCAGCCAGCGAGAACTTGTCCAGGATTGTCATCGGGTCATTGTTGTCTTGTTGGCCAGATGGAGGCGAGGTGGTGGAGGGTGAGGGACTGCAAATTCAGGGGCTCGGTGGTGGTCAGTTCGACGGCGTCGCCGGTCGCGGTGTCGAAGTCGACGTTGTAGCAGGCGTAGTACGCGCCGCCGCCCGCGAAAACCGCCAGCTGGCCGCGATCCACGAGCAGGCGGAGGGTGACGGTCCCGTCCTCCGCCGGTGGCAGTGGTACGCCGTCCAGTTGTCCGGCGGCCACGTCGTACCGAGCCTCGCGGACCGCTGTGCCGTCCGGTCCGGTCCGCAGCCGGAACGCGAACGTGCCGGCCATCGTCCCCGCCAGATCGAACGTTGCCTCCAGCTCGTAACTGGTCGCGGTGCCGGCGACGAGCATGGTGCTGCCGCCGGCCAGGACCTGCGGCTCCACAGCGATCGCCGCCGTGCGCAGCGATTCGATCTCGTCGACCGGCGTACTGAAGATCCGTGGACCGTCAGCGGTCGCGACCAACCGCTGCTCGACCGGGAAGCTGGCGTTCCCGGTCCACACCGAGCCGCGGTTCTGCCCCTGCCAGGCCAACGTCACGACCCGCCCGTCGGGCAGGTTGTCGAACGACTGGGCCGCGTAGTAGTCACTGCCCGCGCTGCCTGGATTCGCCGAGATCGTGCGGGGCTCCGTCCAGTCCGTGCGGAAGTCGCGACCGTCGAAGTCGCCGACGACGTACGAGCCGCGGGCGTCCCGCAGTACCCAGTACTCCGTGTCGTCCAACCGCATCACCGTGACGTCAGGGCATTCGAAGAACCAGTCCGCGACGTACCGCCCGGTCCGCTCCCACTGCCGCAGATCCTTGGAGACGAAGAAGTCCACGCCGTTGCCGTCGTTGTCCGACCAGACCGCCATCACCCACGCATCGCTCGCCTCGTGCCGTACGACCTTCGGATCGCGGCTCTCGCGGCCACTCGGCTGCGCGATCACGCGACCTTCGTCGTACGCCGTGAACGTCCGGCCGCCGTCGAGACTGAAGAACATCCGCACACCCTGCGTCCCGCTGAAGACCAGGAGCGGATCGTGCTCGCCGTCCTTGAGCCCCGAGGTGTTGTGTACGTCGACCACGCCGCCGCCGGACCACAGGTCGCCCGGATGACGCTTCGGGTCGAGCGCGATCGGCTGCTGCTCCCAGTGCACCAGGTCGGGACTGGTCGCGTGACCCCAGTGCATCGTGTCCCAGACGAGACTGTCCGGAGCGTGCTGGAAGAAGAGGTGATACGTCCCGCGGTAGTACAGCAGGCCGTTCGGGTCGTTCATCCAGCCGCGTCGCGGGCTGAAGTGGAACTGGCCACGGTTGGGCTCGAGGTAGTCGGTCACAGGAGGCCTTTCTAACGGGGGCGGCGGTACTCGCGGGCCGGCAGCGGGACGGGTTCGTTGTCGCCACCCGGCACCTGGTACCAGTAGGCGACGCTGCAGATGTCGTCGCTGCGTTCGAAGTGCCCGTGGTCCCACGCACCGATCTGTTGCAGCGTGACCTTCAGCCGCTCGTGGAAGAGCACCGGGTCGGGCAGGTGCCAGCGGTACATCCCGTGCGACTGCAGCGTGTCCGCGACGAACGGCGAGTGCCCGGTGGTGTCCTGCGCCGAGTAGAACGGATACCCGCAGTACGGCGCGCTGAAGGTCAAGGGCACCGGTGGTGGGTCGGCACGCAGCGCGTCCTGGAACGCCCAGGCCCCGCCGGCGTAATCCTCGAGACCCGTGCTGCACTGCGTCGGGTACTCGTCGTCGGCGTCGATGTAGAACTTGACCTCGCCCTCACCCCACCAGAACCGCTCGAGCGCGGTCAGCCCGATGTACGTGCCGACGTACGTGCCTCTGCCGGTGACGCCGTCGAGGATGACGTGATCCTGACCGAGCTCGGTCGAGGCGTTGCTGCGTCGCCAGGACGCGTGGAACAACGCGGTGTCCTCAGGCAGCTCGTCGCCGACCGTGTAGTCGATCTGGTAGTAGATCCCGCCGACCGGGCCGGGGTGCTCGCTCGTCAGCTCGATCCGCGCGTGCCGTCGGAACGGCATCGGGAAGTAGCAGTTCAGTCCGCCGGTCGGTGCGACCACGATGGGTTCGGAGGTGACGAGCGCGCGCTGGCCGAAGCCGTTGCAGAAGAAGTCGCCGAGCGGTACTTCGACCGCCGGGTGCTCGTCGTCGTCCCACCACATCCGCAGGACGAGATCACGCAGTACCCAGGGCCCGGCCGCGGTCTTGTCGGGGACGGTCATCCAGAGGTGCCGGATCGCCCCAGGACCGCTGATGTCGGCGAGCACCGCGGTCTGCCCGGACTCGAGATCGATCGCCGGTCGGCCCTTCCGGGACGGCCCGAGCGCCGACGCGGCGGTCGCCGCCTGCCCCGGTGCGCCGGTCGGGTTCTCGGCGTTGATCGACCGGCTCCGGCGTCCGCCGGGTGACCTGGTCAGCGCTGCCCAATCGGTCATCCGTTCCGGCACCAACTCTCGCTGCGTCGAAGCACCTAACAGGAGTTAGGTCGCGTCTACCTAACAGGTGTTAGCTCGACTGTGTCAATGCTCGGTCGGCTCAGCTGGGTGGAGGTTCCGCGAGCGTGCCGCGGACGACGGGCAGGCACGGGATCTTCTCGGTGCCGCCGGACGGGCGGGGCTCACCGGCGAGGCGGGCCAGCAGGTCCGCGGTGGCGCGCCGCCCCATCTCGCGGTGCGGCAGGGCGATCGTCGTGATCCCCGGCGGTACGTCGGCGGCGAGGATCTGCTCGTCGTCGTACCCGATCACCGACAGGTCGCTCGGCACCGACAGGCCGAGCGACGCGGCGGCCAGGATGACGCCGATCGCGCCGCGGTCGTTGGCGGCCAGGATCGTGGTCGGGCGGTCCGGGCGACAGAGCAGTTCGAGAGCGGCGGCGTGGTTCGTCCCGACGCTGTAGCGGGCCTGCACGACGGTGCCGTCCACGGGTAGACCGGCTGCGTTCATCGCCGCGGTGAAGCCCCGGACCCGTCGCTGGGTCGCGGGCGACCCCGGGTCGCCGGTGATGAAGGCGATCTGCCGGTGACCGGCGTCGATCGCGAGCTCGGCCGCGGCCCGGCCGCCCGCCTCGTCGTCGGGGACGAACGCCGGCAGCGAGTCGTCGGCGACGAAGGCGTTCGCCAGGACCAGTGGCACGCCCGGCGGCGCGTCGAGTGCGTCCAGTTGCCGCAGTCCGGCCTCGGCGTAGATCAACCCGTCGACGTCGCGGGCGCGCAGCGTGGTCATCGCGCCGTCCACGTAGTCGGGGTGCTGCCAGGTGTCGATGGTGAGGATCATGTACCCGGCCTCGAGCGCCAGGTCGCTGGCCGCCGACAACAGCGGCCCGGCGAACGGGGCGCTCGCGATCGCATCGGTGACGAGCCCGATGGTCGCGGTCCGTTGCCGGCGCAGGTTCACGGCCGAGGCGTTCGGCACGTAGCCCAGCTCACGGGCGACCGCCCGGATCCGAGCCTGCTTCTCCGCGTCGACCATCCCGTCTCCGCGGCCGTTGAGCACCAGCGACACCGACGACCGGGACACTCCGGTCGCCTTCGCGACGTCGGTCGACGTCACGCGCCGCTTGCTCATACTCCCCCTCGCCGTCTGGGATGCCGCCGCGCGGCCAGCATCTCACGAGTCCGGCGAGGCTCCGTCGGGGTTCGAGCCGGTGTCGTCCCCGGGTGAGTTGTGGGAGTCCGTGAGCTCGTGCGCCACGTCGCGGAGCGTGCGGTCGGAGTCCTGCGAGTACCGCCGGAGTACTTCGAAAGCGCGGCCGTCGTCCAGGTGGTACCGCTCCATCAGGATGCCGATCGCCTGGCCGATCAGCTCGCGGGCGTCGACCGCCATGACCGAGTCGGACTCGTCCCACGCGGCCGCGATCGCCGCGGCCGCGTGACTGGCCAGGACGTGCGCGATCGCGACGTCGTCGACGTCGAACCCGTTCGGCTTGTCGCTGAACAGGCTCAGCACCGCCGACGGACTGTTCCCGGCCATCAGCGGCACGTGGACGACGCTGCGGATCCCGGCCGAGAGCGCCTTGTTCGTCCAGTCGTGCGACCAGCGGGTCTCGATCAGCACGTCCGGAACGACCAGCTCCTCGCCCTCCCGCGCCGCGGTGATCAGCGGACCCTCCCCGAGGTCGACCTGGTCCTGGTGCAGCGCCGCCAGTTTCGGGTCGGACAACGCCGTGAGGTCAAGGCTCTGCCGGCCGTCGGTCAGCACGATCGAGGCGTAGGTGCACCCAACGATCCGCACCGCGGACCGCACCACCGCTTCGACGGTCTGCTCCGCCCCGTCGGCATCCTGCAGTTCGGTCGCCAACCGACCGATCGCCACCGCCGACGGATGAGTCTCACTCACGGTTCCACTCACCACATCTACCCTTGCCGGGTCGCCGCGGACTACCGTCCGACGGCCCTCGCCAGTTCGGCCTTCGTCATCTTCGAGCGGCCCTTGACGTGCTTGTCCTTGGCCTCGTTGTAGAGCTGCGCCTTGGTCCGGCCCCCGGACCCGCTGTGCGAACGCAACCCACCGCGCCGGCTGGAGGAGATGTCGTCGGTCGAACTCCGGCTCGTCTGCGTCGCCTCGCCGGACCGGGCGCGCTCCTTGTTCACGGTCCGTGCCGCGATCTCCTCGGCAACGTCCGCGCTCCGGCCACGGTCCTCGAGGCCGGCCTTGATGTGCTCGTACTGCCGCTCACGCTTCCGATTCGCTCCCGCAGGCATCGTCGCCTCCCTTCACCGTCCGTCCGGTACCCGCCACCGCCCTGGCCAATCAGCCGGTGAGGTGTACGTTCCGCGTGTTGGGGCGCATCGTTGACTTGATGAACCTCTGCCGCATCGAGGTCCTGCCTGAACTGCGCCTTCGGAGGGAGCATTCTCATGGGTGACCACGAAGCCTGGACGAGGATCGACGTCGCGCCGAACGTGGTGTTCGACCGGCTCGCCGATCTGGACCACCTTCCCGACTACCTGCCCTGGATGACCGCGATGCGCCGGACCAGGCCGCGCCCGGTCGAGGCCCAGGGCCTGGAGCTTCGGCTACCGCATCAACCAGTGCACGAAGAGGTCGACGTCACGACCACTGGGGTCGGGCACGAGGCCGGGTGGATCGACGTCATCGACGAGGACCGGGTGCTCCGGTGGGGTGCCGAGGGTGCGCACGAGTACGCCGGTGAGCTGACCGTCGACTTCGTCGCCGACAACGAGTCGAAGCTCACGGTGCGCGTGCGAACCAACCACGACGAGGCCGTCGACGCGGAACTCAGCGAGGCGCTGGCCGGGATCAGGGCCGCCCTCGAGGAACTCCCTGCCAGCGAATCCGACTCCGGAGCCTGAGCACCTACCGCCAGCGTTCCTTGGTCGCTAGGGGTGCGGCGGCAACCGGCGGGTGTCGATGAGCTGCGCGGCGACCTCACGCAGCTTGGTGTTGGTGACCTGGGAATACCTCCGGAGGATCGCGAACGCCCGATCCCCGTCCACGCCGTACCGCTCCATCAGGATCCCCATCGCTTCACCGACCAGCCTCCGGCTGTCGACCGCACGCGCGAGGTTCTCCTCGGTCCGCGCGCTCGCGACCGCGACTGACGCATGCCTGGCGAGGATCTGCGCGATCGCCTCGTCGTCGGCGTCGAACGCATCCGCGCTCGCGCTGTACAGCCCGAGCACGCCGACCGTGCCCGAAGCCGTTGTCAACGGGATGTCCAGAACGCTGTGCACACCAAGGGAAAGCACCTTGGCACACCAGGCCGGCCACCGGGTCTCGGCGGCCGTGTCACGGACCAGAATCGTCCGGCGCTCGCGTATCGACTCCACCAGCGGGCCGACTCCACGGACCATCTGCCACCGGTAGATCTCCTCCACCACCGGGTCGGTCGTCGCCGGCACCTCTGGTGACCCCTTGGTCGCCAGGGCCACGCCTGCATGCGAGCACCCGAGAGCCAGCAGCGCGAACTCGACCACCGCCTGCACCGTCTCGCAGACGCCCCCGGAGTCGTGCAACTCCGTGGCCAGGCGTGAGAACAGGTCCGCGGCCGTCTTCTCCCCGGTCACCGCGGACAGCCCTTCCTCCGCGTGAGATGCCTGGGTCCGATCGGCCGACTCCACACCCAACATCATGCTCCGCGATCGTCCCGGTGCACAGTGCCGTTTTCTCACCGCGCACCGTCCCGGCAACGAGGAGTCGCCGGCCTGACAGCGTGTGAGCCTCGGGCAGGAGTTCGTCGGCCTTGGCGTTCAGATCGGCGATGGGCGAGTGGGTGGCGAGAGTGAGTCAGTGGATGGCTTCGAGCCATTCGAGGCGGCACGGTAGAGGGCGCCGAGATTCTCTCGAATTCGGCTCGGACGCACCTGTCGCCGAGCCCGATCCGTGGCACGCGATGGCCGACGCCGTGCACCGACTGGCTGCTTTGCCTCGATCAGACATAACGAATAGAGTTATGTAACAGATGCTTCGCTAGAACTGAGGTTACACAAACCTCACTGCGGCAAGCCTCACCTCACCTTCGGAAGGACGTTCTTGATGACGGCGGAAATCGCGGAGCAGCCGGTTCCCGAGCTGCACCACTCACATCGCGACGTCACCGGCGGCTGGCTCCGGCCCGCGACGTTCGGCGTGATGGACGGCCTGGTCTCGAACTTCGCCCTGGTCGCCGGCGTGGTCGGCGGCGGGGCGACCGGCAAGGTCGTGATCGTCACCGGACTCGCCGGTCTGGTCGCCGGCGCCTGCTCGATGGCGTCCGGCGAGTTCACCTCGGTGTCGTCCCAGTCCGAGCTGATCAAGGCCGAGATCGCCGTGGAGCAGCGCGAACTGGAGATCCACCCGAAAGAAGAGGAACGCGAGCTCGCGCTGATGTACGAGGCCAAGGGTCTGCGTCCGGAGCTGGCCGCCGAGGTCGCGCACGAGCTGACGACCAACCCGAAGGTCGCGCTCGACGTCCACGTCCGCGAAGAGCTTGGCGTCGACCCCAACGACCTGCCGTCCCCGTGGACCGCCGCGGGTTCCTCCTTCGCGGCCTTCGCCATCGGTGCGGTGATTCCGCTGATCCCGTTCGTCTTCGGGGCCGGCAGCGTGCTGCCCGCGCTCCTGCTCAGCGCACTGGGCCTCGTCGTCACCGGAGGCATCGTCGGCAAGATCACCGCCCGCCCGTTCTGGTACGGCGGTGGCCGCCAACTGCTGCTCGGCAGCCTGTCCGCCGCGGTGACGTTCGCGATCGGTCTGGCCGTCGGCACCGGCTTGTCATAGGACTCTGCCGTTCAGGGCGCCATGGGATCAGCGGATAGCCTGTGCGACATGGCGACGACCCGACGTACGAAGACCCGGAAGCCGGAGAGCTGGCTGCTGCTCATCTACAAGGTGCCCAGCGAGTCCTCCCGGGCCCGGGTCGCCGTCTGGCGGGACCTGAAGCGGCTCGGCGGTTTCTACGTGCAGCAGGCGGTCTGCGTGCTGCCGGACCGCGAGGACCTGCGCGCCGGGATGGACAAGGTCCGCGACCGCGTCACCGAGCTCGGCGGATCGAGTGTCTTCCTCACCCTGACCGACGTCGAGGACGACGTCCGGGAGCAGTTCGTCGACGGCTTCCGGACCCAGTCGGCCAAGGAGTACGCCGAGATCGTCGAGGAGTGCGACACCAAGTTCGTCAAGGAGATCGAGTTCGAGCGCTTCCGGGAGAACTACACCTTCGAGGAAGCCGAGGAGATCCGCCAGGACCTGGAGAAGCTCCGCCGCTGGCTCGCCAAGGTGGAGGGCCGCGACTGGATGGGCGCCGACGGCAAGGATCTCGCGCGGAGCAAGGTCGCCGACTGTGAGCGACTGCTCGAGGAGTTCGAGGCCGACGTGTACGAACGCACCGAAGGCCAGGCCTGACATTCTGCACCGCCGGGGCCTGGACCATTGACGCCCACCTGCTGATGTAACTACTGTTTCATGCAGCATCTGTTTCAGCAGACTGGGAGTAGCGGATGGACGCGGCAACCTGGGGCTTGATCATCGCGACCTTCGTCGCGTGTTTCGTCGAGATGGTGGAAGCCACCACGATCGTGATGGCGATGGGGTACACCCGCGGCTGGCGGTCCGCGCTGGCCGGCACTTTCGCGGCACTCGGCGTCCTCGCCGTCGTGACGCTCGCGGCCGGCTACGCGCTGACCACGTGGCTGCCGGAATCGGCGCTGCAGCTCGCGATCGGCAGCCTGCTGCTGATCTTCGGCCTGCAGTGGCTGCGCAAGGCGATCCTCAGATCGTCCGGCCGCAAGGCCGTCCACGACGAGGACGCGATCTACCGCGAGGAGGTCGAAGCGGCCAAGGCCGCCGGTGACACCAAGGGCGGCCTCGACCTGTTCGGCTTCATGGTCTCGTTCAAGGGCGTCTTCCTCGAAGGCATGGAGGTCGTGTTCATCGTGCTGACCTTCGGCCTGAACGCGAACAACATCCCGGTCGCCGCGGCCGGCGCACTCGCCGCGGTCGTCGTCGTCCTCGGTATCGCCGTCGCGCTCCGCCGCCCGCTGTCGATGATCAACGAGAACCTGCTCAAGTACGGCGTGGGTCTGCTGCTCGCGTCCTTCGGGACGTACTGGGCCGTCGAGGGCATCGGCATCTTCCGGACCGGTCACGAGAGCCTCGCCTGGCCGGGCCACGACCTGATGATCCTGGTGCTGCTCGCCGCCTGGCTGCTGCTCAGCCGGATCTCTATCGCCGCGCTCCGCAAACCAGCCGCAGCCGTCACCGTGGAGGTCGCACCGTGAAGTACCTCAAAGCGTTCGGGCAGTTCTGGTACGACTTCATCATCGGCGACGACTGGAAGATCGCTGCCGCCGTCGTCACCGTGCTCGCCGTACTGACCGTGATCCTCCTGGCCACATCCCTCGGCGACACCGCGATCACCTTGATCGGTGCCGTTTTGATCCTGGCCGCGTTCACCATCAGCCTCAGCCTCGACGTCCGCCAGAAACAGCGCTAGCTGACCCCGCCGAGGCCGCCCCTGCACGACCGGGGAGCACTACCCACCCAGAACGACCAGCACAACTCCCCACACCACCACCGACACCCTCCCGCAACGGGCATCGCGGACACCCGCGTTGGAGCCGATGGTCATGCACCGCACCTCCTGCGGCTGCCTCCCCAACACCCCGCTCGACTAACCCGCGAGGCCGTCAGCCCGCGGCGCATCGCCGTACAGGATCGAGGTCCAGGCGGTGGTGAGGGTGTCGATGAGGACTTCCTCGTCGTCGAACGGCGGGACCTTGGCCGCGGCGAGGTAGTAGAGCCGCTCCCCCATCCAGGTCAGCGAGGCGGCGACGGCGCGCGCCTCCGTCGAGCCGAGTCGTTCGCGCGCCTGCGGGTCGGATTCGATCCGCGCGGTGGCGGCGTCGGTGAACAGGTTCATCTGCTCGAGCCACAGCTCCCGCAGTCCCTCGTCGGATCCCCAGCTCTCGACGATGGCCATCAGTACGCCGGCATTGTCGAGCCACAGCCGGGCACCATCGGCCACGCCCGACCGCAGCGCGTCGACCGGATCCTGTTCCCGGTCGATCCACGGGCGCGCCGCCCGCTGCCCCTGCGTGACCGCATCGCGCACCAGGTCGGCGAGCACGGCCTGCTTGCTCGGGAAGTAGAAGTAGAAGCTGGCCCGGGACACACCGGCGGCCGTCAGGATGTCGGCCACGCTGAGCGCGTCGAACCGGTGGTCCCGGAGCAACTCGCGCGTCCCGGACAGGATCCGCTCCCGCAGTTCCGCGGAAGCCGGAGCCGCCGCTGATCGACGGGCGTCGCGCACTGTGCGTTTGGCAGGCATGGCACCCATCATAAGTGTCCGGACACTGTGTATGGACGTCCTGACCATACAGTGTGTATGGTGAGGACGTGACTGAGATCGCGATTCATCTGGTCGTCAACGACCCGGACCAGGCCGCTTCCTGGTACGCCGAAGCGTTGGGCGCCCGGGAGACCAGCCGCCTCACGCTTCCCGATGGCCGCACGCTGACCGTGGAACTCCGGGTCGGCAAGACGATCCTCGCCGTGGCCGGCGAGATGCCCGACCAGGGCATGCGCACCCCCGCCGCGCTCGGCGGCACGCCCGCCGCATTCCACCTCCAGGTCGCCGACGCCGACCTCGCCTGGACACGCGCACTGCAGGCCGGCGCGACGATCTTCCAGCCGCTGCACGACGCTTTCTGGGGTGACCGCACCGGCCAGTTCCTCGACCCGTCCGGTCACCGCTGGGCAGTCGATCAGCACCTGCGCGACGTACCTGCCGGGGAACTCGCCGACCGCGCCGCCGAACTCTTCGCCGGATCGACGACGGCATGAAGTACCGCACCTTGGGGGCGAGTGGGCTCCGGGTTTCCGAGTTGGTCCTCGGCGCGATGACGTTCGGCGAGCAGGGCGGGGTCGGCGCGCCGCTGCCGGAGTGCCGGAAGATGCTGGACCTGTACGCCGAGGCGGGCGGCAACATGATCGACACCGCGATCAACTACCGCGCCGGTTCCAGCGAGGAGTTCCTCGGCGAACTGCTCGACGGCTGCCGCGAGTCGCTCGTCCTCGGAACGAAGTACACCGTCTCCCGCGACCGTGCCGACCCCAACGCCGCCGGGAACCACCGAAAGAACCTGCGCGCATCCCTGGAGACAAGCCTGCGCCGCCTGCGCACCGATTACGTCGACGTGTACTGGGTGCACATGTGGGACCAGCACACACCGCTCGAGGAAACGATGCGAGCACTCGACGACGCCGTACAGGCTGGAAAGGTTCTGTACGTCGGAATCTCGGACGCACCCGCGTGGGTGGTGGCACGCGCCAACACGTTGGCCCAATGGCACGGGTGGAGTCCGTTCATCGGACTGCAGGTCCCGTACAGCCTGCTGCAACGCGACATCGAACGCGAGCTCCTGCCGATGGCCGAGGCCCTCGATCTCGGAGTCACCGCGTGGAGCCCGCTGGGCGGCGGTGTCCTGTCCGGCAAGTACACCCGCGCGACGCCGGCCGCCGAGGGCCGTCTGTCGGCGGAATCCCTGTCAGCCAAGGATCACGCCGTCGCCCAGGTCGTCCAAGAAGTCGCCGACGAGCTCGGCACAACCCCTTCACAAGTGGCGATCGCCTGGACGATGAGTCGCTCCCCGCGGGTTCACCCGATCGTCGGCGCGCGCACCACCAAGCAACTCGGCGAGAACCTCGCCGCCGCCGACCTCACTCTCCCACCAGAAGCGATCACCCGTCTGGAAGCAGCCACTGACTTCACGCCGGGCTTTCCGATCGACTTCATCGCCCAGACCTCCGACTGGGTCTTCGGCTCCGCCCTCGTCGGATAACGCTCTCAGAGGCGCAGCTGTGGGTGGGGCCAACGGTTTCGGAGCCAGCGGTCGTGGGTGGCGAGGACGGTGGTGCCGGGTGTGGTGCCGAGGGCGAGTTCCAGTTCGCCGGCGAGGGCCGGGGAGAGGTGGTTCGTCGGCTCGTCGAGGAGGAGCAGCTCGGGTGGATCGGCGATCAGCAGAGCCAGCGCGAGCCGGCGGCGTTGGCCTACTGACAAGCGCCCCACCGGCGTCTCTTGGTCTCGCGGAGCAAGCAGATCGAGACTGCTCAGCGGAATCGCCTCGGCCCGCTCCTCCCCCAGTGCGAGGTCGTAGGTCTCGCGGGCGCTGCGATCCGCGTGCTCGAACACGGTGTCCTGGGTCAGCAGACCGACCGTGAGCCCGGTCCGTCGACGTACCACGCCCGTAGGCTCCAAGTGGCCGGCGAGCACGGCGAGCAGCGTGGACTTGCCGGCACCGTTGGGCCCCGAGATCAGCAGGTGGTCACCGAGCCGCAGATCGAGGCGAGGCAGCGCGAGCCGACCCGGAACGTCGATGTCGCGCAAGGACACCAGCGGTTCGATTCCTTCGGCGGCCGGTGTGGTGAGGGACGCATGGAAGTGGAGCGGGGTGGGCGGTTCGGGGACCTGGTCGCGTTCCAGCACCTCCAGGCGGGCCGCGGCGCTGCGGACCCGGCGTGAGATCTGGTTCTGAACCCGCCCCGTGGTGTGACCGAAGCCCATCTTCTCGTTGTCGCGCTTCAGCCGGCCGGGCGCGACGTCGTACACGGTCTCGACCAGCGCGACTCGGAGCCGATCCAGCTCGGCCTGTTCCTCGTCGTACCGCCGTCGCCAGCGATCGCGTTCGGCCCGCTTCTGGTCTTGGTACGCCGTGTAGTTGCCGCCGTACCGCACCGGGCCGTCCACCGCCGGGTCAAGGTCGACGATGTCGGTGCACACCGCGTCGAGGAACGCGCGGTCGTGACTCGACACCACCACGACACCTTGCGTGCCCCGCAGCTGTTCCTCGACGAACCCGGCAGCCGCATCGTCAATATGATTGGTCGGTTCGTCCAGCAGCAACGCGGCGGGCCGGCGTACGAGAAGTGCGGCCAGCGCCAGCCGCCCGCGCTCGCCACCGGACAACGTCCCCAGCGCCCGATCGTGCGGCAGCTCCCCCAACCCGATCCCCGCCAGCACGATTGCGGCACGTCGATCCGCATCCCAGGCCTGCCGGTCATGGGCTTGCTCCAGCAAATCGCCGTACTGCGTCAGCAACTCCGCATCATCCGGTCTGTCGGCCAGCGCCGCGGACAACCGATCGAGCTCAGCGAGATCGTGACGCGCCTCCCGAAGAGCATCATCGAGTACGTCGGCCACCGTCTGCGCAGGGTCGAACGGCAACTCCTGTTCGAGAAACCCCAGCTGTGCCGGCCGTACGACGGTGCCGCCATCCGGCTCGTCCCGACCGGCCAGCAGCCGCAGCAGGGTGGTCTTCCCCACCCCGTTCTCGCCGATCAGACCGATCCGATGCCCGGGTTGCGCGGTCAGTGATACGCCGTCGAGCACCCGCCGCGCACCGAACGTACGAACCAGGTCGAAGGCCTGTAAAGAGACAGACATGCAGAAACCCCAAGATGAGACGCCGAGCGCGCAACGGCGCCGCTCAGCGGAAAGACAGGAAGACAAAACGACGAAAAGGCCACAGCTCAAGAGCCAGCGGCCTGTCACCTCGGGATTCACCCGGAGATGTCGTCGTCACCCACCACGTCTGTTCTCCCTCAGATCTGTCGAGACATCACAGTAACAAACGTCGGATGGTCTGTTGGGAGGCTAATCTGCCGGCTCAGTAGGCGGTCGAATCTGAAGGGTCGCGATCATCGCAGAGTTTCTGGTGCCGGAGTACGCACCTGTACTGCCGAGTCGTTACGAGCTCTCGAGGAGGATCGGTGAGGGCGCAGCGAGCACCATCTGGTCGGCGAGGGACCTGACCAGGGGCACCGATGTCGCGCTCAAGATGCCGATTCGCGCGGAGTACCTTCCGTACATCCTGAAGCGGTTCGCCGGTGAGTTCGAGACGGCCTCACGGTTCGAGCACCAGAACCTCCTGCGTGCGTTCGACGTCGATGCGTCCGGCACCGAGTTCACGCCGTACCTCGCGACCGAGCTGGTCCCGGGGCGGACGATGGACGACCGCATGCACGCCGACGGCGCGATGGATGCCCGCCGCGTGGCCGAGGTCGGGATCCAGCTCACCGACGCGCTGCGAACCATCCACGCGGCCGACCTGGTGCATCGCGACGTCAAACCCGAGAACGTGATGATCGCCGACGACGGGCAGATCCGTCTCATCGACTTCGGCAGTACGGCGCGGCGCGGCGACCCGGAGGTGGAGCACACGGTGGGCACCTGGGGGTACGCCGCTCCCGAGTCAGCGGATGCTCACGGCGCCCTGCTCAACCGCCGCCCGAACTTCGTGCGACCGGTCCCGGACCCCGCGGTGGACGTCTACGCGGCCGGGCTGATCCTGCACGAAGCAGCGACGGGTCGGCTCGTGTTCGAGAACGCGAACGACCGGTGGGCGCAGATCGACGCTCGGGTGCCTCGGCTGGCGGAGGTTCTCGACACCGTGCCCCCGAAGCTCGACCAACTGGTCGCTGACATGACCGCCAAGGATCCGGGCGACCGCCCTACTGCGGCGGAGGCGTTGACGACCCTGCGCGAGATCGCGGCCGAAAGCGCCGTACCTCCGGAGGTCGCGCACCTCCACTCCATGATGGCCGGCCAGGCGCCGCCTGGACGCCCGCTCGACTCCTCGACCAACTCCCCCACAGCAGCCTCGTCCCAGCTGTCCCTCAATCGACAACGCGCCGGCCAGCCACCTCAGATCGGGTGAGAACTCCGGGCTCAGGGCCAGAGGGTGAGGAGGACCTTGCCTGAGGTGTTGGAGTTGGTGGCCGTGGCGAAGGCTTCTACCGCCTCTGCGGCTGGGTACTCGTGCGTGACGATCTGTTCGAGGTGGGGGTTCTGGTCGAGCAGGGTGATCGCGTGATCGATCTCGTCGTTGAAGCGGAGCGTGCCGCGGACCTGGAGTTCGCGGGATACCACCGGAGCGAGGTTCACCGGGCGTGGTTCGTCGGCCGGGATGCCGACCAGGACGACGGTGCCGCCGCGGCGCGCGGCCTCGAGGGCTGCGGTGATCGCCACCGGAACCGCGGTGCATTCGAGGACCACGTCGAAGGCCATCGACGGGATCTCGTCGGTCCCGACCTGCAGCGTGCCGTGGACGCCGAGCTCCCTGGCCCGTTGCAACGGACCTGGGAGTACGTCGGTCGTGACCACCTCGGTCGCACCCGCCGCGAGCGCAGCAGCGGCGGCCAGGAGTCCGATCGCGCCCGAGCCGGACACCAGCACACTCTTGCCCGCGACCCCGCCGGCGATCTCGAGGGCATGTAGAGCGACAGCCAGCGGCTCGGCCAGCGCGGCGCGGCGTAGCGGCAGCGACGCGGGCAGGACCCGGACCATGTCCTTGCTCACGACAACGAACTCGCACATCCCGCCCTGGGTGTGCGGCCAGGTCGAGGCGCTGCCGAGGTACGCGCCGTTCGGCCACAGGTGCGGCCGGTCCTCGATCCCGCGTTCCGGCGTACCGAAGGTGGCGGGGTGGATGGTGACCGGGGTGCCTGGTGCCAGGTCGCCGGACGGGTCGAGGTCGACAGTGCCGGACAGCTCGTGGCCCGGGACCAACGGCTCGCGGACGACGAACGAGCCGTTGGCACCCTCGTGGTAGTAGTGCAGGTCCGATCCGCAGATGCCGCCGTACGCCATCCGGAGGCGGACCTGGCCGGCCGCCGGCTCGGGGGTGGGGACGTCCAGCTCGACGAGGTCGAGCTTGCCCTGGATGACGATCGCCTTCATGACGCTCCTCGGATCGGTGGTCAACGGGTCAGGCCGTAGCGGTGGCCGTCGACGTGCGCGTCACCAGCGCGCCGTCGGTGGCGTTCTCGGGGGCGAGCAGGTCGCGGTCCTTGGTCTCCGGCGCGAACAGCGCGGCGCCGAACGTGATCGCCATCGCCAGGGTCATGTAGATCGCGACCGGCACCCAGGAGTCGAACTCACCCATCAGGGCGACGGCGATCAGCGGCGCGAACCCACCACCCAGTACGGCGGCGAACTCACGGCCGAGCGTGACACCGGCGTACCGGTACCGGCTGCCGAACAGCTCCGGGAAGTAGCTCATCGTCACCGCGACCCCGCCCTGGCAGGCGAACACGAACCCGATGATCATCGCGACGTAGATGATCGCGAGATTCCCGGTGCTCAAGGCAACGAACGTCGGGACCGGCAGCACCAGCAGCAACCCGGCGATCGCGAGGAACACGCTGCGCCGTCCGAACAGGTCAGACAGGTACCCGAGGACGACCGCGCCGATGCCGCCGAAGATCGCGCCGACCAGCAGGATCTCCGGCACCGTCTGCGCGTCGATCTTCACCGTGCTCTTGAGGTACGACGCCATGAACACCTGGTAGGTGTACGACTGGACGCTCAACCCGACCGTCATCAGCGTCACCAGCGCGACGGCCTTCTTGCCGTTCCGGAACACCTCACGCACCGGCGCGGCAGCGGCGGCCCGCTCGGCCTTGATCTCCGCGAACACCGGCGTCTCCTTCAACCGGCGCCGCAGGATGTACGCCGCGATCGTGACGAACGCGCTACTCAGGAACACGACCCGCCAACCCCACGACAGCAACTGATCCTCGGGCAGCAACTGCACCAGTGCCCATGCTCCCGCGCCGAGCGCCGTACCGGCAGCCGCACCGGTCATCACGAGCGCCGCGAGCCGGCCGCGTTTGCCGCGGGCCGCGGTCTCGGTCAGCAGCGTGGCGCCGCCGGACTGCTCGGCCCCCGCGCCGAAGCCCTGCAGGAACCGGCTCAGCACGAGCAGGATCGGCGCCCACACGCCCACCGATTCGTACGTCGGCAGGACGCCGATCGCCATCGTCGCGACGCCCATCAGGGTCAGCGTGGCCACCAGGATCCACTTGCGCCCGAGCCGGTCGCCGTACCGGGAGAAGAAGAAGCCGCCGAGCGGCCGGGCGCAGAAGCCGACCGCGTAGGCGCTGAAGCTGGCGAGCAGACCGGCCGTCGCCGAGATGTTCGGGAAGAACAGGTGGCTGAAGACCAGCGCCGAGGCGGTCCCGTAGATGACGAAGTCGTACTGTTCGAGAGCGGTGCCGATCAGGCCGGCGAACGCGGCCCGGCGGACCTCCTGTTTCGAGGGTTCGGGCTGGGACGGACGAGGGGTGTGGATCGTTTCCATGGCGGATCCTTCAGGGGTCTCAGGCAGCTGGCGAGGCCTGCGGCCGGGACGTTCGGGAGCGCGCGGCCTCGCGGGCCGCGGCGCGGACGCCGTCGCGGGTGACGACGGCGACATAGTCGGTGACGCGCCGGGCAAACTCGTTGCTCTCGGCAAGTTCGGTGGAGAACACCTGGCCGATCACCGACCGGATCAGGTCCTCCGTACTACGGGACCGCGCCGCGAGCGCCCCGAGCCGCTCACGGGCCGGATCGACCATCGCCCGCGCGTGCGGACCGGGATCGAAACCGGGCAGGGGTACGACGCAACACATCCAGGCGGCCACGGTGAGAGCCAGGTGCTCCGGCATCACACCTTGACCCAGCAACTGCAGGGCGGGCTCGGGAACACGCTGCGGCAGTTTCACCGAGCCGTCCGTGCCGACCTGCTGGGTCCGGTGACCAAGTGCGTGGTTCGACCAACGATCGAACAGCGAGGCGACGTACGACTCGACGTCGAAGTCGCGCGGCAGGGTGATCGTCGGCAGGTACTCGTCCTCGAGCACCGAGCGGGCGGCGGACTCGATGAAGTCGACGCCCCGGGCCTCCGGGATCGTCGCGCGTCCGTCGAGCGCACCGAGGTACGCGATCAGGGAATGGGTGCCGTTCAGCAGCCGGAGCTTGACCAGCTCGTAGGCCTCGACCTCGTCGGAGAAGGTCGCGCCGGCGCGTTCCCAGGCCGGGCGTCCGGCGGTGAACCGGTCCTCCATCACCCACATCGTGAACGGCTCGGCCGGCACCGGACTCCGGTCGCGCACCCCGAGCAGCTGGTACGCCGTCTCTCGGTAGGCGTCCGTGGTCGCGGGGACGATGCGATCGACCATCGAGTTCGGGAAGCCGACGTTCTCCGCGACCCAGTCGATCGCGCCGGAGCGCGCCGCCTGCAGGAACTCCAGGATGAGACCGCGGGTCTGCGTACCGTTCGACTGCATGTTGTCGCAGTTCAGGACGGTGATCGGCGCCCCGTGCGTCCGGGCCCGGTGCTCCAGGGCGCGCGCGATCTGGCCGATCACGGTCGTCGGGGTGGCGCCGGCGAGATCGGCCGCGATCCCCGGGTGGTCGAGTGCGAGGCGATGCGTGCTCGGGTCCAGGCAGTAGCCGTGCTCGGTCACCGTCATCGAGACGATCCGGGTCTCCTCGTCCGCGATGGCGTCGACGACCGCGCCCGGGTTGTCAGCGGCAACGATCGCGCCGGTGTGCACGCCGGGGACCGAGATCGACGATCCCGCGGGCGACAGCTCCAGAACGGAGTACAGGCCGTCCTGGGCGTTCATCGCGTCCGCGACGGCCGCCGAGCGGCTCGCGACGCCGAGGATCCCCCACCCGTCACCGGCCTGCGCCGTGTAGACCGCCTGGTGTGCGCGGTGGAAGTTGCCCAGGCCGAGATGCACGATGCCCGAGCTCGTCGGCCTGCTGCTGAGCAGGTGTGCGGGGACCGTGGTGCGGTTCATCGCGGTCACCAGTCGGTCACGCTGCCGTCGAGGCGACGCGCGACGGGCAGGTAGGCAGGTTCGTACGGGAACTTCGCGGCGAGTGCTTCGTCCACCTCGACGCCGAGTCCGGGCGCCTCCCCCGGGTGCAGGTACCCGTCGGCAAAGGACCACGCGTGCGGGAAGACCTCGTGCGCGAGCGCGTCGTACCCCATGTATTCCTGGATCCCGAAGTTGGGCGTCGAGAGCCCGAGGTGGACGCTCGCGGCGAACGACACCGGCGAGACGTCGGACGGCCCGTGCGGCGCGGCCTTCACCTGGTACACGTCGGCGAGCGCGAAGATCCTGCGCAGGTGACTGATCCCGCCCGCGTGGGCGACGGCGACCCGGATGTAGTCGATCAGCTGCTCGGTGATCAGGTCCTTGCAGTCGTAGATCGAGTTGAAGACCTCACCGATGGCCAGCGGCGTCGTCGTGTGCTGCCGGACGAGACGCAGGGCCGCCTGGTTCTCGGCGGGCGTGACGTCCTCGAGCCAGAACAGGTCCGCGGGTTCCAGTGCCTTGCCGAGCCGCGCGGCTTGTTGCGGCGTGAGCCGGTGGTGCGCGTCGTGCAGCAACGCCAGCTCAGGTCCGACGTGCTCGCGAACAGCCGCGAGTACGGCGGGAACGTGGCGCAGGTACGCGTCGGTGTCCCACGACTCGACCACAGGAGACGCACCACGCTTCGCCGGCTCGTAACCGCTGGCCTCCCGATGCACGCCGTACACGGTCTCCAGCCCTGGTACGCCGGACTGCGCGCGCACCGCTCGGAATCCGTCGGCCCGGCGCGCGTCCACCTCGTCGAGCAACTGCGGAAGCTCCCACGCGGAAGCGTGCGTGTAGGCGAGGACTCCGTTGCGCACCGCGCCACCGAGCAACTGGTACACGGGCATGCCCGCGGCCTTGCCCTTGATGTCCCACAGCGCGAGGTCGACGGCGCTGATCGCGGCCATCGTGATCGGTCCGCGGCGCCAGTACGCCCCGCGGTACAGGTACTGCCAGGTGTCCTCGATCCGCGCCGGATCGAGTCCGATCAGCAGCGGGACGACGTGGTCGCGCAGGTAACTCGCCGCGGCGAGCTCACGGCCGTTCACCGTGGCGTCGCCGTACCCGACGACGCCGTCGGCGGTCTGGATCTTGAGGGTGACGTAGTTGCGGCCGGGGCTGGTCAGGATCACCTCGGCGGCGATGATGCGATCGCTCATGTGCGTGCCTTCAGAGTTGGACGACGTTACGCAGTTGCTTGCCGTCGGCAAGGGCGTTGACGTTCGCGGCGATGTCGTGGACGCGGCCGCGGAAGGTCTGCCGGGTGATCCCGGACAGGTGCGGCGTCAGCAGGACGTTGTCGAGTTCACCGAACGGACGGTTCGCGGGCGCGCCGCGGTCGCCGTCCGACGGGTAGGAGTACCAGACGTCGAGGGCCGCGCCGTGGATCACCTTGTCGCGCAGAGCGTCGTACAACGCGTCCTCCTGCACGAGCGGCCCACGGGCGACGTTGATCAGTACGGCGTGATTCCCGAGCAGCTGCAGCTCCGGCGTACCGATGATGCCGCGGGTGGACTCGGTGAGCGGCGCGGAGACGACGAGCGCGTCGGACTCCTCCAGCAGACGGGGAAGTCGCGTCGTGTCGCCGGCCCAGTTGAGGTCGTCCGCGTCGGCCTTGCCGCTCGCGGTCACCACCTGCGCCCGCGCCCCGAACGCTCGCAGCACTCGCCACGTCGCGCGACCGATGTGACCGAACCCGAGGAAGCCGATCGATGCCCCCTGCAACGTCTGTGGCTGCTCGAGCCCGCGGTCGTAGACGGGCGAGCGCCACTGTCCCTGCCGGAGCGCCTGGTCTGCTTGGGGAAGCTCGCGACGCAGACCGATCAAGGCCCAGACGATGTACTCCGCGATCGAGTCCTCGTGGTGGTACGTGTTCGCGACCGGGACTCCGGACGCCTTGATCCGATCCGTCCCGGCGCCCGCGACCTGCACGAGTCGCAGGCCGGGCGCGGCGTCGGCCATCTCCTGTGTGAACGCCGGACCGACGAGCACGTCAGCGGTTCGCAGCGCGCTCAGGAGGTCGTCGGGCAACCAGACAGCCTCGGTGGACGCGGGCAGGAGCGCCTCGAACTCTTCGCGGAGCGGGAGCAGGTTCGGGTCCGTGACGACGATTCTCATGCTTCGCTCCCCCGGCGCGCGGGCGACCAACCGGCCACCGGGCCAGTGCTCTGCCGGACCACCAACTGGGTCGGCAACGTGACGACCCGTGATTCCGCGGGCTGGTCCCCGGGATCGGCGCTCAGCCGCTGGTGCAGCATGTCGACACTCACCACGCCGGCGCGCGACATCGGCACCTGGATGCTCGTCAAGGTCGGTCGGGCGACCTCCGCGAGCGGCGTGTCGTCGATGCCGATCACGCTCAGGTCGCCGGGCACCTCGACGCCGAGTGCGACGGCGCCGGCCATGATGCCCAACGCCATCAGGTCGTTGTGCGCGATCACCGCGGTCGCACCGGACGCGACGACACTCGCCGCCGCGGCCTGACCACCGGCGACGGTTTCCGCCTGCCAGCCGATCAGGTCGAGCTCGATGTCGGACTGCTCGGCGAGGTCCTTGATCGCGCCGACGCGGTTCTGGTTCGACCACGACAGCGGCGACCCCTGCGCGTAGGCGACATGCTCGTGCCCGAGGACGCGCAGGTACTCCACCGCCTGCCGCAGCCCGTCGGCCGAATCCGGTACGACGCTGTTCGTCTCGTCGCTCGTCCGGTTCACCAGCACCAGCGGGGTGTCGCCGATCAGCTCGACGATGTCGTGCGCGGGCAGCCGCGGCGAGCAGACGATGAACCCGTCGACCCGCTCCTGGAGCTCGCCGATGATCTCCCGCTCGCGGTCCGGGCTGCCGTCGGTGTCGGTCAGCACGATGGTCTGCCGCCGGTTCCAGCCGTGCGCCTGGGCCGCCTTCACGAAGCTCGCGAACACCGGGTTGCCGATGTCCGGCACGATCATCGCGACCGTGGCCGACCGGGTCGGGAAGCCGGCGGAGCGCGAGCGGCGGCCTGCCGAGGCGACGTACCCGATCTCCTCGGCGGCCGTGACGATCCGGCGCAGGGTGTCCCGGCCGATCCGGTCCGGGTCACTGAAGGCCCGGGACGCGGTGGACAGCGACACACCGGCACGCTGCGCCACGTCGGTCAGGGTGGGGTTCACGAAGGCTCCCAAAGGTTGCGCCAAGGTTTCCCCAAGATTGCGGCAACTTGCGCAAGCTTGTCAAGACCTGGTGCCGCGATGGAAAACCTAGGTGCGAGGAGTGCGGCGAGCGATGGCTTCGGCGGCGCGGGTGGCCGGGGTGAGGTAGAAGCTGGCCTGGTCACCTAACCTTCAGCCGCGCAACACCTCCGCCTACTGACGATCTCTGGGAGATGCATATGTATACAGAAAGGCTCCGGGTCGACGGTGAGCTCTTCGAGGTCTCGGTACGCCAGGACCACCCCGGTACCTACGACTACGACTGGGTCTCCGGCCCGAACCCCGGCTACGGCTTCAGCGAATCAGGCCCGCAGCAGCACCTCCGGACGCAGGCCGACCACGAGCAGGCGGTCCGCGCCTTCCTCTCCGGCATCAACCCCGAGACCGGCTACCTCGACTAGCGCGGGACATAGAGTGTCCCGGTGCTCACCATCGACCGTCTGGGACCCTCCGATCGCGCCGCCTGGCAGACGTTGTTTGCCGGCTACAACGAGTTCTACGGCCGGACGATGCCGGACGCGTTCTTCGACGAGGCCTGGCTCAGGTTCGAACGGGACGACGAGGTCCACGCACTCGGGGCCTACCTGGACGGGCAACTGGTAGGCATCGTGCACTTCCTGACGCACGCCAGTACGACGGCCGCGGACTCCTGCTACCTACAGGACCTCTTCACCGCCCCCGAGGCCCGAGGCCAAGGCGCGGCCCGAGCCCTCATCCAAGCAGTCACCACCTGGGCCAAAGACCACGACTGCGCCCGCGTCTACTGGTCGACCCACGAGTCCAACACCACCGCCCGCCACCTCTACGACCAGGTCGCCGAAAACCGCGGCTTCATCCTCTACAGCATTCCGCTGTAAGCGTCCGCCGAACGGTCCACAGTGCAAGGTGCTCATGCCTGACTTGATTGCCGCCACCGCGGCTTGTATCGCCGCTGTCCTGTCCGGGCTTTCGCTGTTCGTCGGCGGTCGTCGGGAGGAACGCCGGTGGCGTCGCGAAGCGATGACCGACACCCTGGTGACCTTTCTCGACGCGAGCTTCTCGGGCCCGGGGCAGCGCGTGTACGACGCTCGTTCGCGGCGTGACGATCTCTCTGAACATCGTCACGAGAGCGAGCTGGCGCGACGTACCGAGATCGACGCGCTCACCAGGCTGCGGTTGCTCGCACCGAGCGACGTCGTACTCGCCGCCGAGCGCCTGCACGAGGCCGGCCATCAGGTGTCGAGCGCCGTGTTCGCATCGAACGGCCTACCGTCGGAGGAAGAGTGGCAACAACTCCGCCTCCGCCGACGCGGCGCCCGCGAAGAACTCCTCGACACCGCCCGCAAGACCCTAGGCCTAGGCCCCGCCCAAGCCATCGGCCGCTAAGAACAGGCGGCATCACTCCAACAGACGATCCGGCACCGCCCGCCGCCACTTCAACCACAGCTCCGACAGCCAGTCCGCACCGTCACACGACCGCGGCACGACGTCCTTGCTCTTTTGTCGCCGGCCGTTCCCGGTATTACGCCAAGACTCCGAAGAAAAGTCTGGGCGAACCGTTGACACTCTGTCAGGGGTGCCTAATTGTGTTCGATACTGATTATTCGTGCGCAGCAGTGCGCATCGCGATCGGAGCCGCCCTATGTTCTCCAGAACCCGTCTGCTGTCCGCGGTCGCCGCGGTCGGCTGCCTGTCGTTCGCAGTTCCGTCGGCGCCGGCGTCGGCCGATAACGGCACCGGTGTCATCCACGTGGACTGCTCCGGCAGCGGTTCCGGAGACGGTACGGCGGCCCGGCCGCTCACCACGCTCGCCGCCGCGAACGCCGTACAACTGCACGCTGGACAAGCCCTGCTGTTCAAACGTGGTTCGCGGTGCGTCGGCACCCTTGCTCCGTCCGGCGCGGGTGTGGCCGGCGCCCCGGTGCGGATCGGCGCGTACGGAGCCGGCCAGGCGCGGCCGGTCATCGACGGGAACGGAGCCCCGGACGCCGTCCTGTTGCGGAACACGCAGCAGATCGAGGTGCGCGACCTGGAGGTCACGAACGCGGCCAACCCCGGCAGCAACCGGCGCGGCGTCCACGTCCTGCTGGAGGACTACGGCCAGGGCCGGCACTACGTGATCGACAACCTCTTCGTCCACGACATCTGGGGCGACGACACGAAGAGCACCGGCGGCAGCGACGGGATCCTGTTCTCGGTCGTCGGCGACGTGCGCGAGAGCAACTTCGACGACGTCGCCGTCACCAATAACCACGTCGCCGGCGTCAACCGGGGCGGCATCCGGTTGGTGCCGTCGCAGTGGGAGCAGCGGGCCGTGGTCGGTTCCGTGGCGCCGTTCACCAAACCGTGGACCCCGAACACGCGGATCGTTGTTCGCGGCAACGACGTACGGGATGTCGGCGGTGACGGCATCGTGGTCCTGACCGCCAAGGACGCGCTCGTGGAAGGCAACCGGATCGACGGCTTCCAGCGCCGGTCGACCGGCTACAACGCCGGCATGTGGCCGTGGAACTCCGACGGTACGACGTTCCGCCACAACGAAGTGTCGGGCGGTGAGACCACGCGCGACGGGATGGCGTTCGACGTCGACCAGGGCACGGACGGCACCGTGTTCGAGTACAACTACAGCCACGACAACGCGGGCGGCTTCCTGCTGCTCTGCAACGCCGCCGGCCGGGTCGCCAACGCCGTGGTCCGCTACAACGTCAGCCAGAACGACTCGTACCGCGGAGTCGAGATGTGCTCCGGCCCGCTCCAAAGCGCACACGTCTACAACAACACGATCTACGTCGGTGCGGGTCACTCGATGACGGTGATCAACGAGAACACGACGGCACCACACAACGTCCGCTTCGACAACAACATCGTCGTCAAACAAGGCGCAGGCTCCGCAGCGATGCGTCTCCAGCCCGGTACGTCGGTCCGCCCGTCGTACAACCTGCTCGTCAACATCGGCGGCACGTTCGCGAACCCGGGCGGCTCGACCGCTGATCCGCTGCTCGCCGGGCCGGGCGCCGCGACCGGGATCGCCGACCTCGCCGGCTACCGCCTCCGCGCGGGCTCGCCCGCACTCGGCGCCGGCACGGTCATCCCGTCCAACGGCGGCCGCGACATCTTCGGCCATCCCGTCTCCGCCGACCGCGCCCCGGCCATCGGAGCGGCCGAGGGGCCTGGGGTGCACTAGGGCGATCGAGTCCTCGCGGGATCCGGACAGGACGGGCGCGGTGGGAGGCCGCAGACGTGGTCAGCTTGGTTCAGCTGTTGAAGTGCGCCGCGGGTGGCGTGCCAGATCCGCGTCGGCAACGAGGAACCCCGCACCGCTGGTCACTCGCTGCGCTCGGGCTGATCGGCGGTCGGTGGAGAGTCGTGGGGTTCTTCCTCAGCAGCTGGATCCGGCTCGTGGAGCGGGCCGGTGGGTGACAGCCAGGAGCGGGTGAAGGCGAGCAGCATCTCCAGGAATCGTCCCATCGGCACCTCCTCGATCCGTGGCTGCTGAGCCTGCCCGCTCCCACTTTCAAGCCGCTTTCACTCGCGAAGTACTACGGTGAGGCGCGCGCGAACGCCGTACAGCATGCGGAGACCTTCCAACTCGCCGACTACGGACGCACCGTCTCCGATGACGAACTCCGCCGCCTGATCCCCCTGTTCGACGGACCCCGGGCGCCGGGCGCGAACTCGGTCGCTGAGTGCGCGCTCGGTGGTACTTCTCGGCGTGCACACTATGGGCATGGTGGACGTGGGGACCAGCTACAACCAACTGTCCGGGCGCGACGCCGAACGGCTGCGGACGCTGGCTGACGGTGTCTTCGCCGTGGCGATGACCCTGTTGGTCCTGGACGTACGCCTACCCGAAGGCACCGAGGCGACGACCAACAGCGGTCTCTGGACTGAGCTGCAGGCGCTCGGGCCGCAGTTCGCGGCGTACCTGCTGAGCTTCACCATGCTCGGCACGTTCTGGCTGGCGGAGCACACGCTGCTGAACGTGTGCGAGCGCTCCGACCGAACGCTGGCGTGGTCCGTGCTGGCGTTCCTCTTCTTCGTGTCGACGCTGCCGTTCTCGGCGTCCGTACTGTCCTCACACGTTCACCTGGCGCTTGCCGTGGGCGTCTACTGGGCGAATCTGCTCGGTCTCGGGGTCACGCTCGGCTGGCAGGTCGTCCACGTCATGCGGGCCGGCCTCGCGGAGCGGTCCGAGTCCGTGCTCCTGATCCGGCGTCGGCTCGTGGTCGCCCAGACTCTTTACGCGCTGGCCGCGTCGATCTCGCTGCTCAACCCACCGGCCGCCATCATCGCGCTCGCGGTCGTGCAACTGTTCTTCATCGTCTCGCCCTGGCTTCCGTTCCGCTTCTAGGGCAGCTGGTCACGCACCCAGCGCGGCGCTGGGTTCACCCGGCTCTCGCCACCGACCACGACGGTCGGCACCGTCTCGTTCCCGTCCGCCACCGCCCGCACCGCCGCGGCCGCCTTCGGGTCGGACCAGATGTTCACCCACGAAGCTCCGCCGGCCGAGCCGAGCAAGGCGAACCGCAGCCGCAAACAAAACTGACACCCCGGCCGCCAGTAGACGATCGGCTTCCCCGCCCGCCCCGCCTCCGCCACACTCACCGACCGCGGAAACGCCACCGGCGAAAACAGCAGCCCGAGCAGCACGCACACCACGAGCTCCACCACGGCCACACCCCGCGAACCGCCTGTCCAAGACCAGCCGCCGAAAACCAGCCCCATCACCAAGAACCCCACCGCAAACTTCCAACTCCGCAACACCCCACCATCAAACCAGACACGGCCCCTCGCTCAAACGCTTACATCAGGACGCGCTCGAGCGACTCGGCTCCGCGCAACCACCAAGCGACCTACCCCATGCACCTCCAAAAGAATGCGCCGATCCCCGCTTCGGAGTACGACAACGTGAACGCGACGGCCCTCCTCCGTGTTCACGGCCACGTCGAGCCGGTCGGCTCGCTCGAGCGCTGCCGGTCCGGTACGACATCCCCTCGCGAGCCGTGCACCCCAAGCCGACGTACACCCGCCGAGTCGTGGCCCCTGGCACCGAAACACCGACCAGAACCCACGACTCGACGGCGCGGGTGTCCGCCTTTCGCCACGACTCGGCGGGCTGGGCGGGCGATCTGAGAGCCGCGGGCGACGGTCTTCGGCTCAGATGGTTCTCAGGTGGGGGTGGGTACGGTGCTTCGATGCCTAGGGTTGCTGTGTGTGAGGATGATTTGGCGCTGCGTGGGCTGTTGAGTCGGGCCTTGCGGCGGGATGGGCACCAGGTGGTTGCTTCGGCGACGGCTGGGGAAATGCTTGGCCGGCTCGTGCCGGAGCCGCAGGTTGTGATCCTCGATATCGGGCTGCCGGACGCCGACGGGCGGGACGTGTGCCTCGCGTTGCGGGCGCGCGGCGTTGATGCGCCGGTTCTGATGCTGACGGCCCTGGGCGGTACTCATCACAAGGTCAGTGGGTTCGAGGCCGGGGCGGACGACTACCTGACCAAGCCGTTCGACATCCCGGAGCTCCTGGTCCGCGTCCGCGCGCTGCTGAAGCGGACCACGGTTGCGGTTGCGGCGGATGAGGTGGTGCTCGATCCGACGAGTCACGAGGTACGGCGGGGGCATGCCGGCGAGTCGCTGACGCCGACCGAGTTCCGGCTGCTCGGGCGGCTCATCTCCGTGCCCGGTGAGGTCGTTCGCCGGCACTCGCTGGTCGCGGCGGGCTGGCCGCACGGGGCTCAGGTCAGTGAGAACACACTCGACTCCTACCTCCGCAGGTTGCGGGTGAAACTGGACCGCCTCGGGGTGGCTGAGCGGGTCGGCACTGTGCGTGGGGTCGGCTACCGATGGGACTGACCGGCTTCCGGGCGCGGATCGTCTCGCTGGCGGTGCTCACGGCGACGCTCGTTGTCGCCGTACTGATCGTTCTCAGCCATGTGCTCGCCTCGCGGGCGACCGAGACCGACACGCGTACGCTCGCTCGGACCCGGGCCGACGCCGTCGCGGCGACCGTTGAATCAGGCAACGGAAAGATCACCCTGGTCGAGGGCGCGGGAGACGCCTTCGACACCGTCGCCTGGGTCGTCTCCGACGGCCGTCTGATCGACGGCGAGCTGCACCCGACCGTCGCAGATGCGGTTGAGCGGCTGGGACTGACCGGCCGCAACGACTTCCTGCCGACGGGCCACTACCTCCTGTACGCCGAACCGCTGGCGGTCCCCGGACACAAGGTCACCGTGGTGGTCATGGTCGACCTCGCACCGTTCGAGAAGTCCGAGCAGCGCAACCTGGTGATGTCCCTGATCCTCGGTGCGCTCGTCATCGTCCTCGCCGGCGTCGTGGCGTACGTCGGGGTGAGCCGCGCGTTACGTGTCGTCCACCAGATGTCGGCGCTGGCGGACGAATGGGGCGACCACGATCCGGACCGGCGGTTCGGCCTCGGACCGCCGCGCGACGAGTTCGGTGAGCTGGCCCAGACGTTCGATCGGCTGCTCGACCGCGTGTCCGCGACGATCGCCGACGAGCGCCGGCTGACCGACGAGATCGCCCACGAGCTGCGCACGCCGGTGACGGTACTGCGTGGCGAGGCTCAGCTCGCGGAAATCTCGGGAACACAGGTCGATCCACAGGTCGTCCTCACCGAATCCGATCGCCTCGCGACGGCGGTGAGCACGATCCTCGATGCCGCCCGCACACGGAGCCGCCGTGATTCCTCCTGCAGATTGCGTCCGGTGATCCGCCAAGCCGTCGAGAGTCGCGCCATACCGGCCGACAAGTCGACGGGCGTCGAAGTCGACGGGCCGACGGATGTCGAGGTCGCCGTACCCGCAGAGGTCGTGCTGTCCGTGCTCGCCCCGCTGCTCGACAATGCCACGCGGCACGCCAGTACCAAGGTGTCGCTGGTCGTCGAGACAGCCGGAGCCGACGTCCTCGTGCATGTCCTCGACGACGGGCCGGGCTTCGATCCGGAGGACGTCGAGCGTGCGTTCACGCCCGGCCACAGCGCGACGAGCGGGCACGGATTGGGGCTGGCCGTCGTACGGCGGATCGCGACGGCGACCGGGATCGGCGTACGGGCGCTTGCGGAAGGCAACGGTCACGTCGAGGTCCGATTGCCGCGCACCTGACCGATTCGTAGTCAGGTTGTGTGCAGGTGGAATAGGCAAGTCTGGCCGGCATGACTACAGAAACTGCATCCCGTACGGCGGCGCCTCGCGTGCTGCTGAACAAGGTGCCCGAGGTCACCATCTGGTTCTGGCTGATCAAGATCCTCTGCACCACCGTGGGTGAGAGCTTCGCCGACTGGATCAACATGCAGCTCGGCGTGGGACTCATCGCCACCGCAGTGATCTTCACCGTGGTGTTCGCCACGGTCCTGATCTGGCAGATGACCCGGTCGCGCTATCAGCCGGCCGCATACTGGCTGACAGTCGTGGTCGTCAGCGTGACCGGCACGCTGTACACGGACATCCTGACTGACCAACTCGGCGTACCGCTGTGGATCAGCACCACGGTGTTCAGCATCGGACTCGCGGTCGTGTTCGGCATCTGGTGGGCCCGTGAGCGCACGCTGTCGATCCACAGCATCGTCACCCGGCCCCGTGAGGCCTTCTACTGGCTGGCCGTCCTGGTCACGTTCGCTCTCGGTACGGCGGCCGGCGACTGGACGCTCGAACTGACCGGGTGGAGCCCGGGTGTGTCCGTCCTGCTGCCGCTCGCCCTGATCGCGATCGTCGTCAGCTGCTGGCGATTCGGCGCGAACCCGGTACTGGCGTTCTGGGTCGCGTACATCCTCACTCGCCCGCTCGGAGCCAACCTCGGTGACTGGCTCGCCTCGCCGAAGGTCCCGGACAAGGGCCTGGGACTGGGGACGCTGGTGACCAGCATCATCTTTCTGGCGGCCATTCTGGCGACTGTCGTCTATCTGACGCTGACCAAGTCCGACGTGATCGAGGGCCATCAGCACCGGGACCAGAGCGCGAAGTACCACCGGCCGGGACGCGAGTGGCCGATGGCCGGCGTCATGCTCGCCTCCGCCGTCGCGGCCGCGGTCCTGCTCAACTGGGCGTCCGCCCAGCCGCACGCGAACGCGGCCGCCGAGAACGAGGGCCCGAACCCGGGCGCGAAGATCCACCTGACGTCGGCGCAGGCCGTCGCGCACTTCCCGAAGGCCGACGTCGCTCGCTACCAGGCACTGGTCCGTAGCATGCGGACCGATCTCGCGAAGAACGATCAGGGCGCGTTGAACGGCGCCGTGAACGCCTACGAGAAGGCCTGGGACGACGACCAGGACAAGCTCGAACCGCTCGACAAGAATGCCTGGGCCTTCATCGACAACGAGAACGACGCCCTGTTCACCTCAGTCCGCGAGACCAAGAGCCCCGCGGCCGAGAAGCAGGCGATCGACGCCCTCCTGAAAACCCTCGGCTGACCTCTGACGGCCTGAGCGAGACCGACCAGAACTCGCTCAGGCCGCGCCGCGGCGCGGTTGACGATCGGGACGTACTGGCTCGATCGTCAGGCCATGATCGCTGAAGGCCAAGGCGTCGACGAGCAGCGGGACCGCGACCGCACAGCAGACACCAAGGATGATGACGCCGGAGTCGTTGACGATCAGACCCACGACCGCGGTGACCAGACATGCCACGATGCACGGCCGGAGTAACGGTTCGGCGGCGAAGGCCGCGTCGGCGCGCAGCGCTCGGAATCGCTGCGGCCGGGTCACCAGTGCGACCGTGACCAGCACGATCACAGCGACGAGAACGGCGATCCAGGGTCGGTCGATGAACGACTGCGCGTTGGCATCGAGCTTGCGCCGCACCGTGCTGCCGGCGCTTCCGTCGATGACCTGCTGGACGAACTGGCCCAGGTGCGTCCGGCTCCCGGCGGGCCGGGACCAGTCGGCGAGCGCGATCCCCACGACCGCCGCGATTGCGACTCCGGCGGTGACCAGGACCCACCGGGTTCGGAGCCGGATCTGCGCGACCGCCGCGATCAGGACCGCGAAGCCAGGGACCAGCGCGAGCACTCCCCCGAAGTCGGCGCCGTACGACGGCCACCCGTCGACCACCACACTCGCGGCACCGATCCCCGCGACGGCCGCCACGGCCCATCGACGGCGCCCGTGGCCGATCAGCAGACTGGCGATCCACGTGCTGGCGATCAGCACGCTCACCGCGAAGACTGCGAACGCGACGTTTCCGAACCCGTAGAACCGGCCCGCGTCCAGCGGTGACAAGCCCCAGAGACTCGACAGCTGAAGACGAGACCCGGTCACAATGTCCACCGCCAGAACCACGGCCGTGACTGCTGCCACGAACCCTGCCGACCCGAGGCGATGTCGCCGCCACGGACCGAACCGAGCCAGAGTCCCGATCGCCACCGCCCACCCGATGGCGCTCGCCCACAGACCGATGCCCGCCCGGGAGAACCGCCACCACTGGGTCAGGTTCGCCAAGAAGGATGCCACTGGCAACGAGGCGGCGACGAGCAGCAGCCACTGCGGCCGGCGGAATGCAATCAACAGCGCGCTGGCGACCAAAGCGCCGACGGCCACAAACCAGTAGAACGCGACGATGTTGCCGTCGATGGTCTGTGCGGCGCGGTCGAACTGGCTCAGCTCACGGACCAGCGCCTGCGGATCACGCGGTGCACCGGGCGAGGTCCGCAGTACCGAACCGACGGCTCGAGGCGGCGCGTCGACGCCCAGCCCTGCGAGGATCGTCGGGGTGACGTCGGTCAGCTGCGCGAGCCCGCGCTGCCTGGTCGAATTCGCCTCGATCCAGCCCGCTGGGAAGCCGCCGCCGTGCACCAACAACGTCTGCAGGTGCGGTGTCGACTCGTTGGCCATGCCAACCAGAACAACCTCGGCGTGCGGGTGCGCGCTGGTTACCTTGCCGATCTCGGCGTCCATCGCGCTCAGGGCCGCGCGACGCCCCTGGCCCTGCGGAAGACTCCCGAGGTCGGCCACGGTCAACGGACACGCGCTCAGATCGGCACTGTCGAGTCGCGGGGCATAGCGCGCCACGTGACCTTGGGCGTCGGCGAGCGCGAGGCCGGCTCCAGGACCGACCGCGTTCGCGCAACCGCGGTGCGCGGCCCCGGCCGCCAACAGACCGAGCTCCGGGTTGTACGACGAATCGGCGCCTAGCCTCCCGATCTCGGACCATCGGGAGACGCTGGTACTCCCCTGCGACGACACCAACTCAGCGGGATCGGGACAGATTCCATTCGTCCGCGGCGCAACCATCCGTACGCCGGTGTTGAGCGTCAGCCAGGCATCGGCGGGACAGCTGGTCACGTCCGCCGTACGCACGGATACGGCCCCGACCGCGGACTGCCCGACCAGACGCCACAGATTCGGCGTCGCGGAAGCCGAGACGTCGGACCACTCGAGCCCGCCCACGCCGAGCACGATCACCTGGGGGTCGGCCGGCGGCGCCGCGGTCGCGTTCGACGGAAGAGCCAGACTCAGCGCCAAGAACCCCAGTGCCCCGAGCAGCACCGCCCAACAGCGTTCCGACGCTCTCATGTCGTACTACGTGGCCGAGACCACGCCACTGGTCAGGACCACCAACAGCGCGGTACCCAGCAGGACACGATAGAACGCGAACACCTCGATCGAGTGCTTGGCGACGAAGCGCAACAACCAGGCGACCGACGCGTACGCGACCGCGAAGCTCACGACCGTCCCGATGACCAGGGCCGCTGCCCCGGTGCCACCGCTCAGGGCGTCCTTCAGCTCGTACAGACCGGCCCCGACCAGCGCCGGGATGCCGAGCAGGAAGGCGATCCGGGTCGCCGCCACGCGATCCAGATCGAGAAACAGACCGGCCGAGATCGTCGCGCCGGACCGCGACACCCCGGGAATCAGCGCCACGCACTGCACCACGCCCATCACCACCGAGTCGAGCATCCGGATCCGGGTCAACGGACGGGTCCGCTTCCCGAACCGTTCGGCCAGGACCATCACGAGGGACCAGACGATCAGGCCTGCCGCGACCCACCACAGACTCCGCAGCGGACCCGAGATGATGTCCTTCGCGAGAAAGCCGACGACACCGATCGGCACCGAGCCGACGATCACGTACCAGCCCATCTTGTAGTCGAAGTCGGTCCGCTCGTCCCGGTTGGCCAGGCCTCGGACCCAGGCAACCACGATCCGCCGAATGTCACTCCAGAAGTACAGGACGACGGCAGCGATCGCCCCGACCTGGATCACGGCGGTGTAGCCGGTCACCGCCGGATCGTCGATCGACAGTCCGAGCATCTTGGACACGATGGTCAGGTGGCCGGTGCTCGACACGGGCAGAAACTCCGTCAGCCCCTCGACCACCCCCAGGACCAGCGAGTCCCAGATCGTCACGCCGTGCGTCAACTGCTCTCCTCGGTCGGTGCGGGTGTCGACAGGACCGTACCGACGCTCTCCTGAGCGGGACCTGAGAGAAATGGCGTGTCAGCCGCTATAGATCCCAATGGCCAGCAGCGCTGCCCAGGTGAGGCCCGCGATCAACAGCACGCGGTCGTGGAAGATCTCGTGCTCGGGTTCTTCCCCACGGCCGGTCGAGACCAGGAGCCCGTAGCGCAGCAATCCGGTAAGGAACGGGACGAACGAGATCGCCAGAAGTTCGCGGAGTACGTCGTGACCGAGGTACTGGAAGGCCCACATCCCGTACGACAACGCCGTACCGAGCAAGGCCACGGTCATCACCTGGTCGAGCCATGACGCTGGGTAAGCAGCCAGTACCGGCCTGCTCACCGCATTGGTGGCCGACACATGCTCGGCCTTCCGCTTTCCAGTCACCAGGAACATCGCACCGAACAACGACACCAGCAGGAACCAATGCGATACCGGGATCCCCGTCGCCGTCCCGCCGGCCGCCGCGCGGAGGACGAAGCCGAGGGCGACGATCATCAGGTCGACCACCGCGACATGTTTCAGCCCGAGGACGTACAGCACCTGAGAGGCGAGGTACGCCGCGGCGAGCGCGAACGTCGACAATCCCAGGCTGCTTTCGATCGCGAGCCCGAGCAGCGCAGCGGTCACGCCGAACACCACGGCCATCGTCGGACTCAGCGAACCGGACGCGATCGGCCGCAAGCGCTTGCGCGGATGCCGCCGGTCGTCGGGCGCGTCCCGGATGTCGTTGAAGGCGTAGATCGCCGCCGCCAGCAACACGAACCCCACCGCGGCGAGGGCAGCCTCCAGCAGCACGACAGGAGACGTCAGGGCGCCTGCGGCCGCTGGTGCCGCGAACACCATCACCGCCTTGTGCCACTGCTGCGGCCGGCTCAATCGCAGCAACGCCCTTGCGGTGGATTCGTGCCGCACGACCGAGGTGCGGGTCTGCAGGTCGGTCATGACGCAGTCACATAGAAGAAGTCGCGCTGGTCGGCAACCAGGTAGCGATCCGTCGGCGAGTTCATCGAATGCAGCAGCCGTTGCCCGGTCACGGCACCGTTCGCCCCGGGCTGCTCGATGTCGAAGCTGACCATCGCCGAATGGATGTCGAGCTCCATACCTTGCACGATGCCCGCCTGCTCCATGGCGGCGGCCAGCGTCGCGAGGGTCAGCTTGTTGCCGGCGACGTAGATCAAGTTGCCGTGGGCATCAGTCCCGAGCCCGGACCGCCAGGTGTACTGGAACTGGCTGCGCACCGTTCCCCAGCGCCCGTTCGCATTCACCGTCAGGCCGGGAACGATCTGGTGGTCGACGATGACCGGATCGAGGTTCTGCCGGACCGCCACCACATCCTTGGTCATCCCCACGGTCTGGTTCCAGGTACCGATGCGCGCCGAACCGTCGCGCATGATCACCACGGACGCGCGACCGTCGACCAGCGGCACCGCCGGCTCCTGGTTCGTCCACCATCCGCCGTGCGAATCCTTCATCTTGAAACCGGCGTTGAACGTCGCCACCAACGCGGAACGGTCGGCGGGCGGAACGGAGTACCCCTCCTTGGACGCCATTCCGACGACCGGCTCCCGCGTCCCCGGCATCAGGTGCAGGTGATAGGTCCCCCGCGGCAACAAGGCCGCTGCCGCCGTGACCGGCAAGTGCCCGGGATCGGGCCGGAACCAGGTCGTCCACACCACGGGCACGCCGGACCGTGATTGCCGCGCTACCGCCCAGGTCCCCTCGTGCGCGAACGGCTTCGGCAGCAGCCGAACCACGGGCAGAGCGGCCGTACTCGCGTGAACAGCCGGCCGGCCGGGCCTTGGCGATGAGGTGGTCTCCGGGGTGGTGGTGTCGATCGGCGCTCCGGTCGCCGACGGTTGCTGGTGGGAGTACTTCCAGGTCTCGATGGTGTCGATCACCACCCCGCCGCCATGATCGCGGAACCACTCCACCGTCCGGACCGAGAAGCTGGCGTTTCCGGGGTACAGCAACGCCCGCACGTACGACACCACGGGAACGACCATCAGCAGACAGACGGCTAGTGCGATCCACCGTTTCCGCACCCGCCGCCTGCGCCTCCGAGCGTTCTGCTTCATGACCCCAGTAGATCGAGGCCGTCCTGAGAGGACACGGAGAAAGTCACCGCCAGGCAACGGGCAGCAGCCGTCGCGGTACCAGAGCCAACGCCCGTACGACGAAGCCCATCGGGCGCGGCACCCAGATGATCGTCTTGCGACCGTCCAAGGCCGCGGCGACCCGACGAGCCACATGCTCGGAATCCGTTGCGAGTGGGGGCTTCGCGAGGTCGGCGGTCATCCGGGTCGTGACGAAGCCGGGCCGGACGACGAGCAGCTGTACGCCGGTCTCCGCGGCCTGTCGCGCCAGCAGGACTGCCGTTGAGTCCGCCAACTGTTTGCCGATCGAGTACTCCGCGATCGACTGCCGCGGACGCACCGCGGCCGCCGAGGACAACAGCACGATCTGCTGAGGCTTGCGCTGTACCAATGCGCGGAGCAGGAGCGCTACCGCAAAGCCGTTCACGATCACGCCCTCCGCGAACGACTTCGTGGACATCGACCCCACGGCGACGATCGCGAGTTCGAGCGGATGCTCCGCACACGCGTGCTCGAGCATGCCGTCGATCTCCGCGGAGTCGAGCCCGGCGTCGTACTCTGCCGTCGTCACGGAGTACCCCGCATCGCGGAGCTTCTCGGCGTTGTTCCAGAGCTCTCCGCTGGGCCGACCGGCCAGGATCACCCGGCGCGGCGCCGGTCCGAGCAATCGGAGTAGCACGGCCATCCCGATCTCGGACGATCCACCCACAAGGAGCACCGAACCGGTCATGACAGCAGCTTCAGTCGCTCGGCGAGCCCGGACGTCCAGACCCCAGCCGGGTCCAGTTGGCTTCGAGTGCGCTGCCAGTCCGGGAGCCGCGGGTACATCACGGGAATCAACTCGGCATCGGTGACCGCGTCCTTTGCCAGGTAGACCCGACCACCGGCACCGGCCACTACCTTGTCGATCGGATGCAACGCGCCGGCGTCGTGCAACCACCGAGCCGGCAGATCGACGGCCAGCGTCCAGCCCGGAATCGGGAACGTCAGCGGCCCCGCCGTACCGAACCCGAGGTTCTTCAAGGTCGCCAGCGCCGGCGTCATCCCATGAGTGCTGAAGAAGGCAAGCACCTCGTGGAGCACCCCGACTTCATCCGGCGGTACGGCGAGTTGGTACTGGACCATGCCGCGGCGCCCGAACGCCGCAGGCCACGCGTCGGCACGATCGAGCGGGCAGAGCGCCGTACGCCTGGCGACGAGCTGTGAGTTGGCCGACCTGGTCAAGTGCCAGCGCGCGGCGGACGCCGTGGCGATGGTCGCAGCGGAAACGACCCCCGGTCCTGGCAACGATCGGAGTTCGCGCGTACTCGTCACGCGAGTCTCGGGGAACGGCGCGACCACACCAGGTAGATCGAGTGTCGAGGCGTCGTAGTACTCGTCGACGATCCCCCGCCCGGCTCTGCTGCCCCGCGCGTTCGCGTCGAGCCAGGCGATCACGTGCCGATCCGGATCGAGCTCCTGCCGCGCGGCCGCCGTACGCATCGCCTCGACGGTCTCGTCCAGCGAGTGGGTCCGGACGCGGTTCCTGACCATCCAGCCGGTATCCACGCGCTGCAACTGGATCGCGGCACGCAGGATGACCCCGGTCAGGCCCATACCGCCGACCGTGGCCCAGAAACCGTCGGCATCCTGGCCGGCCGACATCCGAACCGCACTGCCGTCGGAGAGCAGTACGTTGATCCACAGGACATGGTGTCCGAACGACCCTGCTCCCGGATGGTTCTTCCCATGGACGTCGCTGGCGATCGCGCCGCCGACCGTGACGCGCTCGGTTCCGGGGACCACCGGCAGTTTCCAGCCCAACGGGAGCGTCTGGTCGATCAGGTCCTTCAGCAGGACACCGGCCTCGACGACGACGATGCCGTTCCGCTCATCGAACGCACTGATTCGGTCCAGACCGGTGAGGTCCAGCACGACTCCGTCATCGGCGACTTCCCCCGGCAACGCCGCGTCACCGTAGCTCTTGCCCGCGCCGCGCACGGTGATCCTGGGCTCGGACAGCACCACGTCGACCAGCCCGGATTCGAGGGCCGGTCTTCGGACCTCGGCCGTCCGGCGGAGCGTTCGACCCCAACCGGACAGCGACTGCGTGCTGGGACTGTCGGCGATCATGCTGTCGACGCTAGGTACTGCCGGCTGAGAGTGTGCTGAGCCACCACGATCCTTCCCGGTGCCGACAGCAACTATCCCGGGACGGCCTCTCAGGCGGCCCTCAGGCTCCGGACGCGACACTTGATGCAGCGTCCGCCTCTGCACCGCTGTCCCTTGCGACGATGGCCGGGACGGAGGAGCCAACGAGCAGAGGACAGGGAGCTCCAGTTGTCAGGACTGCGTAACGCGATCTCCAGACTGAACCGCGCGAGCGTGCGGAGCAGATCAACCGCGGCCGCGGTTCTGGTCGTCGCGGTGGCGATGGCCGTCGGCGCCGCTCTCCTGTTGTTCCTGCTGCAGCGAGGTCTCATCTCCGCGGTGTCCGACGCGGCCGACGGGCGCGCGGCCGACGTCGCTGCCCAGGTGAGTGACGAGGGCGTCGAGAACCTCGGTACCGATCTCGCCAAGACGACCAGAGCGAGTCAGATCGTGCAGGTGCTGGACAGTTCGGGGAAGGTGGTCGCTGCCTCGTCCGCGCGGGCGGAGTCGGCGCCGCTGACGCACCTGAAACCCGCCGCGAACACCGTGCAGCGGGCCGAGGTCGGCGAGATGCGGCTGCTCGACGACGATCACGACTACCTGATCGTCGCGCGCGGCGTCCAGTACGGCGGTCAGACGTACTCGGTCGTGGTCGCGTCATCCGTGGCCACGCAGCGATCGACGCTCGCGACCGTCACGCAGTACCTGCTGATCGGGTTTCCGGTGCTGTTGCTCGTGGTCGGTACGGCGAGTTGGCTGCTCACCGGGCAGGCGCTCAGGCCGGTGGAACGGATCCGGAGGCGGGTGCAGGGCATCGAGTCCAGCGACCTGACCGAACGGGTGCCCGTGCCGCAGACCGATGACGAGATCGCGCGCCTCGCCGCGACGATGAACGAGATGCTGGACCGCCTGCAAACCGGACAAGCCACCCAGCGTGCTTTCGTGGCCGACGCCAGCCACGAGCTCAGGTCTCCGCTCGCGACCATCGCCGCCGGCCTCGACGTCATCGAGGCCTCCGCCCGCGGACAGACCTGGCAGGAGTTGCACCACCTGATGAAAGGCGAGGCCGAGCGCATGCGGCGCCTCGTCGAGAACCTGCTCCTGCTCGCGAAGGCCGACGACGCCGCCCTGCCGATGCATCGCACCGAGGTCGACCTCGACGATCTGGTGGACATGGAGATCCTGCGGCTCCGCGAGAGCAACCAGATCAAGGTCGTGGGCGACGTACACCCGGTCCGGGTGTTCGGCGATCCCCTGCGACTGAGCCAGCTGATCCGCAACCTCGTCGAGAACGCCGCGACGGCCGCGCACAGCACGGTCCGGCTCAGTACGACGGCACAGGACGGTCACGCCCTGCTCACGATCCAGGACGACGGCGACGGCATCCCGGAGAGGGACCGGCAACGGGTCTTCGAGCGGTTCGTCCGCCTGGACACGAGCCGCGCCCGGGCCAGCGGGGGCTCCGGCCTCGGCCTCGCGATCGTCCGGGAGATCATCAAGGCCCACAACGGCACCGTGACCCTGAGCCCGGCCGACGACGGCGGCACCACGGCGACGGTGATGCTGCCACTCCCCTGAGAACGCGGTCCGGAGCTACTCTGAGAGAAAGCTGAGTCACGCGGGCCGACTCAGGTTGCTCTCAGCTGAGGGGTCGGACACTGGAAACATGCGGGTACTGATAGTCGAGGACGAGATCCCCCTGGCCGAGACGGTCCGGCATGGGCTCACCGAGGACGGCTTCGTGGTCGAGGTCGTCCACAACGGCGTGGACGGCGTGTGGGCCGCGACCGAACACCCGTACGACGTCATCGTGCTCGACATCATGCTGCCCAAGCTCAACGGCTACAAAGTGCTCGAGCAGATCCGCGAACGCGGCGTCTGGACCCCGGTCCTGATGCTGACCGCGAAGGACGGCGACTACGACCAGACCGACGCCTTCGACCTCGGCGCCGACGACTACCTGACCAAGCCGTTCAGCTTCATGATCCTCGTCGCCCGGCTGCGGGCCCTGATCCGCCGTGGAGCGCCCGAGCGGCCGGTCGTGATGAGCGCCGGCGATCTGAGCCTGGACCCGGTTCGGCGCCGGGTCGAGCGGGCCGGCCAGGAGATCGTCCTCACCCGCCGCGAGTACGGCCTGCTCGCGTACCTGATGCGGCACCGCGGCGAGACGGTCAGCAAGGGCGAGATCCTGGAGAACGTCTGGGACCCGGCCTTCGACGGCGACCCGAACGTCGTCGAGGTCTACATCCGGTACCTCCGGCTCAAACTGGACGCGCCGTTCGAACGGAACGCGATCCAGACCGTTCGCGGCATGGGCTACCGCATCGATCCCGACGGCGGCTGATCCCTCTGGAACCGCAATCACCGCCACGTTCCCCCGAGCCGAAGGCCTTGTGGCCGCTGTCACGAAGTGTGGTGCTCGGTCTGCTGGTGGCCCTCCTCGGGGCGATCGGATTCGTCGTCCAGGCGGACGCTGTCGTCGAAGGTGACGGACTCGCTGCCTTCGACCCGCACCTGACCCAGGACTTCGTCGCGCACCGCACCGCGGGACTGAGCAAACTCGCCCAGACAATCACCTTCTTCGGCGGAGTACCGGTCCTCACCGCGATCACCGTGATCGTCGCCGGCCTGCTGAGACTCCTGACCCACCGCTGGCGATCCTCGATCATCCTCCTCGTCGGCATGAGCGGCGCCGCGCTCCTCACCACGATCATCAAACTCCTGATCGGCCGTCACCGACCCGATTCGAGCATGGTGATCGGCACCGTCAACACCGGCTTCTCCTTCCCGTCCGGCCACACGCTCAGCGGCACGACCTTCTTCCTACTGCTCGCCGGCCTGCTCTGGTACTCAGCCGCCTCCCGAGCCCTCAAGATCGCCGGTACGGCGCTCGCCGTCGTCCTGAGCATCGCGATGGGCCTCAGCCGCGTGTACCTCGGCTACCACTGGGCCACCGACGTACTCGCCGGCTGGACCCTCGCCCTCACCTGGCTCTGCCTCCTCGCCACAGCCATCCACTTCATCTCCACCCGCCAACGCAACAGCCCCCGAGCGGTCCCGCAATGACTTCCTCCGGGGGTGCGGCGGATGAAACCATGGGTGGCATGCGAGGGAGAACGGGGCATCTGGCCTGGTACCGGACCGATGAGGCGGCGGCGGACGTCGCCTTTCTGCATGGGTTCTCGGACTCGGCGGAGTGTTGGGGGCCGGTGATCCGCGCACTGCCGGGGGTGCGGACGCTCGCGATCGACGCGCGTGGGCACGGTGAGTCCGGGCTTCCTGAGGAGCCTGTGCGCTATACCGCGCACCGTGACGACGCCGCTCTCGTCCTGTCGAGCCAGCCCGGCGACGGAGACGTTGTCGTGGTCGGGCATTCGATGGGGGCGATGGCGGCCGCGTACCTGGCCGCGTCGAGGCCGGAGCTGGTGCGCGCCGTCGTACTGGAGGATCCGCCGACCGGGGCCCCGGGCAACCATCAGGACGAACCGTGGCCCGAGCCGGACTGGCTCGCCGGGCTCCGGGCCCTCGACCTTCAAGCACGTGTCGCGCGCGGACGGGCCGACGATCCCGACTGGCCCGACGACGAGCTCGAGCCCTGGGCCGTGTCGAAGGCGCAGGTCAACCCGCACCTGTTCGACCTCACGTTCCAGCAACCGATCGCCCTGACCGAGCTGCTGGCCTCGATCACGTGTCCCGTGCTGCTGATCCATGGTGACACCGAGCGCGGCGGCCTCATCTCCCCGGAGTACGCCGACGACTGCGCGCGAGCCGCGGCCGGCGAGTTCCGTGCGGTGCAGATCGCCGGAGCCGGTCACTCGGTACGCCGCGACAACCGTCCGCAGTACCTCGCCGAACTCACCACCTTCCTCACCACCGTCGAAGCGCACACCTGAGAGCTGCTGTCCGGTGCGCATCCTCGGTCCCGCAATCGCAGTCGCCGCGATCGTCACTGCCTGTACCCCGTCAGGCGCACCATCGACTGCTCCGTCGACCGCACCATCGAGTGCCCCGCCCAGTGCACCGTCATCCGGTGGTGCGGCCCGAACTGTGCCGCGGCCCGAACATGTCGTGATCGTCCTGTTCGAGAACACGGGCGCCGAATCGATCCTCGGCAACAGCAACGCGCCGTACTTCAACCAGCTCGCGTCCAGCGGAGCGAGCTTCACCAACTCGTACGCGATCGAGCACCCGAGCCAGCCGAACTACCTGGATCTGTTCTCCGGCGCGAACCAGGGTGTCACCGACGACTCGTGCCCGAACACCTTCTCGACCGACAACGAGGGCGCCGAGCTGATCGCCAAGGGCCTCACCTTCGCGGGCTACTCCGACGACCTGCCGTCCGCGGGATCGACGGCGTGTACGTCGGGACGGTACGCGCGCAAGCACGTCCCGTGGGTCAACTTCACCAACGTGCCGGCGGCGGACAGCAAACCGTTCAGCGACTTCCCGACGGACTACAGCCACCTACCGACGGTGTCGTGGGTCATCCCCAACCTGTGCAACGACATGCACGACTGCTCCACCGAGACCGGCGACGGCTGGCTCAAGAGCCACCTCGACGGGTACGTCCAGTGGGCCGCGACGCACAACAGTCTGCTGATCACCACGTTCGATGAGGACGACGACAACTCCAGCGGCAACCGGATCGCGACGATCGTCGACGGCCAGCAGGTCAAGCCGGGCAGCTACGACGAACGGATCGACCACTTCCGCGTCCTGCGCACCGTCGAGGACATGTACGGCCTGCCGCACGCCGGCGCCGCGGCGAACGCGGCACCGATCACCGACACCTGGAAGTGACCACCCGGCCGGGGCTCCGGTGGTGGGCACGTAGGCTCGCTCCGTCATCGGTACCCGACCTGGTAAGGACCCTCGATGAAGACTGTGCCTCTCGGCGCCACCGACCTCGCCGTCCCGAACGTGACCCTCGGGCTGATGCGGATCGGGAGCAAGACCGACGACGAGATCCGTACCCTCGTGCGGACCGCGCGCGACGCCGGCATCGACTTCTTCGACCACGCCGCCGTGTACGGTCCTGGGCTGCACGGCGCCGAGCAGCGGTTCGCGGAGGCGCTCAAGCTGACGGCGTCCGAGCGCGCCGAGATCACGCTCCAGACCAAGGCAGGCATCGTCCCGGACGCCGGGTACGACTCCTCCTACGAGCACATCGTCGGCTCCGTGGAGGACTCACTGCGGGCGCTGCGCACCGACTACCTCGACGTACTCCTGATCCATCGCCCGGACGCGCTCGTCGAGCCCGCCGAGGTCGCGCGGGCGTTCGACGACCTGGAGGCGGCCGGCAAGGTCCGCGCCTTCGGGGTGTCGAACCACACGCCGCTGCAGATCGAGCTGCTGAAGACCGCCGTACGCCAGCCGCTCGTGACCAACCAGCTACAGCTGTCCATCACGCACGCGCCGATCGTCGCGCAGGGCGTGGCCGCGAACATGGCCGGCCTCGACCAGGCCGTCGTGGTGGACGGCGGCGGTGTCCTCGACTACTGCCGCATCAACCGCATCACGGTGCAGGCCTGGTCACCGTTCCAGGCCGGGTTCTTCACCGGCCCGTTCCTCGACTCCCCGGAGTACCCGGAGCTGAACGCCGTGATCGATCGCCTCGCCGAGCAGTACGACGTACCGCCGATCGCGATCGCCACCGCCTGGATCACGCGGCACCCGGCCCAGATGCAGGTCGTCCTCGGCACCACGACCCCCGAGCGCGTCGCCGGCGCCGCACAGGGCTCCGACGTCCCGCTCACCCGCTTGGAGTGGTACGAACTCTTCCGCACCGCGGGCCACCGCGTGCCCTGACGGCTCGGCGACCCGTTCTCGATCGTGACCTGCCCGACCGGAGGCAGCACGCCAACAGCGCGGTAGTCACCCGGATCACGGCGGCTACGAGCGCCTGTTCCCCGGATGGTAGGCACACGCGTCGTCGAGGTTCTGCGCTGTGTGCGGGGTCACAGCCGGGTTCGCCCGTGACGGCTTCCTGGCGGTGTGCGGGGTGATCGCCTGCTGGATGAGCTTGCGGATCGCCGCGTAGTCAGGGTTCCGGCCGGTCGGGAAGTTCTTGTTCGGGTCCAGGTTCACGGTCGACACACCCGCGGACTTCACCTTGAGAGCCAGCTGAACGAACGCCGGCAGCAACTCCTGCGGTATGTCGGTGCGCAACATCTGCCGGCTCGCCGCAGCAATCTGCTGGTACTGCGTCACGAGGGTCCCCGGGCTCACGCTGCTCACCAGCGCGCGGACCGTGCAGCGCTGCCGCTCCTGCCGGGACGCGTCGTCGAGCCCGTACCGACCGCGAGCGAACCACAGCGCGTGGTAGCCGTCGAGGTGCTGGTTCGCTCCCGGCTCGATGTAACCCGACGGCTTCTTCGGCGCGTTCGCGCCCGGCCCGATCCCGTACTCGCCGCCGATCGGCACCGGGTAGTTCACGTTCACCGTGATCCCGCCGACCGCGTCGACGATCCGCTGGAAGCCGGCCAGGTTCACCTGCATGTAGTACTGGACGTCCAGCCCGAGCGCCGCGCCAGCAGCCAGCTTGACCGCGTCCGCGCCCTCGTTGTCGGTCTGACCGAGAAGACCTGGGTACTGCTTCGGAATCGTGTCGTACATCGCGTCGAGGTAGTACTGCGGCTGCTCGACATCGCCCAGGTTCGGGTCCCAGAACCCGTCGGGGTACTTCCGGTGCAGTGGCGAGCTCTTCGGGAACGGCATCCGCATCCAGTTCCGGCTCAGCGAGATCAGCTTCGTGGCGCCGGTGTGGGTGTCGATCGAGGCAACCATCACGGTGTCGGTGCGGGTCCCGGTCCGGCCCGCGCCGTTGTCGGCGCCGAGCAGCAGGATGTTCAGCCGCGGCGTGTCCGCCCACGGATCCTTGGTGTTCACCGCCGGCCGGGTCGCCGACCTCGAACTGCCTTCGGACTGGAACACGCTGCCCACCAGATCGCGCTGCGCCATCACGGTCTGTACCGCGAGCGTCGACGGTACGCCGATCGCGAAACAGATCAACCCGACGAACGCCGACCCGACCAACCGCTTCGGCACCGAAGACGACAGTGGCCGCAAGAGCTTGTGCGAGGCCACGACAACCCAGATCCACCCGACAGCGAGCGCCAGGACGACACCGGTTGCCACCAGCAACCGATTCGGATCAACCGCCCACTCCAGCACCAGATCACGCCGGACGAACACGACGTACGCACCAAACCCAACCAGCCCGGCCGCCAACGCCATCACCAACGCACCGAGCCGCCGCCGGCCACCGATGACGAAGCCCAGACCGGGCACCAACGCGGCCAGCAGTGTCTCGCCCATCGCCCGGGTCGTAGTCCGAGCCCGATGCGAGTGACGCGCAGCTCCCCCGATCCCGGGCGCGCCGCGCTGACCGGTCGGCTCCACACCCTGCCCCATCGCGGCCACCCCCACTCCGACACGCAATCAAACCCGCGACGCCCAGATGACGCCCAGGACCTCCGGACGGTTGTCACGAATCATCACACTCACGCACAGCGTTCACTGCGATACAGCCTTCGCCTCCGGCATGACCAATCTGCCATCGGGTGCCGCCCTACGACTGCGTCGGCCCGTACGTACATGAACGACCGCACCAGCCGCCGCTGACCCACGATCACCGCGGTGATCCGGCCGTCCACAGGCGACCCGCCGCTGGGACCGGTGCTTCATGAGTCCTCCGAACCCCCGCTGTGACGAGCCGCCCAACGAAGCCGCACGTTCTCCTCGCGCTCCGACTCGTCGAGGCGCTGCGCCAGCTCTGCCAGGCGCCGTTCGAGCTTCGGGATCCAGCGCAGTTGGAGGGCTCGCTGTTGCTGGCGGGTGAGCGCCAGTTCGGCCGCCACCAGCGCGACGGCGCGTCGGGCGGCCGCGAGCCGGACCGCCGCGGCGAGCGCCGTACGGTGCGCTCGCATGGCGAAGACCAGGGCTGAACCTCCTACCACTGCAGGCTCGGGCCCGAACTCGACCTCCGCGCTGGTCGGATGCCGCACGCCCATGGTCACGTCGTACCCGACGACGACCTCAGTAGTTGCTCCCGGTCCCGAGTCGAGCAATGCCCGCTGACCGTCCAGAGAACTGCTGCGGCGCAGCCACATCGTCGCCACCTGATCTGCCTGCTCGAAGGCTTCTCCGGCTCGTCCGGCGGCCAGTTCGAGCCGCTCGCACTCGGCCGCCAGAGCGCGCTGCTTGCGGTCCAGCAGCTCGACCGCCCGCCGGGCTGTCGCGAGCCGGCCCGTCAGGGCCAGCCGGCCGGCACGTCCCGTCGTCGGTCCGGTCATCCCGCGCCATCCGGAAGGTGCTCGGCCAGCATCGCGCCGGACACCATGGTCAGCTCACGACGAGGCAGTACGGAGACCGCGCGCCAGAGCCGATCCAGCGTGTCGTCGAGCCCACGAGACTCGTTCGGGCGCTGCCGGAGCAACGAATCCTCCAGCGCCGTCGCATAGGCGAGGTATCCGCGATCGGTGTCGCTCAGCGCACCGGCACCGATCAGATCCGCCAGTTCGGCGGCCTGCCGGGCTCGGGCCAGCGCCGCGATCGCCTGGGCGGCGATCTCGAGGTGATCGTCCCGGGTCCGTCCGGGGCCGGCACCGTGGCGCATCAGGCGGGACAACGAGCCCAGTACGTCGAGCGGCGGGTACAGACCGCGGGCATTCAGATCCGCCGCCAGTACGACCTGGCCCTCCGTGATGTACCCGGTCAGATCCGGCACCGGATGCGTGATGTCGCCGGCCGGCATCGTGAGCACCGGCATGATCGTCACGGATCCAGGTCGCCCGCGGATCCGGCCGCACCGCTCGTACAACGACGCCAGATCGCTGTACAGATACCCCGGGTACGCCCGCCGGGCAGGGATCTCCTGGCGTGCTGCCGCGACCTCGCGGACCGCTTCGCAGTAGCTGGTCATGTCACACATGACGACCAGGACATGGCTGCCTTCGACGAAGGCCAGATGCTCGGCGACGGTGAGTGCGATCCGTGGCGTCAGCAGTCGCTCGATCACCGGGTCGTTCGCACTGTTCAGCACCATGACGAGCTCACCCGCGGCCGCCCGCTCCTCCAGTGCCGCACGGACGAAGTCGATGTCGGCGTGCGGCAGCCCCATCGCTGCGAAGACCACCACGAACGGATCGCCCCCGACCGCGGCCTGGGCCGCGACCTGCGTCGCGAGCTCGAGGTGTGGCAGTCCCGGCACGGAGAAGATCGGCAGCTTCTGCCCGCGAACGACCGTGGTCAGCGCATCGATGCCGGACACCCCCGTGAGCACGGGTTCCCGCGGTGATTCGCGCTCGACCGGATTGAGCGGCCACCCGTTCACCGCGGCCAGTGCCGCGCCGAGGATCGGAGGCCCTCCGTCGAGCGGTTCGCCCCGGCCGTCGCAGGTCCGGCCGAGCCAGCCCTGCCCGAGCGGAATCCGGAAGGGGCTGCCGCTGAAACGGACCCGGACCGCACCCGGACGCAGACCGACCGTCCCTTCCAGCACCTGCAGTACGGCGAGATCGTCAGCGATCTCCAGGACCACACCGTGCCGCTCGGTGCCGTTGTCGACACCGTCATCGATCCTGACCACGGCGGACTCGTCCCACCCCACACCACGGACCCCACTCACCACCAGCAGCGATCCGTGCAGCGACCGAACCGCGCCGTACTCGACCTGCGCGCTCATGCCAACGCCTCCAACGCGGCCATCAGCGCCGTCCGGCGACCGTCCAGGTCAGCCGGCGCCGGTGCTTCCTCGCGCGCCCGGATCAGTGGCCCCCAGTCGAACTCCTCCAGTTCGGCCGCGGCCACTCCGCGGTCGATCAACGTCATACAACGGTCGATGACGTCGAGAACGCATTGCAGCAAGGCGGATCCACGGTCGGCCGAACAACTCGCATCGATCGGGCTCAGCGCACTCTGGGCCAGGACAGCGTCTCTGAGCAGCCGGCCGCCGAGGATCGTCATCCGTTCCCGCCCGGGCAGTGTCCTGGTACCGACGATCTCAGCGAGTTCGGCGAGTCGCGCGGCCTCGGCCAGGACCTGCATCGCCCGGGCTCGTCGCGAAGTCCAGCCCTGGTTGCCATGACCGGCCTGCCACGCACCCACGGCGGCGGCGTCGTGGGAGTACGACGCCGACCAACTGACGGCGGGGTAGTGCCGGGAGTAGGCAAGATCACGGTCCAGCGACCAGACACCGCGGACGAAGCGCTGAGTCGCGGTCGTGACCGGTTCCGTCAGGTCCCCGCCGGGCGGGGAAACCGCACCGACCACCGTGACCGCCGCGACCAGGCCACCCTCGGTATGCACCCGGCCTGCCCGCTCGTAGAAGGCGGCAAGCGACGACGACAGATCGGCCGGATAGCCCTCCTCGGCAGGCAACGCCCCCGTGCGCGAGGCGAACTCCCGCAGCGCCTCCGCCCACCGCGACGTCGAATCGGCCACCACGACGACGTGATAGCCCATGTCCCGGTAGTACTCCGCGACGGTGATCGCAGTGAAGACACTCGCCTCGCGCGCCATCATCGGCATGTTGGAGGTGTTCGCGAGAATCACTGTGCGGTCGATCATGCGGCCGCCGGTGCGGGGATCGGCGAGCTCGGCCAACTCACCGAGCACGTCGGCCATCTCGTTGCCTCGCTCACCACAGCCCACATAAACGATCACGTCGGCGTCGCACCACTTCGTGATTTGCTGGAGGAGCACGGTCTTGCCGGTGCCGAAGCCGCCCGGCACGGCGGTGGCCGACCCCGCACCGATCGGGAACATCAGATCCAGTACCCGCTGACCGGTGTGCAACGGGACCAGCGTCTCCTCGCGGGCCGCGAACGGCCTGGCCTGCCGAACCGGCCACTGCTCGAACAATCCGACCTCGACGTCGCCGACGCGGGCAACCGCGTCGTCGTTGCGGACCTTGCCCGCCGCCGCGACGAACCGCAGTTCGCCACGCACCCCGGGTGGCACCAGGACGCGATGTTCAACCGCACCCGCCCCGCTCACCACACCGAACACGGCGCCCGGTCCGAGCGCGCACCCCGGCTCCGCAGCAGGCTCGAAGTGCCAGCCGTCGGCCGCCGAGGCGTCCGGCTCAAGGGTCTGTGGCGACAACCATGTCGGAGCAGTCGACAGCGGACGCAGCAGTCCGTCGAAGACCCGCCCGAGCAGGCCCGGCCCGAGGCGCGCCGACAAGGGGCGCTCGGTCCGGCGAACCACGTCACCGACCGTCAGGCCGCCGGTGTACTCGAAGGCCTGCAGGGTGACCGTCGCACCGTCGATCGCCACCACCTCGGCCGGGATCCGGCGTTCGCCGAGCTCGAGCACCTCGTACATCGAGGCCCCCGGTACGTCGTTCGCCTCGACCAGTGGACCGTTGACCCGGCGGATCCGGCCGGTTGCCGTCAGGGCGTCCACAGGTCGGCCATCTCCGCCCCGGATCGGTTCAGTGCGCGATCGGCCAGCGTCGGCAGGCTCAGGTCGAGTCGCTCGGACCTCGCCGACGCCAGCACCCCTCCCGCAGACGCCTCGCCGACCGTGGCGGCCGGGCCGAGCTGGGTCCGGGCCCGGTTGGCCAGTCGCCGACGGAGTACGTCGTACTCGGGGTGATCGACCAGCGCCGCCGCGGCCGCCCGGCACCGGCGGCGCAGCTCGTCGTACAGTTCACGCTGCACCGACAGCACCGCCTGCCGCGCCTCCCGCCGGCGCTGCCTCATCCGCGTCGCGAGGACCGCCGTCGCGTCGTCCTCCCCCGCTCTGCGGGCGGCAGCGACGAGCTCATCGGCCGTACGACGTGCTTCGTCGAGCAACGCGTCTCGCTGCAAGTCCGCATCACGCGCCACGGTGGCTGCATCGGCGCGCGCCGTCAACAGCAACCCTCGCCGCACCGGTTCGAGCGCCGTGTCAGCAGGCGGCGGCAACCGGCTCACGACGGCAGCACCACCGTGAGCACGGTCGCAGACTCCAGCGAACCTGGGTCCAAGGCCTCCGCCGCGGCGGGAGTGAGCAGGACGATGCCGATCTCCGCGGGCAGCTCGTGCCACAGCCGCCGTACCTCGGCCTCCGTAGTTGCCGGCAGCAACCGTGCGCCCGCCAGACCGTAGCCCGCCGTGCGCACCGGCTCGCCCAGCACCCCGACCCGGGTCATCGCGCCTGCCCCACCAGGATGATGGCGACGATCAGCCCATAGATCGCGATCCCCTCGGCCAGGCCGACCACGACCATCGCGCGACCGAACAGCTCCGGCCGTTCGCTCATCGCGGCCAGTGCGGCGGCACCGGTGTAGGCGACCGCGACCCCTGCCCCGATGGCCGATCCGGCCATCGCGATCGACGCACCGATCAACGCGGACCCGTTGGTCGCGGCAGCCTGGGTGGCGGCGGCCGTCGCCGCGGGCCGACCGGCCGCGAAGCCCCCGTCGGCGGTCACAATGGCGATCAGCACGGCGACAGCCACGCTCAGCAGCGCGACGTTCAGCACGGCCAGCAGGATCGCCGCCCGGGGATGCCGCCGAAGGAACTCCCTCACGATGTCACCTCCAGATCGTCCGCGGGCAATCGCCACGGCCGGAACGGACGCCCGTCCACGTCGAAGACGCGGGAGAACAGTTCGTAGTACTCGAGTCGAAGAGCCTGTATGCCGGCCACCAGCGCCTCCAGCGCGAACGCGACGCCGGTGCCCACGACCAGCACGAGACCCGCGCCGACGCGTCCCGACGCAGAGCCGGTCTGCCACAACGCCACGGATCCTGCCCAGACGATCGCGCCGAGCGCCGCGTGCGTGAGGCCGAACGCGGCCAGCCGGGCGAAGGAGACGACGTTCGAGCTGAGCCGGACGACGACGTCGAACAGTTCCACCGCGGCCTGCGCGACACCAGCGCCGCCACCGCCCGCGGCGGTCAGGAGTCCGATGAAGGTGAGCGCCAGGCCGGCGACCGCGATCACAACGGCCCCGATCAGCACCCCGGCGTTGTCGAAGTAGACACCGCCGACCACGCCACCCAAGGCGAGGAAGAGCAATGCTCCGGCGATCCCGGTCCGGGCGTAGAGCGCGAAACCCCATCCGCCTTCGCGGAAGCGGTTGACGATGCCCAGCGCGTACGCGCCGGCCAGCAGGATCGCGCCGACTCCGATCGCGGTCAGCAGCAGCGGGACGATGTCGTCGACCGGAGACAGCCAGACGACCGGTACCAACCCGGTCGGTCCGAACATCTCGCCGTACAGCACACCGAAGAAGATGCTGGCGGCACCGGCGCCGGCCACGAACGGCCAGGCCGGCCGGACCTTGGCGAGCCGGGCGAAGCGGCCGCTGCGGAGGATCGCGGCGCCGAGGAGCAGGAGCAGGCCGTGACCGACGTCGCCGAACATCATCCCGAACATCACCACGTAGGCGAGTCCGGCCACCAGCGCCGGGTCGACATCGGCGTACGGGACCGTGGTGTAGGTCCGCACGAGCACCTCGAACGACTGCCCGCGGCCCTGCTGCCGCAGCAACGTCGGCGGCTGGACGCCGGGGGGCGACGGAAGTGGTACGGCGGCGCCGCCGACGGGCGCCAGGACCTGACTCACCTGCGGCAGTGCCGCCGCGGGAGCCCAGCCCAGTAGCGCTGTCACCGGTCCGTGATCGACCGCCTGTGCGGAGCGCCGCCGCAGTTCCAGTTCACGTGCCGACCACTCAGGCCGGCGGTCCGCGACGACGGCGGTCTCGATGTCGGAGGGAACCGGATCCAGCTCGACGACGCCGGTCGAGCTCAGGCGGTCGAGCAACTCGCGCAGATGCTCGATCTGTACGACCATCGCGATCCGCTGCATCCGTACCGGACGGACGGCGTCACGCCACGACACCGAGCACCTCCCCCGGACCGGTGCCGTTCGACGCGTCACCGAGCGCGACTCGCACCCGCCAGCCGTCGACGGCCAGGACCGCCACGGCCCCGACGAACGGGTCCGTCCCAGGCGTCCCGTGCCGTAGGAGGCGGAAGCCGTCCGACTCGATCCGGGCGGTCAGACCGGCTTCGGCCCGCCAGAGACCGGCCGGTTCGCCGACCCCGTCGAGGATCCACCGACCTGCCACCGGAACCGCAGCTCGGAGGCTGTCCACGGATCGTGCCCGCACCCAGTCCGAGCCGATCAGCGGAGCCGCCGCCGCTACCATCCGGCCGGTCGGCCCGCTAGTTGTCGCCAGCATTTGCTTGGCGACCAGGAGGACCGCCGCACCTGTCGCCCACTCGACCGCGGCCGGGGCCTCGGTCGCGACCATGCGTAGCCAGCGCAGCAACAGGACGTCGTGCAGGGCCTCCGGGGACGCGTCGCCGGGATCGCCCCACGGCGAGGCCGCCAGAGCAGCGCGAAGGCCCGGTCCTGACGTCGTCGCCCCGATTCTCGGCCAGGACATGGCCAGGCTGCCGAGCTCGTAGTACATCCTGCGCGGCCCAGGCTCGGCCAACGCCCGAGCGTGCGTGACGATGTTGGCCAGCTCGTACCGGCCGGCGAGTACCCGGGCCAGGCCGACCGCCGAGCTGGGAAGCCAGCCGGACAGCACCCGCAACTGCCACAACTCCGCGGCCTCGACGAGCCACTCGGCGTCCGCCAGGCTCGTTCCGGGCCGGGCCGCCCGGGCGTACGCCGTACCGCTGAGCCGCCCGAGGGCGTCAGCGAGGCCAGGGGCGAGTGCGAGCTCGCGGGCCGCGCCCGCCCCGACGCGGCGGCGGGCCATGGCCTTCACCCGAACGGTCGCCGCCACCCAGCCCGCGCTCACAGGTCGGCTCCAGCCTCAGCCCGAAGCCGATCCAGCACAAGGTCCACCAGCCCGTCCATCCGCTGCCTCGCACTGACCCTGAGACGAGTGACTTCCGCTGTCGCCGTAGCCAGCGTTTGCTCCACTGCGGCGTCGCCACGGGCTGTCACCGCAGCGGCGGCCTCCGCCTGCTCGCCGACCGCCCGGGCCCGCGCGTCTGCCACCAGTCCGGCAGCGTCGACCTGCGCGGCGACGACCGTCTCAGCCGCTCGTTGTGTCACGCGTGTACGCAGTTCGTCGCACTCGGCGATTACACCGTCGAGCGCCTCGAACACCGCGACGAGCTCGGCCGGAACCCCACCGCGACCATCGACCGGTACGCCGACCGGCCCGGCGCCTCCTGGTGTGCCCACAGGGCGGAAGCGGTGCAGACGATCCAGCAGCGTACTCACCGGAACCCCCTCCCGGCCACCCGAACGGTGCACACACCTTCATCGTGACCCCACGGTCCCGCCCACCCCAGGGCCCAAGGTCCTGTCCGGCCGGACAACCGACCTACCGCCTCCCGGCGGCCGCGGCGAGCGACGTCTGGCCGGATCGAGTCGACGTCCCACACGTCGGCTCCCGTGCTGCCGGTTCTGCAGCCGTTCTTCGTACTCCTTGCGCATCAGGTCGCCGCCGCTGCTGCGCCATGTCTTCACCAGGGTGTCGAGCGCGGTGTGCCGGCGGGATCAGCCGGTGTACGGCAACAGCTCTCGAGCCATCAGCCCTTGGCTCCGAAGACCCGGCGAATCTGCTCGAGGTGTCCGTGGCGATGCAGGGTGTCCGGCTCCAAGTAGCTGCCCTCGGTCCACTCGTTCCACGCGTTGATGGTGACGAGCGGAACGTTGGTCTCGTCAACGAATGCGCGAACCTGTTCCAGCGCGCGGCCGAACTCCTCCGGCGTCGCGTCGGAGATGATGTTCGTGTGCGGGTAGCCGAACGCGGGGTTGAGCTTGTCGGACTGCACAGTGCGCGGTGACGAGTCCCAGCCGACCGTGATGTTCGGGTAGTACGGCTGGTCGTACTCGGCGGCGTACCGCTTCCAACCGTCCGCGGCCTGCTCGCGCATGTCGGCGTACGGCGTGAGCAGGGTCGGCATCGGGTGGTGGTGCACCCAGACGTACGACGCGACGCTGTCGAAGCCGAGGCGGCTGATCAAGGTCGGGCCGTCGAACGCGATGCCGTCGGCCGGAAGCACTTGCCGCTCCCGGATGACGGCGTTCAGGTGGATGTCGGGGAACCCCGCCCGCGCGGCACGTTCGCGCAGACCGTCGAGCGAGGCCTTGGCCTCGTCGACGCCGCCGAGCCCGTCGATGAGGGTCGCCAGCTCGTAGATCGACAGGTACGGGGCGCCGTCGATCCGCAGGTACGCCGGATGCCCGAAGTACCGCTCGATGATGTAGTCGGTGGCTGCTTCGAACTGCTCAGCGTCGACAGTGCCGGACTCCAGGTGGGTCGCCGGCGTGGCGGACTTCCACGGATGGATGTTGCTCCAGTGATGGTTGGCCCACATGACAGCGAACTTCATGTCGTGCGCCGCCGCGTTCGGCATGAACGCCGCCTCGAGCGGGCGCTCGAGGTACGGGCGGCCGCTGTACCAGTACCAGTCGAAGAGGAACGCGTCGACACCGTGCTCGGTCGCCATCGCGATCTTGCCCGCCATCACCTCCGGATCCGCCTCGTCCAGGTAGCCGTCCAGCGGAACGCGCGGCTGCAGATGCCCCTCGAACCGGGACTCGGCGCGCTTCACCAGCTCCCATTCGGTCCACCCTTCGCCGTGCCACTGTTCGTTGCGCGGGTCAACGTGGAAGTTGGGGAAGTAGTACGCCGCGATCGCGACGTCGCGTTGGGACATAGGTGCACTCCTCGTCGGGAATCAGCGGATCTCGTGCTCTGTCAGAGTTGCTGACGATGTGATGTTATTGACGGCCGAGAGATCGCACCTTCGCTCAGATTGAGGGAAAGTAGGACAGAAGTGGCCAGCAGCCGCAACAAGCCTCGCTACGAGCGGGCCGCCGTGTTCAATCCGGACGGCCTCCCGGTGTGGGCGGACCGGCATCGGATGCCGGCGGACGTCGCGGCGCACGACCACGACTTCTTCGAGATCGCGCTCGTCACCCAGGGCCGCGGAGTCCACATCGCGGCCGACGGGGACCACCCGATCGGGCCCGGTAGCGTCATCGTCGTACCGCCGAGCCAGTGGCACGGGTACGCGCAGTGCGAGGACCTCGTGGTCTTCGACAGCTTCGTCGCACCCGAGCTGATCGACGGGACGTTGTCGTTCCTCGACGCCGAGCTGCCGCTGATGCAGACCGTACACAAGTCGAGCCTCCCGTTGCCACAACGCGTCGAGCTGGGCCGGTACGACATGAGCCTCGCGATCGCCGAGCTGCACAGCATCAGCAACACGACCCACGCACGGCGTTCCCGCATCGAGCTCGTCGGCCACCTGCTGATCTATCTCGACATCCTGAACCGCTCCTGGTCGCCAGAGCAGGCGATCCATCGCCGGTCGATCGCCCCGCCGCACCCGGCGGTGTCCCGCGCCGCCCAGCTGATGGACGACGATCCCGGCCGGTCCTGGACGCTGGCACAGCTCGCCGCCGCCACCACCACCGAACGGACCCACCTCGTCCGCCTGTTCCAGCGCGAGCTCGGCGCTCCCCCGATCGCGTACCTCAATCGGCTGCGAGCGCAGGCGGCCGCCCGAATTCTGGTGCAGACCGACGAACCGGTCGCTCAGATCGGCGCCCGCGTCGGTTGGGAGGACGCGGGGTACTTCGCCCGTCGGTTCAAGAACGCTTACGGCCTCAGCCCGTCCGCCTACCGCAACCGGGCCCGCACCGGCGAGGCCCGCTACCACAGCTCCGCCGAAGCCCAGCCGGCGCTTCCGGTGAGTGGCGCCCGCTTCAACGCGCAGGTCGTCGACTGACCGACGCCGGCGCGATCAGTGCCGTTCAACTTCGTCCAACAAACCGTCAACCGGAGCGAAGGCGCATCCGGCAATGGCACGCAATGATGAGCGAGCAGTGTAGGTAACCGTCCAGCGTCGGTACGGCAAGAAAGTACATGCAGACGTTCAGATTGGCTATCCCACGCGACGCAGGCACCGCGGCAGAGTGCATGGCATGGTCGATGTCTGTGTGTATGGCGGCACCCCCGCGGGCTGTGTCGCGGCGATGACCGCGCATCAGGAAGGTGCGTCCGTCGTCATGATCGAGCCGGGCCGATGGCTCGGCGGGATGCTCAGCGCGGGGATCAAACCCCGGCAGGACTGCCCGATTCCGGCCGCGGTCGGCGGCCTGACGAAGGACGCTGTCTTCGGCTTCGGCGAGCACCCGCACGACGTACTGCGTGCCTTCCATCAATGGATCGCCGATGCGGGGATCGAGGTGTACTTCGAGCGCCGCGTCCGCTCCGTCACCCGCGAAGGTCACCGCATCACGGCGGTGCACCTGGAGACCTCGACTCCCGACGAGTGGGGTGTCCCACTGCCGGCCGGCGGGTCGGTGCCGGACATCGACGTACGGGCGGAGGTTTTCATCGACGCGTCGTACGAAGGTGACCTCATGGCGTTGGCCGGGGTCCCCTACCGCATCGGGCGCGAGTCGCGGGACGAGTTCGGCGAAGAAATCGCAGGTGTCCAGCCGGTGACCAACTGGACGTCGATCGATCCATACGTCGTCCCCGGAGACAGCACCAGTGGTCTGCTGCCCCTGCTCGACGCGGATCACGGCCGCCCTCGCGGCGCGGCGGACGAGTACGCCCAGGCCTACAACTTCCGTTTCTATGTGACGACCGACGCCGCGTCGCGCAAGGAGATCACTCCGCCCGACGACTACTCGCCTGCTGACTACGAGCTGGTACGGCGGTACGTCACCCACCTCGGCGCCGACCTCGACGCGCTCCGCGGGATCTTCCCCGGCTGGCTCAACTCGGGTGAGTACAACTACCAGCGGGGCTCCCTGATCACCAACGCCCCGGTCGGTGTGAGTCGCGAGTACCAGGACGGCGATTGGGACACCCGTTCGCGAGTCTGGCGTGACCACATCGACTACCTGCGCGGCCTCCACCACTTCCTGTCGACGGATCCCGCCGTACCCGCGGACTTCCGCGCCGAGACCGCGGCGTACGGAATGGACGCGAGTGTCTTCCCCGACACCGACGGGTGGCCACCGCAGCTGTACGTCCGGGTTTCACGCCGGCTCGACGGCGAATACACCGTCACCCATGCAGACGTCGCCAACCTGGCCGAACCAGCCGACAGCATCGGACTGGCGTTGTTCGGAGTCGACGTCTATCCGGTACGACGAATCGCACACCGCGACCCCGCCACCGGGCAGGTCGGCGTGGCGACCGAGGGCGACATGTTCATCGGCGGCCATCTCGGAACCGGCCGTCCCTATCCGATCCCCTACCGGGCCATCACGCCGAAGCCCACCGACTGCGGCAACCTGCTGGTCCCGGTCTGCCTCTCCGCCACCCACATCGGGTACGCCGCGACGCGGATGGAGCCCGTGTTCTGTGTGCTGGCCGAGTCCGCGGCCGTCGCCGCGGTGCAATCACTCCGGGCGCGAACCGACGTACAAGACATCGACATCCCAACCTTGCGGGCCAGACTCACCGAGCGCGGCCAGGTCCTCGCGTGGAAACCCGGCAACCCCGAGGAGTCCCAATGACCGCCTATCAGAGAGACTGGATGATGATCGACCTGGACCGCACGGCCTTTGGCGTCAACTACGTACCGCGGCAGCAGTGGTGGAATGCGTGGCTCGACTTCGACGAGCGTTCGATCGCCGAGGACCTCGCCGCGATCGCCGTGCTCGGCTGCGATCACGTCCGCATCCAGTGCATCTGGCCGGTCTTCCAGCCGTTCCCGACCACGGTCTCGGCGACCGCCATGTCCCGGCTGTCCATCCTGCTGGATCGTGCGGAGGAAGTCGGTCTCGATGTCTGGGTCACGGTGCTCAACGGCTTCCTCTCCGGGTGGGTGTTCCGTCCGCCGTGGCTCACCGGGAAGAACCTCTTCACCGACCCTGTGGCGGTCACAGGCGCCAGTACCTTGATCACCGCGATCACCGAGCTGGTTGGTGAGCACCCGGCGGGCGCCGGCATCGATCTCGGAAACGAGCCGAACATGCTGGTCGGGTTCGAGACCGAGACGATCACCACGGCAGACCTGGACGCCTGGGCGCGAACGCTGATCGCCGCTGCGCACTCTGCCGCGCCCGGGCTGCCGGTCGTGCTCGGAGCAGACCACCAGCCATGGACCACGTCGCAGACCGGTTTCAGTCCGGCGCTGCTCGCCAACGAGCCGGACATCACCACAGTCCACGCCTGGCCGTACTTCAGCGGCTTCCTCGGCCACTTCGGTGAGGACAACGACCTCGCCTGGTCGATCGGCTCGTACCTCGCCCACGTCGCCGCCGCACACCAGGCGACACCGAGACCGATCTGGGTGCAGGAGATCGGCGTGGCCCCCGAGTGGGTCACCGGCGTCAGTGTCGAGGACGCCACCGAACGACTGCTCCGCCACGCCGTGTCGGCCCCTGGCGTCACCGCCCTGTCCTGGTGGGCCTCGCACGACATCCGCCCCGAGTACGGCGGGTTCGCGGACCTCGAGTACGGCCTCGGGCTCCTCGACATCGACAACCACGTCAAACCCGCCGGCCACCGCTTCGCGGAGGTCGTCGCCGACCTCAGACAGGTCCCCGCACGCCGGCTGCTTGGTTCGAAGACCGTCGTACTGCGACAAGGCCGCGTCCCCGACCTCGAGTTCGCCACCGAATGGTCCCGCGCGTGGGAAGACGGACAACCTCCACGAATCGCCCTGGAGGTCAGTGCCACGCCGGCAAGTGCTGCTGAATCGACGTCGCCAAGTTGATGGCAACCTTGTCGTGAGCGGCGACGGTCGGATGCGGACCATCGGTCGTCTCCGTCGCGGTGTCCGTGATGTTTCGCTGAACCGCGCCACCATCCACCCGGTACAGCAGCCGGCAAGCACCTTCGAGCGTCAGCGAAATAGCCGTCCCGGTGAAGTCCAGTTCCAGCCCACTCTGGTAATACCCGTAGATGTCCCCGTTCGCCTGCTCCTGCCAGCGACCCTGGGACCGGATATTCCGGTCATTCATCGGCACCAGACGCTTACTGGGGATCCCAGCAGCCTCGGCCGCGCTCGACGCCCCCAAGACAATCCCGCCCGCCGCGATCGACGTGGCTTTGAGAAGCGCCCTCCGACCGATCCCGTTTCTCTGCTCAGCTTCCATTCCACGGACGGTACCGACCGGAATCACACCAGTCCTTGGACTGCGTTGCTCGATCAGCGGACAATATTTCCGGACGGGCTCAAATGTCGACCCGGCTGATGGAGACCGTGCCGTCGGGGTCCAGGTTGTTGAAGAGGACTGCTGATCCATCCGGCGCGAAGATCGGGTGCGGGTGGGCCGGATGGCGAGTCGCGAGTGTGCGGGCGAGCGGCGTCGTGCGACCGTCACGGAGATCGACCAGCAGTACGTCGGAAGTGTTTCCACCGTCCCACCCTGTCCCCGGCTGATCGGCCGGGCCGGTCGTGTCGACGACGGCCAGCGTCCCGTCCCGGCTGATATCGCAGTGCCAGAATCGGTCGCCGCGCGAGAGCAGCCGTCCCGCGGGTTCGTCAGGCGAGGTCCAGTACAGCCCTCGTCGCTCGCCCGGACTGATGCCATAGGCAACGACGACCGCGCCGACCGCGTGGTGCGCCCAACGCTCATGTCCGAAAAACAGGTCCTCAGGTTGCGTGAGCACACAGCCACCTGCGGGCAGCTCCGTCCCGTGCCGCGCCCAGACCCGATCCGGAACAGAGTCTGCCGTCCCTTCGTGCGAGAAACCGATCCACCCTTCGTCGGCAGGGCAGTAGTGCGCATGATTCGCCCACCACGTGCGGTCATGCAGTTCCTCGACAGCACCCGTCGCGAGATCGACCTCGAGCAACCGGAACGATCCCGGCCACTCCTCCGAGATGAGCGCTCGATCACCCGCGGCATTGATGCTGACGAGGGCCTGCAGGGTACATCCGTACGGCGCGCGGTACACGGTCTCAGGTGTGCTGGCCTCATCAGCGAGATCAACGAGGTGCAGAGCGTTCGCCCAGACCCCAACCAGCCGCTCGGCTGACCGCGCGACGTCGAACCAGACGGTTCCCTCGCCGTCGTGCTGGCCGAGCACCGTACAGATCTCGCGTACGTCGTGGCTCCGCGGGTCCCGCCACGGCACACTCGCGATCCCGAACGCGAGCCGCTCGGGATCCCAGCGCACGGTCGCCAGTCGATCGCCACCCGCGTGAAACCCGTTGGCGTGCGGGTAAGTCAAGTGCGCGCCTACCGCTACCTTCGCCAGTTCAGTCACATCCGCCCTCCATCGGTCGTCCCGCGGGGCAGTGTCGCCC
>NZ_JBSHBJ010000004.1:124809-200460 GCF_053611945.1 Kribbella sp. NPDC054772 | reverse complement strand
TCGCCCGCGCGCGGGGTGCGGCTCACAGCCGCGCCCCCCCGCCCCACCCGCCCCTCGAACCCCCCCCCCCCCCCCCCGGGGGGGCCGCGGGGGGTGCGGCCCCCCCCCGCGGGGACCGCGTACTAATTGGTGAACGTTCCCGGCAGGTACAGGGTCGTGGTCTTGCCGGTCTCGATGCCACTCGCCCACTGCATCGCTCCGACGCGTCCAGCGCCGTCGTTCTCGTTCAGCGCAAGGGAAATCGCCACCGCACCGGTCGGCTGCGCCTCGAATCCGAGCGCCGTCCACGGAACCTTGATCCGGTACGACGTGACGCCATCGGCGCGGGTGATGTCGGCAGTGGCACCTGGCGTGGCGCCGGTCGGACTGCCGTCCGCCGTACCGAACGTGTACACCGTGGGACCGGCCGGCAACAGCGCAGCCCCGATCTCAGTAGCTTTCGCGTTCTCCCCAGGCAGCCCGTTGCTGATCGCGAACTGCAGGCTGTCGCCACGCCACAGGTTCGGGGCGATCTCGGTCTGCGAGAACACGTCGTCGGTGACATCGGCGTTGATGGTCAAGCCAGTGGCGTCGTACTGGAAATTGGCTGTGCCGGAGAGATCGGCGGCGCCACCCCACGGCCGGCTGAACGCAAGCCAACTGGCATCGGTCGCCAGGTTGATCGAGCTCTGCGGAGTTGTTGCCGATGGCACGATCGGATCGAAGGCAGTGGTGCCCTTGGCGGTGACCTTGTTGCCGTCGGACGTCGTGACGTCAACGGTGTAGGCATAGGACTTCCAGGCCTGAAGCCCGGTCACCGGGATCGCGATCGTTGCCTTCTGCCCGGGCGCGATCGACTGTCCGCTGCCGGCGTTGCCCTTCTGACCCGCGATTGTCCACGTCAGGTCCTGAACGGTCGCGGCGGTTTTCGCTCTGGTGTTGGTGAGTTCGATACCGAGCCCACCCTGCAACGGTGCGACCTGCGTGATCTGTGGGACGACACGGATCTTGGTCGCCTGTTCGACGCTGGTCCAGGCAACCAAGCGGGCGGTAGGTCTCCCGGCGCGGGACACCGTGGCAACCACGTGCCGCGGGCCGAGGGTGTCAGTGGCCGGCACCTGCAGGGTGATCGTGGTGTCCTTGCCTGGCGTCACCACCACCGATTTGGTCTGACCGCCGACTGTCACCGCGCGCGTTCCAAGGTTGTACGGCGTGCCCTTGAGGGTGACCGTGACCGCCGTCGGCTCCTGCGAGTTGGACGGGTCCGCGGCGGCGACCTTGACCTGCGGGGCGGTGGTGACGGTGACGCCGGTCGCGGCCCCCTTCACGAACACCGGATCCTGGTCGACGGTCATCGTGACCACACCGTTGGTCGGTGTCAGAGTGGTCCGATGGCCGTACATATCGGTCACCTGCAGCGGGCTCGTCGTACTCAGGTTGACCGCGGACGTGCCGGTGCCGGTCGACCACAGCACGCGAGTGGTCGACGTACCGGAACCGAAGCGCTGCGAGTACAGCGGCGCGGTGAGGTTGTCGCTGCCGCTGTAGGTCAGGCCGCTGAGGGCGCGGATCGTCGTGGCCTTCGCGACCAGGGCCGGCTTCGGCGCCATTCCTGCGATCGGTCCCGCAGGCGCCTGGAGCAGGCCGAACGTGGACTCCTTGTCGTCCAGATTCGTGCCGTCGTTGAGTGCGTCGTACCAGTAGAACTGGGCGACGTTGTTCGCGAGCAACAGCGCGTCGTTGCGGATCGACATGCGCGCCTGGCCGAGCATCGATCCACCGAAGCTCGGCGCGGTCGGATAGCCCTCCTCGCTGACCCAGATCGGCTTGCCGGCGCCGCCATGTGCGTCGGCCGCGGTACGCAGGCTCTGGATCTGGGTGTCCAGATCACCCTCCGGACCGCCGAAGGTGTAGACGTGGGCGTCGATCGTGTCCACGTAGGAGAGTCCGCCCTGGGCGAGGACCTGGTCGCGGAACGACGTGTCGCCCTTGTTGGGGCCGACATCGGCCAGGACGTTCGCGTTCGGGTTGCCGGCGTGTGTCTGCTCGTACGCCGCCTTCATCAGCTGGACGAAGCAGGCGCCGGTGATGCCGCACGCGCTGTCGTTGAATCCGGGCTGGTAGTACTCGTTGTAGGTCCCGATGTCGTTCGTCGTGCCCGAGAAATGCGTCAGCCACCAGCTCTGGTACCTACCGAAAGCCGCCAGGCCTTCCGGAGTGCTCGGCGTGTGGCCGCCGTCATAGAGCGGGTTCCTGTAACCGGTCCCGAGCAGCGGAGTCAGACCGTTCGCTTTCGCGTCTGCCATCATCGCGTCGTACTGCGCCGGGACCGCATAGTTGCCCGGTGAGCCGGACTCGACGCTTCGCCACTCCAGGCTCTCCCGGATGTGCGAGAAGCCGGCGAGCGCCAGCGTACGGATCAGTGCACCGCTGAGGTCGTAGTAGTGGGCCATGTGGGTGTTCACACCCCACTTGCCGGTCGGGGACTGGATTCCGGACGGCAACGGCGGGATGACCGCAAGCGTCGTACCCACGACCGTCGAGCCCGCGGTCAGGCGGAGGTTGTAGAAGCCGGGGCCGAGGGATGCGGTACTGATGGTCCCGTTCGTAGTGCTGCCCGAGGCAACCGGCAGGTACTGGTCGTCGGTGATGTTCCACGCGACCGACGACGCGGTCGATGTGAGGTTCACGGTGCCCGAGCCCTGCTGGAACACCAGACTCTGGTTGGTCACGGTGATGCCCGTGGTGTCGGCAAAGGAGAGACTGACCGAGCTGATGCAGACCGAACTGATGACACCACCAGGCGCATTCGCCATCAGCCGGATGTCGGCCCCGTTCGCGCGGTTCTGGAAGTTGATGTTGGACATCCGGAACTGAGTGGTCGACCAGCCACCGGTGCCGGGGAACGAGAACCACGGCAGCGAGGTGAACGCCGCCCCGACACCGTCGTACTGCGCGCTGAGTTGCTGGCCCGGGGCGTCGAAGTAGTTCACGGTGAGTACGGCGTCCGTGGCCCCGGCCGGGATCCGGGCCGCGTCGACGTTCAGATAGATGTACTGGTCCTTGAGATCGTTACTGGTCTGCCAGCACGGCACACCCAGCCTGCTCGACGCTGCGTGCGCCGGCGTCTTGTCCGGGTCACCAGGCCACGCGGTGATCCCGTCGGCGGACACCGGGTCGCTGAACACGATCCCCGGATCAGTCGCAGCACTGGCTGGTGATATCAACAGCGTCGCGGTGAGCAGCCCGACGGCAACCGCCGCCACGGCCCTCCGCACCGAATCAAGCATCGTCGATCCTCTCGTCGGATTCACAGCCTGGATCTCTACACGTGTAGACAGATGAGCGAAAGCGCTTTCGCGAATCTCACCATGATCCACCTCGGAGGCGCTGTCAACCGTTCAGCCCGACCCTGGCCAGGCCACCCACGGAGAGCTGTTCGGGCTCCCCGCCCGACGTTCAGCCTTTGAGTGCGCCCGCTGCGATGTTTGCAATGAAATGCCGGGAGCCGATGATGAAGATGCCGATCAGTGGTACGACGCTGATCACCGCGCCGGCCATCACCATGCCGTAATTGATCTGGTAGACCGAGTTCAGCGTCGACAACGCGACCTGCAGGGTCTGCCGCTGCGGATTGACCAGGACGATCAACGGCCAGACGTAGTCGTTCCAGGTGCCGATGAAGGTGAAGATGCCCAGGAACGCGATACCGCCCCGCATCATCGGGACGCCGATGCTTCGCCACGTGCGGAAGAAGCCGGCGCCGTCGACGCGGGCGGCGTCGATCAGTTCGTTCGGGATCGACGTCTGCGCGAACTGCCGGAGCAGGAAAATGCCGAACGCGTTCGCCGCCCCGGGGACGATCAGTGCCTGGAAGCCGCCGATCCAGCCGAGCCAACTCATCAGCACGAAGCTCGGCACCAACGACAGGCTGCCAGGCACCAGAAAGGTGGCGAGAAGCACCAAGAACAAGGGGTTCTTGCCCGGGAAGTCGTACTTCGCGAAGGCGTAAGCCGCCAGCGAGTCGAAGAACATCACCAGCACTGCCACCGCGGCAGAGATCACGAACGTGATCAACAGGGACTGCAGCAGATCGACGTTGTCGACCACGCCACGGACGTTCTGCCGGAAGCTGTCACCGATCCACAGCTTCGGCGGATAGCCGAAGATCTCGGCCGTGGTGTGGGTCGACATCATCAGCAGCCAGTAGAACGGGAAGAGTGACAGCAGAACGCCGACCACGATGCAGGCGTGGGTGACCAGTCGGCCGACGATCCCTCCCCGCCGAACCCCGCTGCTGGTGGCCTTCTCGGTCGGATCGCCCAGCCGGGCTCCCCTGGCGAAGATCGTGGTCACTTGACGGCCCCCTTGCGCTGGCGGCGGCTCCGGAACATCTTTTGCCCGTCGACCTCACGTTCGCTGACCAGCCGCCAGTTGATGGCGGCAAACACCGCAGCGATGATGAACAAGGCCCACGCGATCGCCGAGCCGTACCCGAAGTCGAACTGGGTGAAGGCCTGGTTGTACTGATACAGCACGATCGTCATGCCGGCTTCGCCCGGACCGCCGGTGTCACCGAGCAACACCTGTGGTTCGGTGAACAGACTCAGACCTCCGATGGTGGAGGTGATCACCGTGAACAGGATCACCGGGCGAAGCATCGGCACTGTGATGTGCGCGAAGATCTGCCACATCCGCGCGCCGTCGACGCGCGCCGATTCGTACAGCTCGGTGGGGATCGCCTGCAGGCCGGCCAGATAGATGATCGCGTTGTAGCCGGTGTACCTCCAGATCACCATCACCGCGATGGTGACCTTGACGCCCCACGGATCCGACAACCAGGAGATCTGGTCGAGGTGCAGCGCGGTCAGGGCGGAGTTGATCAGGCCGAAGCTGTCGGAGAAGACCGACCCGAACACGATCGCCATCGCGACCATGCTGGTGACGTTCGGAATGAAGAAGGCGACCCGGTAGACACCCTTGAACCGGATGTTCTGATGCAGCAGGAACGCGATCACCAGCGCCAGGAACAGGGTCGGGACCGTGGAGATGAACCAGATCGCGAAGGTGTTCCCCACCGCGTTCCAGAACCGGTCGTCGCTGATCAGGTACTTGTACTGGGTCAGACCGACGAACTTGATCTTCCCCGTTCCGTCCCAGTCGGTGAACGACAGATAGACCGAGAACAGCAGCGGGAAGAGTCCGAAGACCAGGAAGAGGAGGTAGAACGGTGCGACCGCGACGTACTGCGGCCAGAACTTCTTGAACGGATTGGGCCGCAGGCTCGTCGTTCCCGTTGCGGCGGTCACACCGGCCGGCGCGACGGTGGTGTCGGTCGTCATACGTCGACACCCCGCTTGCGCAGCATCTTGTTGGTCTGCTGTACGGCGTCGTTCCAGGCGTGGTCGGGATCCTTGCCCGCACTCTCCACGTTGACGATCTCGGTACTGAAGTACTGGGCCTGGGCCTCGTAGGTACTGATGAAGGCGGTGGGAACTGCCTCGGCGGACCTCGAGAAGAACGTGAGCGTGTCCTGGTCCCCGAAGAAGTTCGAGTTGTCCTTCATGACCCCGAGATCGGCAGACGTCTTTGCCGCCGGGAAGAGCTGCATGGTCGTGAACGCACTGGCCTGGTTCTCCGGGCTGTTCAGCCAGGTGATGAACTTGAACGCGGCCTCGGGGTCTTTGCAGGTGCGCGGCAGGCAGACGAACGACCCGCCGCTGTTACCGGCCCGCACCGGCGGCGTCGCCAACCGCCACTTTCCCTTGGTCAGCGGTGCGATCTCGGTGAGGATCTGCGTCCACCAGTTGCCCTCGATGTGGCCTGCGGTCTTACCGGTCGTCCAGGCAGCGTTCTGATCGGCGCTGATCTGCTGGTTACCGGTGATTCCCGCCTTGATCGCCTTGACCGCGGTGTCCCAGGCCTTGCGAATGGTGCTGTCCGGCTGCATGTACAGCGGCTTCCCGGCCGTGTCGAAGTACCGCTCGGCGCTGGCATTGATGTACTGGCTGAAGATGACGGAGCCGGTGACGTTCAGGAAGGAACCGAAGTTCTTCTTCAGCTTCTGCCCGAGCTCGATGTAGCCGTCCCAGGTCTTGATCTGTGCGCTGACGGCCGCCGGGTCGGACGCGATCCCGGCCTTGTCGAAGATGTCCTTCCGGTAGTAGAGGCCGGTCGGACCGCACGGACCGGGGAAGAAGCAGAACCGGTTGGTCGGTGTGAGTCCGAGGCGCCACTTCCAGTCGAAGTACAAGTCCTTGTACTTCTGGGCTCCCAGCTCGTTCAGGTCCAGGAACAGTTCCTCGTCGGGGAAGTACAGCGAGACATTGGAGTTGATGAACGTGACGTCCGGGATGTAGGCATTGCCCGCGAGGCTCGTCCGCAACTTGGTGTCGAAGTCCTGGCCGATGATGTCGGCGCGCAGCCGCTTGCCGTCGGTTCCCGGGATCTGTCCGGCGGCCGTTCGAAGCTGTGCCGGATCGGCGGACCGGTTCCAGTACCAGAGCACGAGTTCGTTCGGGTCGGACGAGATCGACGTCCGCGATCCGCACCCTGACAGGCCTCCCGCGCCGACCAGCGCCCCGAGGCCGGCGGCACCCGTCAGGAGCCTCCGTCGAGTCAATGCCGCCATGTACTCTTCCCTTCGATTCTGAGCTGCGTCGGGGCGTTCGCTCTCCTGCCCGAGGGATTCTCGAGTCGCCTGCGGCTAGTGCATCGCGCCTTCGAAACCGTCGCCGCACGGCCCACCGCCGTGTGCCTCACCGATCCGGATCTCCTGTCCGTCGGGGGTGATCAGCGGCATGTAGCCCTTGGAGATCTCGGTGCTCGCCTGTGGGACGTAGTGAAAGATCAGCGACCGGCGGAAGCGACCGGTGGTGGTGTTCGGAAGCGACCCGTGGACCGCACTGCCGTGGAAGAACAGCACGTCTCCAGGCTGCATATCGGTCTGTACGGCGGTCATCCCCGCGGGCGGCCGAACCAGCCCCCGGGTGAACGACTCCTCGGCGTCAGCGACCTCCGGGCAGACCACCTCCATCGCGTGGCTGCCCGGCACGACGGCAAGGCCACCGTTCGCGGCGTCACAGCGATCCACCGCGATCCAGGCGGCCAGGCAGGTCTCCGGATGCGAGCGCAGGAAGTAGTTGTCCTGGTGCATCGCCTGGCCCCGCGCCGTCGGCGGCTTGAAGTAGAACATGGACTGGGCGCCGTACGCCGGGCCGATCAGTGCGGTGACCACATCGAGGATTCGCGGATCGGTGATCAGCCGCCGGGCGATCTGCCCGACCAGCAGATCCGGCCGGCGATGCGGCTGCATGAAGCGCGGGTAGCGGGCAAGAATGTCGCCCTCGGCAACTTCCCCGACCGCCCCGAGCGCCTCCCGATCCCCCTGCACCTGGTGCATGAACGCCGTGCGGATCTCGTCGATCTCCTCGGATGCGAGGACGTTGTTGACCTGCAGAACGCCGTCGCGGGCATACCGCTGCCGCAGGGCGACCGGATCGTCGGCAGGTACTGCGAGTTCGTGATGAGTGGCTGTCACGAGCAGAGCATGGCCGATCACGGACCACCGACGACAGTGCACAAACACTCGTTCCCATGGACAATCCTGTCATGGACAAGTCACGCTCAGCCACGGCTGCGGGTGTCGTACAGATCGCGTCCTCCAGCGTCCGAGCGGTCGCCGGGCAACTGGACGGCAACGACACCTACCGGACGGTGCGTGCCAGCGGGACGACCGACTGGCTTCTCCTGGTCACCACTGCCGGGCGCGGACGCCTCCGCCTGACGGACGGGCAGGACCTGGGTACGGGGCCGGGCGAGATCACCCTGGTCGAGCCGTACACCCCGCACGACTACGGCACCGATCCCGAGGCCCGGCGGTGGTCTTTGCGGTGGGCACACCTCGATCCACGCCCGGACTGGCTACCGCTGCTGGAATGGCCTTCGCCGCTGCCGGGGTTCCGGCAACTCCGCGTCAATCAGGCAGTGCGCGACCGCGTCGTACAGAGTCTCGATCGCGCGACCGCGGCAGCGCGCAACGGCCTGCGGTTGAGCTCGCAGTTCGCGATGAACGCCGTCGAGGAGGCACTGCTGTGGTGCGACACGCAGAACCCGGACCGGCTCGCGCTGGACGCACGACTTCTGGCAGTGGTCGAACACGTCGCGGAGCATCTCGATCAGCCGCACACCGTTCAGTCACTGGCCAGGATCGCCGACATGTCCGCGACCCGGCTGGCGCACCTGGCCCGCGCGCAGCTAGGCACCAGTCTCATGCTGCACGTACAGCAGCAACGCATCGACCTCGCGGGACAGTTGCTGCTGGTGACAAACCTCCCGATCGCGGAGATCGCCGTACGCGTCGGCTACCGCGACCCGCTGTACTTCTCCCGCCGCTTCCGAGCCGCCACCACACTCTCCCCCACCGAATACCGCCTGACGGGCGGAAACCACCACGTCTATAGCTGACCTCTCCCGGGTGTGCGCCGACCGGCGCACACCCGGGGTACGTCAGGTGTAGACGAGCTGCGCGGTGGCTTCACACGATGCGGACGGGACGACACGGATCCAGTGCGCGCTGAATCCGGTCGGGAAGACGAAGGCCTCGTAGCCGCTCGGCCCGACGGTGATCGTCGTGTACTGCCGCCACTTCCCGGTGCCCTGGAAATCGACCTCGAGGGTGAACTCGACGGGCTTGCCGGAGTCGTGCGTCAGGTGCAGGCACTTGTGCTCGAAACCGGTCATCAGATACGGATCCGACGGTACGTCGGCCTCCACGGCGGTCTCCCACCACGGGCCACCCCAACCCTGCGGCTTGCCCCACTGCCACAGGTCGTCGGTCTTGCCGAACCACAGGTTCGCCTGCGGCTGTCCGGCGACCGGGTTCGAGTCGCCGATCGGGGTGGTCTGGTCGCCGGCCATCACCAGCAGACCGTTCCAGGAGCAGAAGTCGCCGACGATCCGCAGATGCGAGGCGATCGGCCGGATGCCCCAGACCGAGTTCGCATACGTCAGCGACGGCAGCTCGTAGAACATGCCACTCGCGTCCATCAGCAACCGCTCGGATTCGACCTCGCGGATCCGCGGCCACTCGGTAGTGAAGGCGTGGTCCTGAGTGTGCGTCGACTTCGGCAGCCGGTACACCTTCCACCCGGTCTCGGGCAGGAACACGTGGAACAACGCCGACGCCCGGTCCTGACCGACGGCGTACAAGGCCGGCCCCATGCCGTTCGCACTACTGACGGTGTTGAACTGCGTCTTCGCGAGGATGCGCCACGTCGTACCGTCCCACTCGGCGAGCCGGCCCTCGCTCTCGCCGGTCGGGAAGTCCTCCTCGTAGTACGAGTTGTTCACCACGACCACGCGGCCGTGCCGGGTGTAGGCGTCCTTGAAGTGCGCGTACCCGCTCACACCGAGCTCGAGGCACAGGTCGTACAACTGCTTCGCCTCGAGAGTCTGTACGTCGACCTCGAAGAACTCCCCTTCCATGCCGACGAAGTACACCTTGCCGGCCTCGTCGGTGAGGTGCCGGCAGGTGGCGGTCAGCCGCACGCCCACGAGCGCGTCGATGGTCCGGACGTTGCCGTGCACATCGATCGCGTGCGGTCCGATGAACAGCTGGTCGGACTCCTTGTGCACCAGCCTGTTCGCATACGTGCCGACCACACTGGCCGGATGCTTGGTGAGCTGGAAGTCGTCGTCGATCGTGAACAGTCCGGTGCCACCACCGGTCTTGTCGGTGTGCGCGACGTACGTGACGAACCAGAGCCGGTCGGCCCAGGGCATCAGCGCCCCGATCCCGGTCTCGGAGCGGGGTACATGGTCGGCTTTGACGGCGAGGCGTGGGACCACGCCGCTGATCGCTCCCACAGGGAGTGCGTTACTCATTGACTGCCTTTCCTGGTGATCGGTGGACATCAGCGGGACGCGAGGGCTTCCTGGTACTCCGCCCTGGACTTGTCGCCGCCGCCCTTCTTCCATTTCGCGACGGCCTCGTCGAGCGCGGACATCTGCTTGCGGCCGACGACCACGTCCGTGATCGTGTCGGTGACCGCGCTGCTCAGCGCGGTAGTGGTGAGCGCCGTCTCGGAGATCAGTCCGGCGGTCGGGTCGGTGATCCGGTGTCCCGAGTTCGCGGTCTGGTACGCGTGCATCTGTTTGACGATGTCGGTGTTGCCGTTAACGGCATACAAGACGTCGGGGCCGCCGGCCAGGAAGCGCAGGCTGAGGCTGTAGGTCTCCGCGGCGCCTTGGTCGGTCAGCGTTGGTAGCCCGTTCTTGAGCGCGTAGTCGGTACCGTCGACGCCGTACGAGCGGAGGAAGTTCTCCTTGCTGCCGAACGGCGCGGACAACCAGTCGAGCACCCGCAGCGTCTCCTTCACCCGGTCGGCCGAGCCCTTCTTGACGAACGTCACGAAGTCGGTGATCGGCCCCTCGAAGATCTGGCCGGCCTTGCCGTCCGCGCTGAACGTCGGCAGGATCCCCGGCGTCAGGGTGGACGTCGTCCGGACCGTGTAGCGAACGAACGAGTCGCTGTTCATCAGCAGGCTGCCGCTGGCGAAGTCGGGCGAGGCGTCGTAGCTGCTCGACGTACTGTCCGGCTGGAAGTAGCCCTTCTTCCACAGCTTGGCCGTGTAGGCGATCGCTTCCTTCCACTCCGGCGTCTCCCAGTCCTTCGTCAGCGTGCCGTCCGCGGTACGTCGCCAGTTGTTGGGCACGCCGAACATCGGGTAGATCAGGGCGCTCGACATCCAGCCGCCGGTGTTCGCGAGCGCGTACCGCTTCTTGGCCGGATCCGTGATCGCCGCGCAGAGCTGCTCGAACTCGGCCGCGCTCGTCGGCTCGGGGTTGCCACCGAGCTTCTCGATCAGGTCCCGCCGGGTGTAGACCACGCTGCCGGTCGGGATCCGCAGCGTCGGCGTGGCGAGCAGTTTTCCCTTGACCACACAGGGCTTCCATGCGTTCTGCGGCAGTCGGGCAAGGTTCGGATAGTCCTTCACCGCGTCGCCCGACAGGTACTCGCTCAGGTCCGCGAACCTGGCCTGCGCCACTGTCTCGGCCCGCTTGAGCGAGGTGAAGTCCGGGACGTTCATCGTGACGATGTCCGGAATGTCGTTACTGGCCAGCACCGCGGCGAGCTTGGTTCCGAAGTCCTGCGGCACGAGCGTAGGTTTGAGCTCGACGTTGAGCGCCTGGTTGACTGCCTTCCAGTACGCGTTCCCGGCGAACGCGGGCGGCGGCGGGCTGTAGGTGATGACGAAGGCGGTCATCGGTCCCCCGGTGCCGACCGCGCGGTGCACGGTCTGCACCTGTTCGGCCGCCGTCGGGTAGCCGAAGTACGCCGCGTTGATGCCCTTCGACTGATCGCCCGCGAGATCAGGCTTGGTACCAGCGAACGGCACCTGGACCGGCAACGTCGCACCGGCACCCTGAGCGCTGGCACCAGCGGTGGACTTGGCATTCGAGCAACCGGACAGCGCGGGGACACCGACGACCGCGGCGAGCCCGGCGGCGCCGGCGAGGAGTCGGCGGCGGCTCAGGGCGGGCGCCGACGGCAGGACGGAATCGGACATGACAGGACCTCTCTGTGACGCGGAAGTGACGCGAACGTGGCGCGAAAGTGACGGGGAGCGTTCAGCCCTTGATGGCGCCGGTCAGGACACCGGTCCGGAAGTGCTTCTGCAGGAAGGGATAGACGAGGACGACGGGGATGATCGCGATCAGTACGACGGCCATTTGCAACGACTGCGCCGGGGGCAGGACATCGGCGGCCGCACCCGCGGTCTGTTGAGCCATCGGGGTGCCTTGCAGAACATAGGTCCGCAGCACGAGCTGCAACGGCCACTTCCCCGAGTCGTTGAGATACAGGAGCGCGCTGAAGAACGCGTTCCAGTAGCCGACCGCGTAGAACAGGCCGACCACGGCGATGACCGCCCGGGACAACGGGAGGACGATGCGGGTCAGCATCCGCCAGTGCCCGGCGCCGTCGACGGACGCACTGTCGAGCAGTTCGCGAGGGATCGTCGAGAAGAACCCGCGCATGATCACGATGTTGAACGCACTGATCGCACTCGGCAGGATCAGCGCCGCGTAGTTGTCGAGCAGCCCGAACTGCTTCACCACCAGGTACGTCGGGATGATGCCCGGGCTGAACAGGAAGGTCAGCAGCACCAGCGACAGCAGCGGACGCTGGAGCACCATCCGCGGTCGCGACAACGCATAGGCGGCCAGGACGGTCGCGCCGAGCGAGAGCGCCGTACCGACGATGGTGACGCCGGCACTGACCAGGACCGCGCGGGTGACCGCGGCCCCGGCGAGGACCTGGCGGAACGCGTCCAGGGTCGGATCGGTCGGCCACAGGACATAGCCGCCGCCTGCGTCGATCTGCTCCTGACTCGCGAGACTCGTCGAGATCACGATCAGGAACGGAAAGATGACCACAGCAACGATCGCGACCAGCGCGAGCGCTTTCAGGACAAGCACGACCGCGGGTGGTTTGCCGGCCCAGATCGGGCGGCCCGTTGACCGGCGGACGACGGTTTCAGTGCTCACGGGAGTACACCCCCTGCTCGCCGAGCGCGTGCGCGGCCTTGTTGGCGGCCAGGATCAGCAACAGGCCGACGAGGCCCTTCAACAATCCGGCCGCGACACCGATACTCCAGTCGCCGTCGACAACACCGTGGAAGTAGACGTAGGTGTCCAGTACTTCGGCGGTATCGGCGCCGACGTTGTCGCGCTGCAGGAGGATCTGCTCGAACCCGACGGTCAGGCACTGACCGAGCTGGAGGATCACCAGCAGCACGATGATCGGACGGATGCCGGGAAGCGTGATGTGCCAGAACCTTCGCCAGCCACCTGCCCCGTCGACCGCGGCCGACTCGTAGAGAGCCTGGTCGATCGCGGTCAGCGCCGCGAGGAACAGGATCGTTCCCCAGCCCGCGTCCTTCCAGATGTTCTGCGAGACGATCAGCAGCTTGAACGTCGCGGGGTTGTTCATCACGTTGACCGACTCGCCGCTCAGCGAGCGCAGCGCACCGGCGACCGCGCCCGTACCCCCGAACACCTGCTGGAACATCGCGACCACGATCACCCAAGACAGGAAGTGCGGTAGATACATCACTGATTGGACGAACCCACGAATCCAGGTCGAGACCAGACTGTGCAGCAGGAGCGCGAGCAACAACGGGACAGGGAACGAGAACAGCAGCTGCAATCCGTTGATCTGCAAGGTGTTCAGCGTCGCGTTCCAGAACGCGGAGTCGGACAGCAACGTGACGAAGTTGTCCAGGCCGACCCACGGCGACTCCGACCACGGCAGGTACGGCACGAAGTCGAAGAACGCGACGATGTTGCCGATCAGCGGCAGGTACGTGAACAGCAGCAGGAGTACGACGGCCGGTGCCGCCATCGCGAGGAGTGAGCGGTCCCGGACGAGCTGCGCCCAGCGGCCGAGCGCGCCGCGGGAAGCGCTCGCCCGATCGTCCCCGGCCTGGGTGTTCACAGCCTCGACGGTCACCATCGGAGAGCACCTCCACTCAGTTTTGATGCTTTGATAGCACCAGAGTGGTGCTAAGTTAGCACCACAAAAGGGAGCTGCCTAGAGGTCGCGCCAGACAGGCCGAAGCAGCCGCCGGTGAGGTGCGGCGGCCGTGACGGGTGGGTCAGGAAGAGCTGGGGAGGCGGCGGTCGCCGGCCTCCGTGATGACCGCGGCGGTTCCCTCGAGGGCGCTGACCAGGCGCGGCACCGAACGGTCGCCGAACGAACCGGCCAGACCGATCGCCGTTCCCGCGGTCTCGGACAGCACCAGGCCGATCGTGCGATAGCCGGTCGATCCGGTCTCCCCGGTCCGCGTCAGCGCGTATCCCTGCTTCCGGACCAAGGCAAGATCGGAGAGCAGACCGTCCGGCCCGTCGAGTACTACGTCCTCCGCGTGCTGAGTGCCGGCGTACAACTCCCGCACCTCGTCGTCGGTGCGAGTGGCGAGCAGCGCCTGCCCGAGACCTGAATGGTGCGCCGGGAACAACGGCTCGCGGCCGATGCCCTCATGCGGATCCGAGCCGGGCGTCGCGTGGTACAAGTACGCGACCTGGTCCCGCCACAGGACACCCATCGCGACCTGGTGCCCCAGCCCGAACAACGCCTCGAGCGGGCCCAACGCAGCGGTGAGCAGACCGGACGCCCGGAGACTCTGCGCGGCCAGGACATGGATCCCGGGCCCCGGCGAGTACTTCCGCTTATCGTCCTGCTGCGCCAGCCCGAGATGCGCCAGCGTCTTCAGCAACCGGTTCACCCGCGTCGGCTCCAGACCGAGCTCCCGACCCAGCTCCCGCGAACCGACTGGTCTCGCCTGCGACGCCAACGCCTGCAGACAGGCCAGTCCGTCGATCAGCGACTGGTTCGGCTGCGCGGGCTTCACGTTGCTACTTTAGCAATCACCTGCCACAAGTGTGCTGAGCCACAGGGCGATGAGGGCACTTGTGGCTGTTCCTGGTCGTTGGAACTGGCGTTAACGTGGCGGCATCGTGTGGCTCGTCCTTCTGCCTGGTCGGCGAGCGAGCTGGAGGGGCTCGACAAGCCGAGCAGCGAAGGAGACGCAGTGAAACTGAGCGATGACGAACAGCAGAAACTGGGCGTGCTGGAACGCGCGCTGAAAGCGGAGGACCCGAGACTGGATCAGCGTCTGACCCAGATGCAGCTCGGAGGCCCCGCGTCGCTGAGTGCAGTGCTCACGCTCTCCTTCGCGGTCATGCTCGGAGTTCTCCTGGTGACCCTCGGCGACCTGTACGCCATCCCCGGGTGTTTCGTCACCGGACTGGTACTGACCGCCGCCGTACCGGCACTGACGGTCATTTGGTGGGCGCGCCGCTATTACTGCCGGTACTGCGCGGGGAAGTCGCCGACACCCGCGAACTGGTGCACGCGCTGTGCACGCTCCACACCCGTTTGATCACTTCTGCTGGACGGGTCAATTCTCGCGGTATCGGACTACGCTGAAAAGTACGTCACTCATGGATGGCGCGCGTAGCTGGTTATCCGCATGAGGAGTTGTGATGGCAGACTTGGAGAAAGGTGCCGCAGTTCAAGCGCAGGGTACGACGGCTGTCGAAGCCGCGGCCCCCGCCCCGGCGCAAGTCGATGCAGGTGCGTTGATCGCTGACCCGGCGCCCCTCGGTCTCGCGGGGTTCGCGATGACGACCTTCGTACTCAGCGTGTTCAACGCCAACCTGATCAGCAACACGACGCTGGAAGCCGTGGTGCTGCCGCTCGCCCTGTTCTACGGCGGGCTGGCCCAGCTCTTGGCCGGCATGTGGGAGTTCCGGAAGGGCAACACGTTCGGCGCGCTGGCGTTCAGCTCGTTCGGCGCGTTCTGGCTGTCGTTCGCCGCGTACGTGAAGTTCATCGCGCCCGGCCTCGGGCCGGACGTGTTGAAGGCGACCGGGCTGTTCCTGCTGGCCTGGACGATTTTCACGGCCTACATGACCGTGGCCGCGGCTCGGGTGAACGCCGCGGTACTGGCCGTCTTCGTGTTCCTGACGCTGACGTTCCTGTTCCTGACGATCGGGGCGCTCGGGACCCAGCCGACGATGACGAAGGTGGGCGGCTGGATCGGTCTGGTGACCGCGGTCGTCGCCTGGTACGCATCGTTCGCCGGGGTCACCAACTTCACCTGGAAGCGGACCGTGATGCCGGTGTTCCCGTTGTCGCCGGCACCGCATCGCTGAGTGCACGAAGGGAGCTTCGGCGCGAGAGGGTTCGCGCCGAGGTCCCTTCCGCCGTTTTCACTCATCCTCCGGGAGGTTGAGGCACATGACCACCGACAACGAGGTTCCCCTTTCCGAGGCACAGATCGCAGTGCACTGGCGGGAGGAGGCGTATTTCTCGCCGTCGCCGAAATTCATCGGCCAGGCGAACGCCTCCGACCCGGCCATTCTCGACCGTTTCGGCGAGGACCGTTTTCCCGAGTGTTTTACCGAGTACGCCGAGTTGCTCAGCTGGGACACGTATTGGCACACCCTTCTGGACACCAGCAATCCACCCTTCTGGAAGTGGTTCGTCGGTGGCCGGCTGAACGCCTGTTACAACTGCGTCGACCGGCATCTGGCGGCCGACCGGAACAAGGCGGCGCTGATCTGGGTTCCCGAGCCTGAGGACGAGCCCACGAACGTCGTCACGTACCAGGAGCTCTACCAGCGGGTCAACGAGTTCGCGGCGCTGCTGCGCGACTACTGCGGGCTGAAGCCCGGCGACCGGGTCACGTTCCACCTGCCGATGGTGTCGGAGCTGCCGGTCGCGATGCTGGCCTGCGCCCGGCTGGGCGTGGTCCATTCGGAGGTCTTCGGCGGGTTCAGTGGCACCGCGTGCGGCGGACGGATCGCCGACTCCGGCAGCCGGATCCTGGTGACCATGGACGCGTACCACCGCGGCGGGCAGCTGATCGACCACAAGGTCAAGGCCGACGAGGCGGTGGCCGAGGCGACCCGCCTGGGCCAACAGGTCGACCGGGTGCTCGTCTTCCGGCGCTACCCCGGCAAGTACAGCTCGGACACGCCGATGGTCGACGGCCGGGACGTCTTCGTCGACGACGTCCTCGCCGATTACCGCGGCACGATGGTGCCGCCCGTGCCGATGCCGGCCGAGGCGCCACTGTTCCTGATGTACACCAGTGGCACCACCGGCAGGCCGAAAGGCTGCGAGCACTCCACCGGTGGCTATTTGTCCTACGTGGCCGGTACGTCGAAGTACTACCAGGACATCCACCCCGAGGACACCTATTGGTGCTGCGCCGACATCGGATGGATCACCGGCCATTCGTACATCGTGTACGGACCGCTGTCGCTCGGTACGACGAGCGTGCTGTACGAGGGCGCGCCGACGTACCCGGATGCCGGGCGCTGCTGGCGGATCGCGGAGCGGCTGAAGGTCAACATCTTCCACACCGCGCCGACCACGATCCGCATGCTGCGCAAGCTCGGCCCGGACGAACCCGCGAAGTACGACTATCACTTCAAGCACATGACAACGGTCGGCGAGCCGATCGAGCCCGAGGTCTGGCGCTGGTACCACCAGACCGTCGGCAAGGGCGAGGCAGCGGTCGTGGACACCTGGTGGCAGACCGAGACCGGCGGCTTCCTCGGTAGTACCTTGCCGGCACTGCAGCCAATGAAACCGGGTAGCTGCGGGCCGGGAGCGCTGGGGATCTTCCCGGTGATCTACGACGAGGAGGGCAACACGGTCGAGGCCGGCACCGGGCGGGCCGGCAACATCTGCATCCGGAATCCGTGGCCGGGGGTGTTCCAGGGAATCTGGGGCCAGCCCGAACGTTTCGTCGACACCTACTACCGCAAGTACTGCCGGAATCCGGAGAGCAAGGACTGGCACGACTGGCCGTACTTCGCCGGCGACGGCGCGGTGCAGGCCGACGACGGGTACTTCCGGATCCTCGGCCGCGTCGACGACGTGATCAACGTCGCCGGGCACCGGCTGGGTACGAAGGAGCTGGAGTCCGCCTGCCTGACCGTCGACGAGGTCGCCGAGGCCGCCGCGGTCCCGGTGGTCGACGCGGACCGGGGCCGGGTGGTGGAGATGTACGTCGCCCTCAAGCCCGGTCTCGAGCCCAGCGAGGAGATCGAGGGCAAGGTGGCCGCGGCCATCGACCGCGAGATCGGCAAGATCGCCCGGCCGAAGCACGTCTGGATCGTGTCCGACATGCCGAAGACGAGGTCCGGGAAGATCATGCGTCGGGTGATCGCCGGCATCTCCAACTTCTCCGACGTCGGCGACGTGTCCACCCTCGCGAACCCGGAGATCGTCGACGACATCCGGCACCGAGTACAGCGATCGAAACTCGACCACGGCGAGGTGCCCCGCGAGCTGACCCCCCAGGAAACCGCCGAAATCAACGCGTACGGCGACGTGGGCTAGGTATCGCCCGGCGGACAGTTCGGCGATCCGTCGTACGCAAGGATCGCCGAACTGCCGTCGATCGCTCGGAGCAGCTGATCAGCCGGCGACCGCGTTCTTCGGCGCCGCGATCGGCGGCGGCCCACCCAACTTGGCGTGCCCGGTGCCTGGCTTGCCGGCGGTGAACACCCGCGTGTCGTACGCCATCTGCCCGACCATGTTCGCGAAGGTCTTCGACATCCAGGTCAGGACCTCGGGGTCGTTGTTGCTGAGGTTGTCGCACCAGCGGAACGGGTTGTCCACGCAGCCCCCGTCATCGCCCGGCACGGTGCCCTCGAAGTTGCCCTCGTAGCCGCCGAACAGCGCGACGTCCGACGCGAGCTTGCAGCAGTCCTGACCGGTGAGCACGCCACTCGCCGGGATCCCGGCCTGCTGGAACATGAACGCGTCCGTACCGTCGGCCGAGAACAGGATGTGGTTCTTCCCGATCGAGTTCAGGTAGCTGATCCCGTAGTCGCGCCCGATCGCGGACGGCGCCCAGATGCTCGGCGGCATCGGCGTACCCGGGCCGCGGCCGAACAGCATCACGCCGTCCTTCGGGTCGAGGACGCCGGCCACGTAGTTCGGCGTCGCCGTGACGTCGGCGTCGAGGTCGAACTTGATCTTGGCGAGCTCGCCGGCGGACAGGTTGTCGACGTAGTACTGCGAGCCGAGCAGGCCGAGCTCCTCGCCGCCGAACCAGATGAACCGCAGCTTGTTCCTGGTGCTGGTGTTCTTCAGCTGCTGGGCGATGTCGAGGATGGTGGCCGAGCCCGAAGCGTTGTCGAGCATCCCGGCCCCGTAGATGGCGTCCAGGTGCGCGTCGACGACGAGGACGTTGTTCGGGTCACCGCCCTTGGAGTCCGCGATCACGTTCCAGTCCGAGCGGTTCGGGTCGTCGATCGCGCGGACGTCGACGGTCAGCACCGGTGCGGCACCCGGGACGTACTGCGCGAGCAACTGGGTGCCGACGTCGTACGACGTGAAGATCACCGGGATGTGCTCGGTCCCGGCCAGGCTGCCCGAGAACAGCGACGTACGCCCGGGGTTGCCCTCGTTGAAAATGATCGCGGCGGACGCGCCGGCGGCCTCGGCGTTCGCGACCTTCTGGGCGAAGGTACAGGTGCCGCGCTGGATCAACGCGATGTTGCCCGGTACGAAACCGGCGAAGTCGGCGGCCGTGCAGCCGCTGGCCGAGCTGGGCGTGGGCGTCGCGGGCACGATGATGCCCTTGGCCGGCTGCAGGTGCGCGGTGGCCGATCCGGCGACCTGCCCGGGGTTGAAGTCCGTACCGATCCCGTACGAGTGCGGGGTCGGCGCATCCACCCGCAGAATCGGGGTCCCGACGAAGCTGAAGTAGTGGAACTTGTATTCCTGCAACCTCACGTTGTACCCCGCCGCCTTCATGACGGCGGCCACGTAGTCGGCCGAGGCCTTGTAGCCGGGCTCCCCCGAGTTGCGGGACGGGTGACCGTCCGCGCCCGGATTGGCGTCGGCGATCTGCTGGAACTTGACCATGTGGGCCCACAGATCGGCCTTGGTGACGCACTCGACGAGCTTCTGCGGCGTGTTGTTGACCCGGTTGGCACACGCCGTCGGATTGGCGTCGGCGGCCGGCGTGGTGCCGGTCGCGTTCGACGCGACCGGTGTCACGGCCCCAGTGATCGCCACCGCTGCCGCGGCGACCGTCGCCAGGCCCCAGCCTCGACGCCTTCCTCGTCCTGGGCTCATCGTTCTACTCCCTCCCTGACAGCAAAACTCGCCGGCCTAAGCGTCGACGAGCGTTCCGTGCTACTTGCCGTGATACGCCGGTAACGCCATCGACTGAAGACCTCGCACCGCACCTTTCGAGGCGGACCCGTCGGTGCCGGTTCTCAGGCGCGGACCTGTCGGACATCAAGAAAATCGAGACCGAGGACACCAGTAGTCGCGTGGATCTCCTGCAAAGAGGGCTATTTCAGCTCAGCAGAGGTCCTGCCCCAACAGCCGACGCGCGGCGATCAGTTGTTGGATTTGTTGGGTGCCTTCGAAGATGTCGAGGATCTTGCTGATGCTGACTGCGCCGCGGGGGCGAGAACTCGCCGATCTGGTCTCTGACCTGGAGTTTTACTGCTCATCAGCACCTGGCGCTGATCGGCGTTTGTCAGCGTCCCACGGAGCAGTGACGGAGCAGACCGACTTGGGCTGGCCGCTGTCAACCCGGGCAGTGAGACGCAGCAAATTGTGCATCGCGCGCTTCACGGCCAAGTGCGGCTTGAGGTTGTCGCCCAGCAGCGTCAGTAGCTCATCGACGATTCGGTGCGAAGCTCCGGTGACGCGTTCAGTGACTTCCGCGCCGGGGCGATCGCGTCACCGACCAGCCTTGAGCTCAGCGCGATCATCGGAGGCGCGACCTGCCTCGTCGGAGCGGTACCGCTCGGCTTCACGTCACTGCCGCTTGTCCGCTTCGACAGCGACGATCCACAGAGCTCAACCCCGTGACGGATAAGGGCCTGCGATACTCATCGAACTGGGCCGCGGGCAACCTCGACCGGCCTGCCTGCGGTTCGGCTGCGGTGGGCAGCATCGATGATCGCCACGGTGTCGAGGATTTCGGATTCCGGTACGTTCGGCCGGCCGGTCCGGCAGGCGCTGACGAGTGATTCCAGCAGGCCGGACAGCATCGCCGGTGCTGGTTCGATGTGGAAGTCCTTCGCCGTGCCTTGCTGTGTCACTGTCCCGTGAGTGGCTACCTCGGCATTTTCGGCCAGCGCGGCGGTCCGGCCGTCGGCCCAGGCCAAGGTGATGACGTCCGCCGTGGCATCGACCGATGCGCATCCGGGACCGAGCGCGGCAACGGCGAGGTCGACCAGGTGTACGCCGTACCACGCAAGGAACGGGTGTCCGGGCTGGGTGGGCAACGGTCCTGTCAGATCGATGTGCTGTATGTCGCCGCCGAGCACGGCTCGGAAGGAACGGGCGAACCGCTTGGGCGATCCGGCGAGGGTGAGGCAACCGTGCCTGCGCGCCGTCTCCAGCATCCGCCGCGCCTCCCGGGCCGTCGGCGCGAAGCGCGTGTCGACGTACGTCGGTTTGCCGAACGGCACCAGCCGCTCGAAGTACGCCGGATGGGTCCGCCCGTCGGATGCGACGATCAGGAGGGCGTCGCACCGCTCGGCCACCGCCTCCGGTGTCGCGACGAACTCGACGCCGAGTGCCGCGACCTCTGCGGCCAGGTCGTCGATCCGGTCGCGCGAGAGCGGGAAGTCCGGCGAGGCGACGCCCCGCCAAGCGCAGGTGATCTCGCTGCCGGCGACCACACCGTCCTGGAACAGACGGGTGAAGGCCGGCGCGTGCGGCGAGTCGACGCCGATCAGGCCGAAACGCACCGTCGTCATCCCTTGACTCCTCCCGCTGTGATGCCGGCGATGATCTGGCGTTGCAGGACGGCGAACACGATCAGACACGGTACGAAGCTCACGAGCGTCGCGGCCATCACATTTGCAGTCGACGCGGTCTCAGTGTTCAGCGTCGCCAATCCGACGGTGAGGGTCCGGGCCTGGTCCGACTGCCCGACGACCAACGGCCAGAGCAGATCGTTCCAGTGCCAGAGGAAGACGAAGATCGCCAGTGTCGCGAGGACCGGCCGGACCAGCGGCAGGACGAGGGTCGTGAAGGTCCTCCACTCCCCCGCGCCGTCCATGCGAACGGCATCGAAGTACTCCTGAGGGAGTTCGCGGACGAACTGCCGGATCAGGAACACCGCCTGGGCGTTCGCGAGTGTGGGCAGGATCAGTCCCCAAAGCGTGTTCACACCGCCGACCCGGGCCACCATGACGAACAACGGGATCAGCGTCGCCTGCATCGGCACCATCAGCGTCGCGATGATTGCCCAGAGCAACACGGTGCGGCCGGGAAAGCGTTTCCGGGCCAATGCGTAGGCTGCCATCGACGCCGTCAACAGGACGATCAGCACCGAAACGATCGAGTAGACCAGCGAGTTCAGCAGCCAGTGTGCGAAGGCGCCGGCCTGAAACACCCGGGCGATGTTGTCGAACGTCAGCGCACGTGGGACGGCGTACGGGATCGTCGGTGCGTCGGCCGGAGAGAGCGCCAGGACCACCATCGCCACCAAGGGCGCGACCGTCAGCACGGAAATCGTGCCGAGCACGAGCATCGGTGCGAGCTGCCGGTGACTGCGGCTCATCGATTCGCCCTTCCTTCCACGAAACGCTGCTGTACGAGCGACAGCACCAGGACGACGAAGAACAGCACCACACCGACGGCCGCGGCGTACCCGAAGTCGAGGAACTTGAACCCCTCGTCGTACAGCAGATAGATGAGGCTGTGGCTGGCCTGGTTCGGGCCACCGGCGGTGATCACGAAGATGGTGTCGAACACCTGGAAGCCAACGATCGTCTCGATCACCAGGACGAACAGGGTCACAGGCCGGAGCAGCGGCAGCGTGATGTTCCAGAACGCCCGCCAACTGGACGCCCCGTCGATCCGTGCCGACTCGTGGACCTCTGCCGGCTGCGCCTTCAGACCGGCCAGGAAGATCAGCATCGAGTAGCCGAATCCCTTCCACACCGACACGACGGCCAGCGCCGCGAGCACGAGCAACTGCGGCCCGGACACGAACGGCACGCGACCGAAGCCGGCCCCCGAGAGCGCGGCGTTCAGTGGCCCGTCGGACGAGAAGATCCAGGACCAGACGATGCCGGCCATCACGAACGAGCACAGGTACGGGACGAACAGCAGGGATCGAAACACCCCGGAGTACCGGACCACCTTGTCAAGCAGCACCGCCCCGGCCAGCGCGACCACCAGGATCATCGGCACGAACAGGCAGACGTACAGGACCGTCACCCGCAGGCTCTGCCAGAAGTTCGGATCGGAGAACAGGCGACGGTAGTTGTCCGCACCGAGGAACGTCACGTCGCCGTTCAGCCGGTAGTCGGTCAGGCTCATCGCACCGGCACCCGCGATCGGCAGGAACTTGAACAGCGCGAAGATGACCAGGGTCGGCAGGACGAACAGGAACCCGGACAGCGCCTCACGGCGTCGTTGGGTCGCGGCGGTGGGGTCCGGCCGCGACCGGGCGTGCATGAACATGGTGAGGCCTCTCGACTCGGGAAGGTCTGATCAGCGCGGCGCGGACCGCTGCAGGATGCCACGGGCTTCCTTGGCCGCCTGGTCAAGCGCCTGCTGCGGGGTCAGGTCACCACGCAGAGCCGCCTGGATCTTCGGCGCCAGCGCGGCCATCACCTGGCGGGCCGCGGGCGACGGTTCACCAGGATTCGCGGACTTCAGAGCCTCAGCCATCGCGGCGTAGTCGGGTCCACTGCCCGGTGCGGGAACGTCGGTCCGGGTCGGGAAGTTGCCGGCGAGCCCGTTCAGGCCCTGCTGCGTCTGCGGGGAGCTGAGGAACGCGAGTACGTCGTACGCCGCCTGGCGGTTCTGCTTCTTGTTGATCGACGTGAGCGCGAGCAGGCCCGGATTTCCGTATGTCGCCTGGACCGCGCCCTCGAGCGGCTCCCCCAACGTCACGGTCTGCCTGCCGAGCGCCGCGCGAAGCTGCTTGAGATCTGCCAGCGAGGCCGACATCCGCATGCCGACCTTGCCCGCGGCAATCGGCTCGCCTTCGACCTTCGGTCCGGCTGTCACGGCGTCCGCCGGGAGTCCGCCGAGCTTCTTCAGATCGACCAGGAACTTGAGTGCCGCGACGCCCTGCTCGGAGTCGAAGGCGATGTCCTTGCCGTCCGGGCTGAAGATCCGGCCTCCGGCCTGCCACAGCAACGGGTAGAAGGTCAGGTTGAGCGTCTGCTCGGTGGAACCCGCGTAGTCCGTTACCGCGATGCCCTTCTTCGCGAGCACCGGGGCGGCAGCCAGAACATCGTCCCAGGTCTTGGGCAACGCCAGGCCAGCGTCCTTGAAGACCTTGGTGTTGTACGCGGTCGTGTTCACGTTCTGGAACAGCGGGACACCGTACAACTTGCCGTCGAACGTCGCCGCGGTCAGCGTCGCCGGGAAGAACGCCGCGCGCGCCTGCTTGATCGCGTCGTCGACCGGAAGCAGGCCGTGGATGCTCTGATAGGTCGCGACCTGGTCGGGAGTGACCAGGACGATATCCGGCCCGGAACCCGCGGCCAGGGCGGCCGAGACCTGCGCGTCACGCTTGTCGAAGGTCTGCATCTCGATCGACAGGTCGACGTCCGGATGCGCCTTCTCGAACGCCTGCCCGGTCTGCTGCCAGAATTTCTTGCTTGCCGCTTCGTCCTTGACGACCGGGTACATCCACAAGGTCACCTTTGCCTTGCCGCCCTGCTCCGGCGCACCCGAGCAGGCCGTCAGAGCGAGCGCGACGGCGGTCAGTACGGCGGCGCACCTGAGTCGGAGGTTCATGCTGTCTCTCTTCTCTGTCGGTCCGGCAACTCGATCGGATCCGGCGATGCTCCGCGGCCAGCCCGTTCGAGTGCCTGCAGTACGAGTTGGTGCCGGCGCTGCGGTGGTTCCGCGATCCAGAGCGGGTCGCCCGTCCGGCACATCCAGCGCAGCAAAGCGGTTGCGAGCCGCGCGAACACCCCCGCGTACGCCGGGTCGTCGGCGCGATCGTGCAATTCGTCAGGATCAGCCGACAGGTCGTACAACTCGAAGGCGCGACTGCTGCCGATGGTCGGGTCCACGAGGTCCACCGGACGACTGCGGTGCGTCCACGACTGGGTCGGATCCATCACTCTCGGGTTGTTGCCGAAGTTCACGACCAGCTTGTGGGTCGCCGTCCGCACGGACCGCTTCGGATCGTGGTACGTGTGGTAGTTCTGTTGCCCGAAGCAATATTCACGCGCCGGCGTGCCGCGTTCGACCAGTCCGGTCAGGCTGACGCCCTCGACGGCGTCGGGCCGGGCGTGTCCGGTCAGCTCGCACAAGGTCGGCAGAACATCCAGATGGCTGACCATCCCCGGGATCCGGCTCCCCTGCCAGGCCGGGCGATCCGGCACCCGGATCATGAGCGCCACGCCGAGGCCCGGGTCGTACAGCGTGCACTTCGCTCGCGGCAGCGCCACCCCGTGGTCGGTGGTGAACACGACGATCGTCTCGTCGTCCATCCCGAGCTTCCGGAGATGCGAGAGGATCTGTCCGACTCCCTCGTCCACGTGCCGCACCGCCCCTTGCAGCTCGGCGATCTCCTCGCGGGCGCCGGCATCGTCGGACAGGTACGGCGGGACCGTGTGACCCAGCGAGTCGTCCGGCCGGACCGCATCGCCGAGGAACCCCATCACTCCGGGCCGATCCCGCGCGGACGGCGTCCGGTGTGGTTCGTGGAAACCGACCTGGAGGTAGAACGGCCTGTCCTCCGCAGCCGCGTCGTCGAGCGCGGCAAGCGTTCGCTGGACGACGACATCGCGATCGCCGCCGGTGCGGACCCGATCGAACCCGAGCCGCTCCGCAACGATGCCGTCGGCAAGGACCCGCGACTCGTGGTGCACTCCGACCAACTCGGTGCGGTACCCGGCCGCACGGAGCCGGTGGGCCAGGTGTGCGGCCGGATCGCGCAGGTCCCAGCTGAACGGCTCGTGCGTCAGCCCGAGCACACCGTGCGTCTGCGGATAGGTCCCCGTGAACAGCGAGGCCCGCGCGGGGCTACACGTCGGAGCGGCCGCGAACGCTTCCTCGAAGACCGCGGAACCAGCCGCGAGGGCGTCCAGGTGCGGCGTGCGGACCGTCGGTACGCCGTACGTACCGAGGAACCGGCCGAGGTCGTGACAGTGCAGCAGCAGGATGTTCTTCGCCATTGCAGATCAGCCCATCCGAGTGAGGTCGTGGCGCGTCACCGCGTGCTCGAGCGCATCGCCGCCCAGGAAGCGGCTGATCTCGTCGACGACGATCCACCCGGCCCGGGCCCGGGACTGTGTCGTCGCGCCCGCGAGATGCGGAGTCAGCAGAACGTTCGGCAACGACCGCCAGCGGTCGGCGATCTGCAGCGGTTCGGTGTCGAACACGTCGAGGGCCACGTCGATCCGTCCGGAGGCGGCCTCGGCGTACAGCGCCTCCTGGTCGACGATCGCCGAGCGTGCCGTATTCACGAAGAGCCCGCCGTCCCGGATCAGCGCGAGTTCGCCGGCGCCGATCAGCCCGTTGGTCTCGGCAGTCGCGGGTGCATGAATCGCGATGACCTCGCTGCCGGCGAGCAGCTCTCCCAGTCCGGTACCGAGCCGCGTGAGGCCGTCGTCCGGCGGCAGGTACGGGTCGTAGACCCGAACGTCCGCACCGAGCGCCTGACACGCCGCGATGTAGGCCCGACCGGTCCGCGACGCCCCGATGACGCCGATCCCCGCACCGGCAAGCTCCCGGGCGCGCTCGATCTGCCGAGCCGTGTGCCAGTCGACGCCGGACCGTAGCGCATGGTCGACGCGATGGGTGCGCCGGAGCAAGGCCAGCGTGAGCGTCAGCGACAGTTCGGCGACGGCCGGCGCCATCGCGGCACCGGCCTGTGAGATCGGGATGCCTGCGTCCCAGAACGCGTCGCCGACGAGCCAGCGCACCGAGGCCGCGGAGTGCATGACGAATCCGAGACGCGGCGCCAGCGCCAGGACCTGACGATCCAGCCGGGGGAATCCCCAGCCGGTGATCAGGACCTCGGCGTCAGCCAGAGCGGTGCCCAGGCTCACCCGGTCCTGCAACCGACCCGGATCCCACACAGCGACCGGGCCCAGCCCTTCGAGCGCTGCCCGGGTCGGCTGCGGGAAGAACGCGCCCAGTTCGGCAGCGGGAACGCTCAGCACGATGTGGTGGCTCATGAGCGCCAAGGTACGAACAGTTCGATAATTCTGTCAATGACTGAATTAATCTTTCATGACACCGGACGGCCTCCGACAGGTCCGATCGCAGCACCTCAGAGGACCGATCGATTATTTCTGTCAACATGGAAAATAACCCTGCTAGACTCACGGAAAGTCGGCAACGCGAGACGGGAGTCGTAGGTGGATCAGTCGAGGGTCGGCAAGCGGCCCGCACCGGCGCCGCGGCCCGGCAGCAAGACGCTCATCCGGGAGATCAACGAGGCACTGGTGCTCGACGTGGTACGCGCCGAGGCGCCGGTCTCCCGGGCCGCGGTCGCCACTCAGACCGGGCTCAGTCCGGCAACCGTGACCGGTATCGTCGGCCGGCTCGTCGAGTCCGGCTACCTCACCGAGAGCGACACCGTCCAGGGCGCCCGGGGACGACCGGCCCGGCAGCTGGAGCTCGGCGCCGACCGAGTCTTCGCGGCCGGACTGCACATCGCCCGCGACCACCTGTTCGGAGTGCTGGTCGACCTGCGCGGAGCGGTCGTCCGTACCGAGCACGTCGAGCTGCCGGACACGACGCCCTCCAGGGTCGACGACGCGGTCGAACACATGATCACGTCGCTCGGCCACGGGCGGCAGGGCGCCGAGCTGCTCGGCGCCGGCCTCGCCGTCTCGGGGGTGGTCGACAGCGCCGCCGGGACCGTCCGGCACAGCGGCGCGCTCGGTTGGGAAGATGTTGCCCTCGGCCCCTGGATCGAGCGCACGACAGGGCTTCCCGTGGTCGTCGACAACTACGTGAACTGCCTCGCGCAGGGCATGCTGCTGTTCGGCCGGGAGCAGCGAGGGCGCGACCTCCTGGTGTTCAACGTCGGCACCAGCCTGGGTGTGTCCGTGGTGGTCGGCGGACGCATGCATCGCGGGTTCGAGGGTACGGCGGGAAGTTTCGCGCACATCCGCGCGACGGGTAGCCCGGAGCAGCGGTCCTGCCATTGTGGTGCGACCGATTGCCTGGAGGCGTACGCGAGCAGCTGGGGTATCACCCGGCGGCTGTCGGACGGCGACACCGAGCAGTCCGTGGTCGTCGCGGACGCCGCGGTACGGCTGGGCGCCGGCGTCGCCAACCTCGCCAAGATCATCGGCCCGGAGTCGATCGTCCTCGCCTGCACCGACGAGGTCACGGGCCTCGGGCTCGACACGCTGGCCACCGCGACCGTCCGGCAGGAGTACGTCCACCACTACACCCCGGCGCCGCAACTGCACGTCGTACCGGCCTCGCCCGAGGCGATCGCCACCGGGGCTGCCCACGCATCACTGGCCAGCTTGTTCACGACCGCGGGCAGCCCGGCCTGATCAGTACTGCGTCACCACGATGTCGCGGTGGTACACATTGACGTCCGGGCCACCGGTCGGCCAGGTGTTGCCCGGGCGCCACTCGGAGCGGTAGATCCCGGTCTGGAAATGTGGCGACCACTGCTGGTGGTAGTTGTTGGCGCCGGTCTCCCGCAGGACCTGCGTGCCGTCGCGGGTGATGACGAGTATCCCGTCGCTGTCCGGGGTCGACCACGTGATATCGAAGACCCAGTTCGTCCAGCGGCCGAACGAGTCGGTCAGCGAGCCGAGCGTAAAGAACTGCTTCGTCGCGGTCGTCGGGCTGGTCAGCCTCGACAGATCGAGACGCCACAGATCCTGATAGGCGTTCAGCGCCAGCGGCGGGTACGTACTGCTGCCATCAGGAAGCGGGTATCCGTGCCAGTGCGCAAGGATCGAGCCGCGCTCGAAGATCACCCAGTCGGCCGGCACGAAGATCGAAAACTCGTAGACGTAGCGTCCCCAGTCGAACTGGTGCTCGCCGAGTTCCGACCGGAACGACACACCGTCGTTGGGAAGTGTGAAGCGGGCGACCAGGTCGTTCGCGTCAGTCGGCGACGGCACCACGGCCTGGCTGCCGTTGCCTTCCACCGACTGCGCGTCCCAGGCGTCGAACGTCCCGGTCTCGAACCCGTCGCTGAACACGACGGTGCCGTCGTGCCGGTGTGGGCGGCCCAGCCGGTGCGCTATCGCCGTACCGGCGACGGTCGTGAGCATGGTACGGCGGCTGACTCGTGAAGCGTTGGTCATCGTTCAGGTCCTCTCAGTTGTCGATCCGGACGCGGACGAGGTTGCGGCCGCGGATCGCGTAGAACGTTCCGCGGGTGTCGACCGCCGACCGCGGGATCCCGTACCACTCCGCGTCGAGCGTGACCAGGTCGGTCCGTGCGAACGTCTTCGGGTCGAACCGGAAGAAGGTGCTGCTCGAGGTCGCGTAGACGCGCCCGCGGCTGACCAGCAGCGTCCCATAGCTGGGCACCGCGGCTCGGTGGTTCGAAGAGTGCAGAATCCGTCGGGTAGCCAGATCCAGCACGAAGAAGTCTCCGCGGTGGCACATGACGTAGAGACGCCCGCCGAGCACCGCGAGCCCGGTGACCCCGGTCGGTTTGGCCTGCGGCGTGAGGCGCCACAGTTCCTTACGCCGTACGGGATCCCACGCGACCACAGTTCCGCCGGTGTTCCCGACGTTCTGGCCGCCGAGATAGGCGATGCCGTCGTGGACCGCTACCGCGCGCACCATCTGCGTACTGTCGATGGGATTGATCGCCTCCGTGGTGCGCGAGGTCGCGGGGTCGAACGTCAGCAGCGATCCGCCGCCCTCGGTATCGGACTGCAGGCCGATCAGCGCCACCTTGTGCCGGTCGTCCCAGACGATCTGGTGCGGCCGGTTCTGTGCCGGTGGGAACGGCGCGACCCGCCGCGGCCACTCGCCGTCCGTGCGCGGGTCGTAGGCCAGGACGCCGATCGCGTTGTACTGCGCGAAGTACGCCGTCCGGTCGCGGATCAGGATGTCCTTCGCCTCGCTCTGCGCCAGGATCCGGGTCTGCGTCTCGCTGCGCAGGTCGTGGTACATCACCGAGTTCGTGCCGCCGACGTACACACCGTTCAGGTCGGCGTGCACCGACATCGCCAGTTGTGGTCCGGTCGGCGCGCCACCCGCGATCAGGTCGTGGATCTTCGTCGCACCGTCGGCCGGATCGACCTCGAAGACCAGGCCGAACGCCGACACGACCATCACCTTGCCGTCACGGATCCACAGCCCCCAGATCTCACCGAAGTCCGCGTCCGGAACCGTGATCTCACGGAAGAGACCGGCGTCCAGCGACAGCTCGATCAGAGCGCCGCCGTTGAAGTAGACCTTGTTCCCGAGCACACGGGGCAGCCGCAGGAACGGCCGGTCACTCTGCAGCAGGCGGTACTCCCCCGGGTTCGCCACGTCCATCACCGCGACCGCCGCGCCGGCGGCCGTGGTCGAGCAGGCGTACAGGCTGTCTCCGTCGATCGCGACGTCGCGGACCTCGACGGCACCGACGAACTCCTGCGGCAGGATCGACGCGTACTGGTTCGTTGCCCGATCCATGACGAACAGACCGGCCTGGGTGCTCGTCGGTGTCACCCCGAGCGATGCGCCGGTGCCGACGTACAACCGATCCTCGGTGGCGAACAGGCTGCGAATCATCGGCACGTTCGGATCCGGCCCGACGATGGTCGTGAGCTCACCGGTCGCCGGGTCGTACCTCCGCAGGGCCGGGTTCTTCTCGAGGCCGCCGAAGTAGAGCACACCGTCCGGGGCCATCGCGATCGCGTACGGCGAGAGGCCGGGGATCGATGCGAGGTCCTCCTTGGGCGCGTCCGGCTTCGACAGATCGACCCGGAGGAAGCCCGGCTGTCCCATGCCACGCTCGTCGACGGCGGCGTACAGGTACCGCCCCTCGGGATCGGCGGCGAGCAACTGCGTGCTGATCCCGGGCCCCGCGGTCACGCTGGTGACCTTGTCGGTGGTCAGGTCGTAGCCGACGATCCGCATCGGGTCGATGTTCCGCGACGCGACGTACACCCGGTCACCGACCGGGATCCCCGCCGCCAGCGAGAAGTTCGTGACCCCCGGACCGAGATCGGTGACCTCGACCTGCGGCGCGTCCGCCGGGGCGGCGAGCGCGGCCGTCTTCGACGTCGCCGCGAGGGACACACCAGCAACGGCTCCCAGCTGCAGAACCCGTCGCCGGCCGATCGGGAGTGATGAGGTCATGGCGGCATCCCTTCAAGTCGATTCGCAGTGCAGCCGAACCTAGAAGGCGCCTTTTATTCTGTCAATAGCCAAATTAATCCTCCGTTCCCGGGGGTGGCCGGCCGGCCTCGCGGTCCGGAAACTGCGGTTGAGCTCGAGGATCTGCTCCGCCAGGCGACCGACGGCATACCTGATGTCGGATACATCGGCTTCGACCGCCTGCTGGATCACCCTGGCCACCACAGCGCGATCGGATCCCTCCGCGAGAACCCCCTCGGCCATACTCAAGACCGACTTCGAGGCCGATACGGCGGCGGAGGTCCGCCGGTCCTCCGGCACCGGCGTGGCGGCACTCTCGCTCGCACTGGTACGCGGACCGGACTGGGCTAGGCAAGCACCGTGGCCGTCAGCGCCGCCGGTCTCGCGCTCTTGGGGTTCGTCTTGTACGGCCGCAGGCAATCATCACCAATGCGGCCGCCTGAACTTCTCCGGGTACGAAGCTTCGGCTGGGCCGACCTGGCCAACCTTCTGTTCGCCGCCACCTTCGGGGCGGGACCGCTCGCCGTACCGATCTTCGCGATCGGCGCATCGCGCGGCGGTTTGCTTACGGGACGCTCGCGGCACTCGGCTGGCGCCCTGTGGACTGCGGTAGTTCGGTCGTCAGCATGACCCGCCAGTTGGGCACCGTCCCAGGTGTCAGCCTGCTGATCGCGGCCCTCGGGCTACCAGGCCACCCGCCACACAAAGGTGCCCGACGCAACTATCAGGAGGATGATTGGTCGGACTCGGAACTGCCGAGTTGCCGCATCGAGAGGTCATCCCGGTTTCTCCGCAGGTCGACCAGGCCAGGCGAGTGCCAGCTTCTGTCCGCCGGCTGATCGGAGTCTCTGCCGAAGGACAGAGGTCGGCGTCGGAGGTTCGGTCTGCGTGCCGATGTGCCGGGCGGTCCGTCGTACCTAGGCTTCCCGCGTCGTTCAATTACACAGCAGGCGGATATGCGCACCCGCCGACGCCGCGGCCCTGGCGGACTGGGCCGGCTGGGCAGCACGTCACAACGAGGGCTTGGGCACAACGCGGTCAGCCGTACTCGCGACGATCGCCCGGATCGCCGCAGCCACTCCACTGCAGGTCGGCACCCACCAGGTGACGCAGGCGATGCTTCCTGGTCTGCCGCTGACCGTTGACGATTCAGACGCCTCGTACGCCGAGTTCAGCGCTCAAGTGCGTGTACTGCGTGACGCAGCCGCCCGGAAGGTTGTCACGCCGACCCCTGCCCAGGAGCAGCGCTTCCAGCTGTACGACCTGACCGACGTGGTGCCGGAGGTCGAGGGTCTTGCAGGTGCTGAGCGCGGCGCGCGGCGAAAACTCGCCGATCTGGCCTCTGACCTGGGGTTTACTGCTCATCAACACCTGGCGCTGATCGACGTTTGTCAGCGTCCCCATGGAGCAGTGACCGAGCAGCGCTTCGTCGCCTCGCCCAGTCCGCGGTGGTGGATGCAGTCGCCGACCAACCGACCGGTCTCAGCGACCTAGGGTCAGCTCTGGCTTGGCTCAGCCCTGGCCTGGCGGGTTTTGAGCCTGGTCGGCTGGGTCTGCCGGCTCCCCCTTGCGGCAGTCCAAGGCAGCGATGGCAGGACACATAGGAGGAGCGGCCCTCGCTGCGGGTACGCCCTGGGTCTACTCGGCTCTTCGGGTTGTGTCCTCGATGATGCCGGCTGCGACGTCGTGCAGTTTCGTGTTGCTGGTTTGGGAGGTTCGTACGATGAAGCTGAATGCGCGGTCGGGGTCGAGGCGGTAGCGCTCCATGACGATGCCGATGGCCTCGCCAATGTCGGTCCGGGTCACGAGTTCTTCGGCGAGCGTGTTCGCGCGGCTCCAACCCAGTGCGACCGCGGCCAGGTTGGCGAACATCGCGCCGAGCTGGCGTGACTCTGCGGTCAGCGCGTGGGGATGGACGGAGTAGAGATTGACTCCGCCGCGGCCGTGCGGATCGGCGCGGAACTGGAACGCCAGCTGGGACCCGATCCCGATTTCCTTCGCGGCGCGAGGACCGTACGTCGGCCAGCGCAGATCGGTGGCGATGTCGTCGACCTGGACGACGGGGCGGTCGAACACGGCGTCCAGGCATGGCCCTTCGCCGAGTTCGTACTGCAGGTCGTCGGCTCGCTGCGCCAGTTCGTCGGTGGGGGCGAGGGTCTCGATCCTGCCGTCTTTGCCAGTGATCGAGATGCTGGCGAAGTCGATGTTCGGCACAGCTTCGGCGGCGCCGGCGGTAATCACTTCCAGGGTCTCGTCGAGGTCCATCGGGAAGCTCAGTGATGCCGAGACCTCGTTCATCACCTCGAGCAGGTACGGCAGCTCCATGGCCGGCCACCTCGCTTTGTGGCCAGCGGGACACCGACCAGAAGAACACCCGGTACCCGCGGCCCTCGGCGGCGACACCAGTGCGTGGTCATATTGCCGTTGCGTGCTGCTATTGCGGCTTGCTCGTGGGCCGGGTGCGTAGCTGGTCGGTGGCAAGGTTGATGTCGGAGACCTGTTCAGCCAGCTTCGGGTGGCTGTCCTCGAGGCTGGCGCCGGCTTCTGCCAGGGGTGCGAGCAAGGTTGCGGTGTCGCTGTCGCCGAGGGCTAGCAGGAGCTGCTCGACGGTGTCCTGGGTGCCGGGGTCGAGATCGTCCAGCGCGGTGATCTGCGCCGCGAGCCGACGCAGCCTGGACGCGTTGTCCCGAGCCCACCGCGTGACCGCGCGGTCACCGGCGCGCCGGTCACGGGCTGCCTGGACCCGCTGTTCTCCGGTCATCCCTTCGGGGTCAGTCGCGTGCGGCATAAGTCGCAGATAGCGCCGCTCTGCGGCCTGGCGGCTGGCCAAGCCGAGGGCGGGAGCGATCGCTGCCCAACTGGTGCCGCGGTCTCGAGCCGCGCCGATGAGCACCGGCTCCCAGGCAGCCAGCTGATCCTGCAGGGCTCGAAGCCCGGACAGCGCGGCAAGCACATCCGCCGAACTCACCGCTTCACCGACCATCCCCGACCCCCCGTGCGTGGTCAGTTCCTGGTCCCCGACCTGAGACGCGAGCTGCCGGACTGTTTGGTCGACTGTGGTGAAGGCGGTCCACGCAGCGGTCTGCGTGATCTCAGCCGCACCCGGGACCCCAACCCGGGCGGTGGCCGGGTGATGGGGGTCGTCTGCCATTCGTCACCTACCTCTCGCAGAATCGATTGCGTCAGCTTTTTGATGACGGAGGTACTTGTCATCGCCTTGATGACATGTTATATCAGAGGTGCGTGTTGACACCACCGACAATCAAGGATTCAGGAGGTGCAGGACGATGTTGATGCGCACAGATCCGTTCCGGGAGTTCGACCGGCTGGCTCAGCAGGTCTTCGGGAGCCAGGCCCCGGGCACGTGGTCACATCCGACGTCGATGCCGATGGACGCCTACCGCGACGGCGACCAGTACGTGGTGGCGTTCGACCTTCCCGGTATTTCGCCGGACGCGATCGACCTGGACGTCGAGCGCAACGTGCTGACGGTCAAGGCGGAGCGTCGCCCGGTCGAGCTTGCCGACGGCGCCGAGATGCAGGTCGCCGAGCGTCCGCTCGGCGTGTTCTCCCGGCAGTTGTTCCTGGGCGACACCCTGGACGCGGACCGGATCGAGGCGGGCTACGAGGCCGGCGTACTGACGTTGAAGATCCCGATCGCCGAACGGGCCAAGCCGCGCAAGATCGCAGTCACGGCGTCCGACGGCGACCGCAAACAGATCGACGCCTGACCGACACACCGAGTCCGGAGCGGCAGCGTGCAGGGTCTTGTCAAGGGGGTGAGATCGATGCCGGAGACGGAACAGGCGGTCGCCGAGGCCGACATCTTCCTCGACCTCGCGCTCAGCGACAACGACCTGGTTCGGGCGGAGTTCGACGCACTGATCGCCGCCAGCTGGGACTCGCCGTGCGAACCGCCGCCGGACATTCCGACTCCGTCCGCGAGGGCATGGGGGGCACCGCCGCAGCCGTGGTGGCCGCGCCTCCCGCACTCCCTCGCCTGCCGTGGTCCGGCGCGACGTCCGGTCGGACGGGGTCGTAGCCCTCCGCGCGATCGCGGTTGACTCCTCGGCTGATGCAGTGACGCCCGGATCTGGAACCTGGATGGACCGGAAAGGAGTGAGACAGGACCGACAACCAACCCTTTGACACAGTTCGGACACACCGTTCCGGACACCGTTCCCGACCCGGTGATGCGGCCGCCCGCCAGTAACACCCATGAGCCGACGACGGCACCAGTGTCCCGCCCGGCTGTCTTCCCAGGACGACAACTCTCGGCGCGGGCCGCCGCATCACCCCGGTCAACCGTCCTACTGATCGATGCCAGTCCCCCGGCGTGTTCCACACCTGATCGACGCCCTGAACGACGACTGATCGACATTTCACGCCTTCACGAGAATTCAGCCAGCCATGACCGCACCGCTCACCGACCCCTACGCGATCCTCGGAGTCGCCACCGAGGCGTCCGACGAGGACCTCGATCATGCTTTCCGCACCCTGGTCCGGCAACTGCACCCCGACACGCGGACAGCGGCCACATCAGCAGAGCCCGCAGCGTCAGCAAAGTCCGAGGACGAGGCCGACGAGCGCCTGCAAGAACTCCTGAGCGCGTACGCCACCTTGCGCGACCCGATCCGCCGTGCCGCCTACGATCGCGTCCGAGCTGAGCCGGCACCCAGAGTCGTGGCGGCTGCGCCACGGCCATCGGGCCCCATGTCAGCACCCGCCGTGTTGCTCCCGGACCCGCCGCAGGACCCCTCGCCGGTCTGGGTCGGCCCCGTGCACTGGGAACCCCACGTCCGATGAGACGGACCCACCTTGTGACGCCACCGGCCGCCCCAGCATGGGCAGACCGCTGGCCACAGCCAGGGAAGGATGGACGCATGGATCGCACCGAACGGCGGCCCGGCACCGGCTACGAGATTGAAATAGGCCCGATCGGCGGCGTCACATCAGCGTTCGCGTGCCTGGCACTCGAAATGCACGCGGCCGCCGGCGTAGAGGAGACCGTCGCGACAGTCGTGGAGTTCGCGCTGCACGCCTTGGGATGCGAGTTCGCCGGCGTCGCTCTCCAGACTGCGGCGGGGCCGGAGATCCCGGCCGTGACCGACCCGGCGGTCACCAAGATCTACCGCTTCCAGCTCGACCACCCGGCCGAAGCCGACCAGACCGCCGGCCCGATGACGACCTGTATGCGCGACCACGTCCCGGTGCTGGTCAACGACACCCAGACCGATCACCGCTGGCCCGACTGGGCTCTCCTGGTGGCCGACCTCGGCGTGCGCAGCGTGCTGAACCTGCCGTTGACCCTCAGCGCTTCAACGGTCGGCGTACTGAGCCTTTACAGCGCGACCCCGAACGGGTTCGGCACCGAGGATCAGGCCGTCGCCGAGATCCTGGCCCGTCACGCCTCAATCGCCGTCGCGACCGCACGCCGCGAAGAAAACCTGGCGACCGCGGTGGACGCCCGCAAACTGGTCGGACAGGCCATGGGCATCTTGATGGAACGCTACGACCTCGACGACGGCCGCGCCTTCGAAGTACTCAAGCGCTACTCCCAGCACGCCAATCGCAAGCTACGCGACGTCGCACAAGAACTCATCGACACCCGCCACCTTCCACAGCCCTAACCGAAACACCCTCCCACGGCGGTTCCGTCGGAGCTTCTCGGCGGCGCCAGCCTGTGCCGCCTTCTGACCTGACCAGCAGGCAGTGCCTCCGAGCATGCAGCACAGCGATCCGACCGCCGTGCGGCGGTCACCGCTTCTTCGGCGCCCGAGTGAGAAGGGGCGGCCAGTTCTGCAGGACGGCGTCGACGATCAACTGCAGGTCGGCGCGCGCGGCGCCGCCGGCAGCCTGCACCGCGACGCCGTTGCCGATCGTCATGACATACCTCGCCAACAGCGCCGGGTCGGTCTTCGCGGGCAGATCGCCGTCGCTGACGGCCCGCCGGAAGCGCTTCGTCAGCAGGGCGCTGGTCTCGTCACGCCAGGCGGCCAGCAGTTCGCGGATCGCCTGCCCGTCCTCGCCTCCGATCAGGGAGGCCCGCAGGCTGAGACACCCGGTCGGGTAGCCCGGCAAGGTGGCGCTGCGCACGGCACCGCACAGGAAGGCCGTCGCCACCTGCTGGGCAGTCGGCTCGGCCACCGCCTCGACGCCGTACGACGCCGGGCCGTCGGCGTACCGCAGCAGCGCCTTGCGGAACAGTTCCTCCTTGTTACCGAAGGCCGCGTACATGCTGGTGCGACTGATCCCCATGGCGCTGGTCAGCTCGGGCAGGCTCGCGCCCTCGTAGCCGTTCCGCCAGAAGACCGTCATCGCCTTCTCCAGAGCCTCGTCGGCGTCAAATCCCCGGGGCCGGCCGACCGGCGCGCTCCCTCTGTTCTCCATGCGATCGAGCTTACCAATTGCGTACCGATCGATCCACAATTGTGATCGCCATTCTGCACCGACCGATCGGTACGGAATTTTGAGCTGACTGAGTTGGTTGCTGACAGCACCATCCAGACAAAGGAGTTCGATATGAGCGAGTTGACCGGCAAGACAGCCCTGATCACCGGTTCCACATCCGGCATCGGCCGGGCCACGGCGATCGCCTTGGCCGCGCGAGGCGCAAACGTGGTCGTGACCGGCCGCGACGCCGAACGCGGCGCCGAGGTGGTCCAAGAGATCCGGTCCGACGGCGGTACGGCGCGCTTCGTCGTCGCGGACCTGACCAGCCCGGAGGACGTGACTCGGCTGGCCCAGGACGCAGGCGAGGTAGACGTGCTGGTGAACAACGCCGCGGCGGCCAGCTTCGGCCCCAGCCTCAGCATCACCCCTGAGCAGTACGACGCGATGCTCGACGGCAACCTGCGAGCGGTCTACGTACTGACCGCCACGCTGGCCTCCAAGATGGCCGAGCGAGGCAGCGGCAGCGTGATCAACGTCAGCAGCGGGGCCGCCACGCTCGGGGACTTCTACAACGCGGTGTACGCCGCCACAAAGGGCGCTGTGAACTCCCTGACCCGGGCCTGGGCCGCCGAGTTCGGCCCGGCCGGTGTGCGCGTCAACGCGGTGGCGCCCGGTCCGGTGTACACCAGCGCTCCGGCCGAGTACCTCGACAGGTACAACCCCCTCATCCCGCTGCGCCGCGTCGCCCAGCCCGAGGACATCGCCGAGGTGATCGCCTTCCTCGCCAGCCCCGGCGGCTCATACATCAACGGCGCCGTCATCCCCGTGGACGGGGGCCTCACCGCAGTCGAGCCACCGAAGGCCGAGCTGGTGACCGACTGACAGCAGAACGACGTACGGCCTCGGCGGCCGGGTCGGGCGCACACTCCGCCCGACCCGGCTGCGATGGTCAGCCGCGGCGGGGTTGCCTGTGTTGTCGCCACATGGTTCTGACTGCCGCCATCCGATGGAGCAACAGGTATCCAGGAAAGAGATTGACGCCCCCATGAACTCGCAGACCAACCCCAGTGCATCAGGAGCCGTTGCCCCCAGGACAACGGCACGTGCACTGGATGACACGCGTCCCTTCGGTACGCACATTCGGCTGGCGTGGTGGAAGTCGCTGATCGTCATCGTCGCGATTCCGGTGACACTGCTCGTACTCCAGCTCGGCCTCTATCTGGTAGCCGGCCTCTTCGAAGGCGACGACGATCCCCTCGAGTCGACGCTCACTCCGCTCAAGCTGTTGGCCGCAAACATCAGCACCGGCCTGACGGCATTGCTTGCCCTGGTACTCGTCTCATGGTTCGCGAGAGTGCCGTGGCGGCGCGTCCTCAGCTCGCCTCGGCGCTTCGATCAGCGGCGTCTTCTGACCTCCTTCGCGGCCTCTGCCGTGCTTGTGGGGGCCGCTACCGCTGTAGTGGCAGTCGTGGCACCCGACGCTCCGGGCTGGGTCGGATTCGGTATCAGCGGCACCACCGTGGCGATGCTGGTGGTCGTACTTCTCACCACTCCCCTACAGTCCGCCGGCGAGGAGCTCATGTTCCGGGGCGCGGTACTGCCCGCGGCTGGTTCGTGGTTCCGCGCTGTGCGACCGGCGATCATCGCCGGGCTCGTAGTCTCGAGCCTCTCGTTCGCCCTTCTGCATGGCGCCGGTGATCCCTGGCTCATCGGGTACTACGTGTTCCTCTCCGTCTGCACGGCCCTGATGGGATTGATCAGTCGCGGACTCGAGGCCGCTATGGGATTCCACATCGCGAACAATCTCGTCACGACGACGGTGAACGTGCTGATGGCCGGGGGCGGCGCTCTTGTCGTCGATCGCAGCGCAGGTGCGGGTGGTGGACCCACGCTGACCGTTCTTGCCGTCGTGAACGTGGCGGTGGTCGTGTTCGTCTGGCTCCGCGAGCGAGCACGCCGCACCAATGGGCGCTCATGATGCTGCTCTCTATCGATAGTCAGAGCCTATCGTCGCGCGGCCGGACAAGTCTTGGACGCTTACTGGATAGGCGTCGTAGCGTCGTTCACGCCACGGGACAGGCTCCGGCCTGCGCGGCATTCGTCGTACTTCAGCCTGGCAAGGAGCACAGCATGAACATCACGGTGGTCGGACGAGGAAACATCGGTGGCGGGCTGGCCGACCTGTGGGAACGTGCCGGGCACCAGGTGACGCGGCTGGGGCGTGGAGGCGGGGACGCCGGAGCCGCGGAGGCCGTGCTGCTCGCGGTACCGGGTCCGGCCGTGGAGCCGGCTTTGGCATCCGTCGCGGGGCTGGAGGGGAAGACGGTGCTCGACGCAACGAACCTCTATGGCGGTGCCCAAGCTCCGGCCGGCTTCACGTCCAACGCGGAATACGTCAAGTCGGTCACGGGCGGGCCGACGGCAAAGGCCTTCAGTACCAACTTCGCTTCTCTGTACGGGCAGATCGCCGACGCCCGCGTACGGCCGAGCAACCTGTGGTCCGGCGACGACGAAGCCCAAGTCCTCGTCAGCCAGCTGAGTCTCGATGCGGGTTACGAGGCGATCCGCATCGGCGACCTCAGCATGGCCGCCACTCAGGAAGGCCTGGCGGGACTACTCCTCGCTATCGCGCAGTCGGGGCTCGGCGAATTCGTCTACCGGATCGCATCACCCGAACAACTCTGACTCCAATCATCCACCGTTCGACCCACCACGCAGAAGGAACCATCTTGACGCGCACCGCAAAGGCCGGACTCCAAGCACTGCTCACCCCTGAGGAGAGCGTCCTGCTGCTCATCGATCACCAGCCCTTCCAGTTCGCCAATCTCAACAGCCACGAACCAACCATGATCGTCAACAACGTCGTCGGCCTGGCCAAGCTCGCGAAGGTGTTCGATGTCCCCACGGTGCTGACGACGGTGATCGAAGAACGTGGCGGCCACCTCATCAAGGGCCTCCAGGACCTCTTCCCGGACCAGAAGCCGATCAACCGCACGTCCATCAACACCTGGGAAGACCGTCGCGTCGTCGAGGTCGTGGAGAAGACGGGGCGCAAGAAGCTGATCCTTGCCGGGCTCTGGACGGAGATCTGCGTGGCCATGCCCGCCATCCAGGCGCTGGATGAGGGGTACGACGTCTTCGTCGTCACCGATGCCAGCGGCGGAGTGACCACCGAAGCGCACGATATGGCGGTGCGACGCATGGAACAGGCCGGCGCAGTACCCATCACCTGGATGGCCGTGTCCGGCGAATGGCAGCGCGACTGGGCTCGCGAGTCAACAGCCAACCAACTCGGGCCGATTCTCCATGAGCACGGTGGCGCGAGTGGGATCGCGCTCGCCTGGGAGCTGCAGCTACTGGCGACACCCGCCACCGACGGTGCCGGTGCCGGTGCCTAGCAGCGGCGCCTACGAGTGGTTCCAGGACCTTGTCGCTGAGGTTCCGGAGCTCGTCCAGCCCGTGATCGTCGCACTCGCCGGCGCGATCCCGTACATCGAAGGCGAGGGATCGGCGGCGCTCGGCGTCTTTGCGGGCATCCACCCGCTGGTCGCCGGGGTGTCGGGTGCGGCGGGCAACATCATCGCCGTTGTGCTTGTCGTCCTGCTCAGCTCCCGGGTTCGCGCGGCGACCGTCGCGCGCCGCACCCGCCGCAGTACCGCCAAGGCCTCTCCGACCGGCGTTCCAGCACTCGCGACGGACGAGCAGACGCAAGCCGGCGAGCGCGCCGCGAAGCAGTCCAAGCGCCACAAGCGCCTGCGCCGTTGGCTGGTCCGGTTCGGCGTTCCCGGTGCCAGCCTTCTGGGTCCCTTGGCGCTGCCGACGCACCTCACCGCCGCAACGCTGGTCGCCTCGGGCGTGAACAAGGGCTGGGTCATTCTCTGGCAGGTGATCGCGATCGTGCTGTGGGCAACCCTGCTCACCCTGGCCGCGACCGGCCTGCTCACCGCGATCGAGACCGGATGAATCCCCGCCACGCTGCCGAGGAAGACGCCGCGAACACCACCCGTCCGGGCGAGCCGCGGACGGCGACGCCCCGGCGGAAGGCGCTCTGGCGTTCGGTGTGGTCGTGGGCGCCGTTGGTTCTCGTGGCGGTCCTCGCTGCCGTGCTCCTGTGGCTCAACCGCAGCCCGTGGTGGGGCTGGAGCCTGGTCGCCGTGCTGGTCGCAGCGTTCGTGTTGACCGCGCGATGGTGGTTCAGGCGCGGCGTCGTTCTCCGAGTGGGTGGGTGGCTCGTCGCGGCGGCCGTGGTGTGTGGTGCCGCGGTGCTGGCGGGCCCCGTGCCACAGGTACGCCACGCCGGCGGGGACAATCCTCAGCCCTCGGAACGTGTTGCGACGCGGGAAGGACCGGTGATCGGTGTCCGCAACGACGCCGACACGGTCGAGATCTTCGCGGGCATCCCGTACGCCCAGCCACCCGTGGGAGGCTTGCGGTGGAGGGCGCCGCAGCCGCCCGTGCCGCGGACCGAGGTGCTGGTCGCGGACCGATTCTCCGCTGCACCCGTACAGGGCACCTCGACGTTCGTCACGCGCGCTCTGTCGCAGGTGGTCGACGTGCCGCTGGAGAACACGCTCCTGAACCCGTACCCGGTCAGCGAGGACAGCCTCTACCTCAACATCTGGCGCGGTACGGAACCCATCTCGGACAGGCTGCCGGTGCTGGTGTACATCCCGGGTGGCGGCTTCGCCACGGGTTCAGGCGCGCTGCCGCTCTACGATGGCGAGGCACTGGCCTCCAGCGGTGAGGTCATCGTGGTCACGATCAATTACCGGCTGGGCGTGCTGGGCTTCCTCTCCCACCCGGAGCTGGCCACCGAGTCCGCGTACGGCGCCTCAGGCAACTACGGGATCCTGGACCAGATCGCCGCCCTGGACTGGATCCGGCAGAACGTCGCCGCCTTCGGTGGCGACCCCGGCCGCGTCACGATCGCCGGCGAGTCCGCGGGCGGGGAGAGCGTCTGCATCCTGGGTGCGACACCGCTCGCCGACGGACTGGTGGACGGCATCATCGGCGCCAGCGGGGCATGCATGGGCACCACCGGGAACACCGCGAACGGCGACCAGGCCGACACCAGGGCCGTGGCCGACGACGCCGGCCAGCAACTCGCCCAGGAGCTGGGCGGTGCGACCGTCGACGAGATGCGCGCCATGCCGGCCGACCGGATCACGGACGCGGCCGCCGCGGTCGGCCGGCAGTGGCGACCGTCCGTCGACGGACACGTGCTGGACCGGTCACCCGCACGGGTCTACGCGGACGGCGACCAGCTCGACGTACCCCTGCTCGTCGGCAGCAATGCGGACGAGAGCTCCCTTGCGCTGGCCGCCCCGCCGAACACGGACGTGGACGCCTACCACGCGTCGGTGCAGGAGAAATACGGCGCCAACGCCCGGCAGTTCCTCGACCTGTACCCCGGTACGACGAAGGAGCAGGTCCTCAACTCGCTCCTGCAGTCTCAGACCGACCAGGTCATGACGCGGGCGATGCACCGCTGGGCACACCTGCAGACGCAGACCGGCCAGGCTCCCGCATACCTGTACTTCTTCGCGCACACCCCGCCAGACAAGGGCCTGGAGAGATACGGCGCCTATCACGGCGCAGAAGTCATGTACGCCTACGACAATCTGGGTAAGGACGGCGACGCCGCCTACGACCAGGACGACTACCGGCTGCGCGACCAGATGCGCGGCTACTGGCTCAACTTCGTCGCCACCGGGAATCCGAACGGGCCAGGTCTGCCGGCCTGGTCCACGGTGGGTCGTGCCCCTGAGCGCGTGATGGAACTCAGCGCCGACAGCGGCATGACATCCCGCCCGCGAGCAGCCGCCATCGACTTCTGGATGAGCTACGACGGTCCGACGCCCTGAGACTTTCTCAGAACGTCTGACGCGTCGGTTTGAGCTGTCTCGGCTGCCCGCAGCAACTGATCATGGATCAGCCGGGACAGGATCGGGCGGGCTACGAGAGGAATGCGCTCAGTGCGGAGTTGACCTCGTCCGCGTGGGTCCAGAGAAGGCCGTGCGGGGCGCCCTCGATCTCGACGTACTCTGCCTCGGGGAACGCGGCGTGGAAGCGGCGTCCGGTGGCATCGATGGGAAGGATGTTGTCCTTGGTGCCGTGCAGAATCAGCGTCGGCTTGCCACTGGCGCGCACCGCCTCGATGTCACCGCGGAAGTCTTCGATCCAGGACGGAACGACGGCGTACGCGGCCACCGGGGCGCTGCTGATCGCGACATTCCAGCTGCCGGTGACGACCGCCTGACTGATGCGCGAGCCAAGGTTCTCGTCCAGGTTGTAGAAGTCCGCGAAGAACTGCGTGAACCAGGCGTACCGGTCCCCCTTCGCCGCTGCCGCGATGCCGTCGAAGACCTTCTGCGGCACGCCTTCGGGATTGTCGTCCCGGGCGACGAGGAACGGTTCCAGCGACGCGAGGAAGGCGAGCCGCGCCACCCGCTCGTGGCCGTACCGTGCCACGTAACGGGCCAGTTCCCCGGTGCCCATCGAGAAGCCGACCAGCACGACATCACGGAGGTCCAGGGTTTCGAGGACCGTGTTCAGATCTGCGGCGAGCGTGTCGTAGTCATAGCCGGAGGCAACCTTCGAGGACTGGCCGAAACCACGACGGTCGTACGTGATCACCCGATACCCCGCGGCAAGCAGCTCGCGCGTCTGACGCTCCCAGCTGTGCCCGTTCAGCGGATACCCGTGGATCAGGACGACCGGCTGACCCGACCCTTGGTCCTCGTAGTACAACTCGATCGGGGTGCTGTTCTCTGCACCGACGGCGATGTAGCCCATGATCTCTTCCTCTCGTGGCCGACCAGCTACTGCTGGTTGCTTGCTGCAAGTTGACATGTGGTTGGAACAGACGGACCGCTCACACGTTCCGGACGTTGGCTGCGACGGCCTCGTCGATTGGCGTCCTACCGCGATTCAGCTCGAGGATCTGGCGCGAGATCCGGGGCTCGCAGAGCAGCTGGGCCAGCGTGTCCGCGACGTCCTCTCGGGTGACGTCGTCGTGCACTTCCGCGGGACCCAGCGAGACCGTGCCGACTCCGGGGTCGTCCAGCAGGAGGGAGGGTCTCAGGATCAACCAGTCGAGCCCGCTGCGCGTGACCGCCACATCCGCAGCCTTCTTGACCGAGAAGTAGTGCTCGACCTCTTCGCCTAGGTCGCGCTCACGCCACGATTCAGGGAAGACCGACACCAGCGCGAATCGTCTGACATCTGCCTGTTCGGCCGCCTTCAGGGCGGTCAGGACCCCGTCACCGTCGATCGCGTCGGTGATCTCACGCGCCCCGCCGTTGGATCCTGCGGTGTACACGATGACGTCAGAGCCCTCGAAGGCCCGGGCCAGTTCTTCGACCGACATCGCGCCCAGGCTGCCGACTGTGGCCTCGACCCCCTTCGACCGAAGATCGGCCTGCTGGTCCGCGCGACGCACGAGCCCGCGGACCACGACACCGTAGTCGTGCAGCTTGCCGGCGAGAAGGTCACCAATGGCGCCGCTGATTCCGACGATGAATACGCGCATTCACATCACCTCCGCTCCTGATCTCTTGGCCAGCGCCATGTCGGCGGGTATCCGCCGGCTGATCCGGCGAGCCGTCGACGGGCAGGCCGGAGCCTGTCCCGGGGCGTGAGACGACGCTACGACGTCCATCCAGCGAGCGTCCAAGACTTGTCCGGACGCTCGACGATAGGCTCTGACTATCGATATCAGCCCCCGCGTCCTGCGGTACTTCATCGCCGTCGCCGAAGAACTCCACTTCGGCCGCGCCGCTCTGCGCCTCTACATCTCCCAGCCGTCCCTGAGTCACCAGATCCGCAAACTCGAGGAAGCCCTCGGAACCCCACTCTTCGCGCGTTCGAGCCGCCGGGTGCAGCTCACCGCCGCAGGCCGGACACTCGCTCACGAGGCGCCGAAGGCGCTGGCAGCACTGGAGCAGGCGGTACAGCGCACCCGGCTGGCCGGATCAGGGATCGCGACGACGATCCGGTTGGGCTACACCCCGGTCGCGAACTTCGGCACCATCACCGCGCTCCTGGATGCACTTCAGGAAGACCACCCCGACTTCACGATCGACGCCCGAGAGATCTTCAGCGCCGAGATCCCCGAACGGCTCTTCGCCGGCGACCTGGACATCGGCCTCGCACTCTCACCACAACCCCTCGACGGCGTCGGCGGCGAGATCCTCCGCGAAGAGCCCGTCGCCGCACTCCTCAGCAGCCGGCACCGCCTCGCTGCCGCACCGACCATCCCGGTGAAGGCCCTCCACGACGAGACATTGCTGCTCTTTCCCCGCCGGCTCGCCCCGGCCTACTACGACAGCATCGTCGCCGTGTTCCACGACGCGGGCTTCGCACCCGAGATCTGCGCGTTCGAGGACCCGCCCGTGAACGCCATGCTCGCCCGGCTCTCCAGCGGACGCGAGGTCGGCCTGGCCCCTGCATCGTTCGCCGAGCACGCCGCGAACGCCAGCACCCGCGTGACTGTTCGCGACCTCGTTGAGCCGACGATCATGTCGGAACTCTCCATACTGTGGCCCACGAACGATCTGTCGCCCGCCATCGCAAACGTCCTCGTCACCGCCCGGCGATGCGCTGAACGCCATGAATGGCTACGCAGCCCGACCATGTAGCAGGACGCAGCGAGCCGGTCCAGCTCCGGCGCGGTCCACGGCCGGGTCTGCGGCGGGTGGTGGCTCGTCATCAGGTGTCCGCTGCCGGTTCGAGCAGTGCCAGGAGAATCCGTTGCAGCTCATCGCGGTCGCGCGGAGTGATATTCGCCAGCCTGCGGTCGAACGCCTTCGCCAGCGCTGCGAAGGAGCGCGTCCTCGCGGCCTCACCTTCGTCGGTGAGCACGAGCCGGTGCCGTCGCAGGTCCGCCTCGTCGATCTCACGTCGCATGAACCCCTTGGCGACCAGGTTCCGCACATAGGCCGTCACGCTCGCCTTCGGGATCACCAATTTCGCCGCCAGTTCGGCAGGGTACGGCGAGGCAGTGACCTCGGCGAGCACGAAGAACTCCTTCGCTTCCAGCCCGAGCTCGGCCAACTCGGCGCTGCAGGCGTCCAGTACGACGGTCAGCAAGCGATGGTTCAGCGTCCATAGCTGTGCGGCGTCAACGGGCACGCGAGCTCCTCTCGAGATGGCAAGGACTTGAACTAGTTCGATACTGTACTACCAATAATCTCGAACTAGCTGGATCTCGAACAGATCCTCTGTGAAGGGTGCAACAAAATGCTGGAGCACATGACGATCCCCCGCGGGCCGATCGAGCTCGCGGCCGATCTCCACCGACCCGACGACATCGACGATGCCGTGCCGCTGCGCGCCGTCGTACTCTCCACGCCAGGCAGCAGCGTGAAGGAGCAGATCGGCGCCAACTACGCGTCCCGGTTGGCCGCCCGGGGCATCGCGGCGCTCGTGTTCGACCCGGCCCATCAGGGCCAGAGCGGCGGAGAGCCCCGCGACCTCGAAGACCCGTACCGCCGTGGCGAGGACATCTCCTACGCCATCGACGCCCTCAGCACCATCCCCGGCATCGACCCTGCCCGCATCGGCGTGCTCGGCATCTGCGCCGGCGGAGGCTACGCAGTACACACCGCCCGCACCGACCACCGCATCAAGGCGGTCGGCACGGTTGTCCCCGGCAACATGGGTACGTCGTTCCGCAGCTTCCAACCGGACGGCCCGGCGGCAGCGCTCGACAGCATGGCCGAAGCACGCATCGAGGAGACGCGCACCGGCGAGCTGACCCGCGCGAACTGGCTGCCCGACACCCTGGAGGACGCCGCGGCGGCCGGCCTGACCGACATCGACACGACCCAGGCGATCACCTACTACCGCACCGAGCGGGGCCGGAACGAACACTCGACGAACCGCCGCCTCTCCCGTGGCGACTCACTGCTTCTCGGTTACGACGCGTATCACCTGGTCGACCAGCTCATGACCCAGCCGCTCCAGGTCGTCCTCGCCGGACGCATCGGCAACACCGGCTCCTACGAGTCCGGCATGCAGCTCTGGAACCTGGCACCCAACCCGGTCGACCTCATGGTCATCGAGGGCGCCGGCCACTACGAGATGTACGACGAACCCAAGTACGTCGACGCCGCCGCCAACCGGCTCGTCGCCTTCTACACAGACCACCTGTAGACCGAAGATCCGAGGTTCAGCTGGCGTTGCTCGTCGGGGCGCGGAGACCGTCGAGCACGATCGCCGCGAGCCGGTGGGCGGCGCCTTCTCCGGTGCGCACTGAGAACAAGCCTCGCCCTGCCTGGAGGATGAGTACGAGGTCGTCGATGGTGAAATCAGCTCGCAAGGCACCGGCGAGCTGCGCACGACGACCAAGACCCGCGAGCATCCGTAGAAGCTCACGACGGTGCTCGGTGATCTTGCTCTTGACGGCATCGGTTGCCGTGAACGCGTCGACGAAGCCCCTGTTCTGCACGTTGAGCACGGTGAGACCCCGTACGACGGAGACGAATCCGCGCCAGGCGTCGGGATCGGAACATCCGTCGACAACGATCCGGCGGCAGGCCTCGAGTTCCTGTGCGAACGCCTCGTCGACCAAGACCTGCTTCGTCGGAAACCTCCGGTACAACGTGGCCGGTCCGACCTCTGCCCGGCGGGCGATCTCGCGCATGCCCACGTCGAGACCGGCCTCGGCGAAGAGAGAACGTGCGGCGGCGAGGATGCGGTCTCGGTTCTCCCGCGCGTCGGCGCGGAGTTGAGGCAGTGGTGATCCCATCCGTCTCACTTCCTCCATGTGGACGGGGGCGTCCACTAACGTCCGAATCGTACCGCGACGAGATGACGCGAAGGAGACGACGGTGCGAGCTGTGACGGTCCAGAAGTTCGGGGCCCCGAGCGGTCTGAAGGTGGTCGACGTTCCGGCCCCAACCCCCGCCGCTGACCAGATCCTGATCCGCACGGAGGCGATCGGCGTGGGTGGCGTGGACGCGGTCATCCGCCGCGGGACGCTGGGATCCGCCTTCTCCGAGGGCCTCATCCTGGGGAGCGAGGTCGCCGGGGTGGTGCTCGCCACGGGTACCGGCGTCGATCCGGCGTGGGTCGGTCGACGAGCCTGGGCCTTCACCGGCACCGAAGGCGGCTATGCCGAGCAAGCAGTGGCGCGCGTCGAGGACACCATCGAACTACCCGACGGGCTGTCGGTCATCGACGCGGTGACACTCGGGAGCGCTGGAACCGTCGCGCATTTCGCGCTCGCACACGCCCACTTCGCCCCCGGCGAGCGTGTGCTCGTACGCGGCGCCGCCGGGAGCATCGGTATCGCCGCGGTCGAGCTCGCCGCTGACGCCGGCGCGAGCATCGTCGCGGTCACCACCTCCTCCCGTGAACGCGGCCGGCGTCTGCGCGAACTGGGTGCCACACACGTCCTTGACCGCAGTGGCGTCGGGCAGCCGGGGGCGCCAACGACGTACGACGTGATCGTCGACATCGTCGGCGGTCCGGAACTGCCCATGTTCCTCGAACGCCTCGCCCCGAACGGTCGCCTGGTCCTGGTGGGCGCGGTGGCCGGCTTCCCGCCGAACGACTTCGGGATGTCACTCGTCCGTGCGTTCCAGCAATCGCGCTCGTTCGCGACATTCAGTCTCGCGACGGTTCCCGTAGCGGCGCGAGACGCGGTCCGGTCAGCGCAATTCGATGCAGCGACTCGCAACGGCCTCACGCCGGTCGTCCACGACGTCCTCCCGCTCGACCGAGCCGCGGAGGCACACCAGCAGATCGACCATGGGAGCGTCTTCGGTCGGATCGTGCTTGTCCCCAGCAGCACCCCCTCCCTCATGTCAGCGCTTCGCTGACTTTGCCTACAGTCATCATTCCGTTGACATGCTATAAGGGAAGTGCGTGTTGACACGACTGTTGGACAGCCGGGCTTTCAGGAGGTGTAGGACGATGTTGATGCGCACCGACCCGTGGCAGTTGTACTTGGGCGACACCCTGGATGCCGACCGGATCGAGGCCGGCTACGAGTCCGGCGTACTGACGCTGAAGATCCCGATCGCAGAGAAGGCCAAGGCGCGAGATCGCCATCAGCGCAGCAGACAGTAGCGATCGAAAGCAGATCGACGCCTGACCCCTGGGGGACCACGTCACCGATCCCGTGCCAGGCCCGGTGACGTAAGACGAGTTGTCGATGAGGTGGGATCGATGAAGGCGACCAACCAGCAGCAGACCATCGCGAAGGAGAGCCTAGTCGCCGCTGGTGTTCTGGTTCTTCAGTTGTTCGTTGATCCGTAGTGCTTCGGCGAGCTGGTCTTCCAAGATGATGATCCGGCACGCGGCCTCCAGGGCGGTGCCCTGGTCGACGAGCTCGCGAGCCCGGGCCGCGAGCCGCAGCTGGTAGCGGGAGTAGCGGCGGTGGCCGCCCTCGGAGCGTTGCGGGGTGATCAGTTTCGCCTCGTCCAGGCTTCGCAGGAACCCCGGGGTGGTGCCGAGCATCTCCGCGGCCCGCCCCATCGTGAAAGCGGGGTAATCCTCATCGTCGAAGTTGGCCGGGCCGGCCGGGGGCGAACTCATCAGTGGTCTCCTCAGTGTTTCCGTGTGCCGGTCTGGGGTCATCGAACCTCCATGCCGAAGGGCCCCGATGCCGAAGCATCGGGGCCCAGGGGTTGTTGGATTGTCACCATCTACCGGCCGTGAAGCCGGTCTTACTCTGCCGCAGCGCGCCACATGAAGGCCGCCACTACGGGGATCGCTGAATACGTAACCGAAGACCACCTTCCCATCCGATGGAACTACGGCACCCGCCCGGCGAACTACTGGCACTGGCGGGCGATCCGACGGTGTAATCCCCTTCCCTTCTCTCTCGAACACAACTACCTACTGCTACTTCGACTACAAACAGCAACTGCGATTACCGAAAACTGCGAACTACAACCTGCGGACTGCAACAACTACTTCCACCCGCCAAGCCTGGAACCCTTTCCGACCGCCGGCTCCAATGACTCTGACTGGATCCTGGCGGAAACCCGGGCCCCTTCACTGATCGGCCCGGCGGAGTCCGCCGTCTTACCTACTGCACAATCACGGTTGGACAGAACGGTAGCTGTCCACGTCAGCTTCGCTGTTCTTCTCTGTCGACACACGGAACATTACACATCTCGGCTCGCAATGTCTAACCTCGCGAGCAGAGATTTTGGTGATGCCTTGAGAGAGTTTCGCCGCAAGGGAGGCTGTCGAGACACCTAGGACATCATCGTGGCGGGTTGCTGAGGGCGGCAATTGCGTGCGCGAGCACAGCAGCGGCGCGGTCAGCCTTCGGCTGCGTCAGGTCGGGCGACCGCAGCGCGGCCTTGGCCGCCTCCAGTGCCGGGAGCAGCGGTCGCCAACTGGACGGCGTGTAGCTCTCGCTGTCCAACGTGTTCGCACGCTTGACCAGATGCTCGAGCTTCGTCGTTGCAACCGTGAACGACACCGGGCACAGGACGTACTCGTCGCCCTTGGCGTGAGTGAACAGGAGCGAGGTCGATCCCGATCGTCCCGTGCTGAGGTCGACGTCGATTCGGCCGTCGGCGTCCAGGTGCGGGGTGCCGGAGATCGAGACCACGTTCTTGTCCAGGGAGGCGACACCGACCTCGTCGTCGGGATCGCGGGGCGAAAGGGTGCCCGTGACAACGGTCTTCCGGTTCGGGTCGACCCTGTACGGCGTCGCACCGCAGCGCAGGGTGTAGCCGCCGTACACCTCGAGCTCGAAGATCGACAGCCCGTACTGCGTGGCCGGCAGGCCGGCGATGCGAACGAAGCGGGCCACCGATTGCCCGAAGTCGACGACGTTCCGGAGCTCGCCGGACGTCTTCTGCACATGGGCCAGCACGGTCCAGTTCTGACCGTCGACCGAGCCCTCGACGCGGTAGTCGTTCGAGGTCGCCGCCTCCCACGACACGACGACCTGGTTGACCGGCTGGGTCTTTTCGAGATCGACCTGCAGCCATCGCTCGGTGGTGTACGGCGCTGCCTGCCGCTGCGATGCCCACCGCGTGGTCGCGTTTCCGTCGTTCGCGTTCGCCGCGGCCAGTGTCACGTTGTACGTCGAGTCGGCGCTGACCGGCCGGTGCAGGGCGAGGTTCTCACGGCCGCCCGATGCGGGCGACGCGTCGGTGATCCGATCGTCGCCGAACACCTCCAGTTCCCACAGCGAGATCCCGTATTGGCTGGTGCTGCGCTGACGCGACTGCACCCGGACGTACCGCGCGGTCTCGTCGACCTTGACCACATCGGTCCCGCCATCGGAGCCCGCACCGCTCGTGGCGAACGCGTCCCGCCAGGTCCGCCCGTCGCCGGACACCTGGACCGTGTACTGCTTGGCGTATGACGCTTCCCACCACAGCCTGACCGTACGGATCCGTTGCACCGATCCGAGATCGACCTGTATCCACGCGGTGTCGGAGGAGGTCGCGCTCCACCGCGTTTCCATGCTTCCGTCGGTGACGTTCCCAGCGGTCCCGCCCGACGAACCGGAGGCAGTGACCGCCGCGCCCAGGGCGCGGTTGACGCTCGTCTGCGTGCCGAATTCCCTGACGGCGTACCCGCGGCCGGTGGTGCTGTCGATCATCAGCAGCCGGACATAGTTCGCAGGCGTCGGCGCGATCTCCAGAGTGACGCGTCCGCCGGTTCCGTCCCGGACGAACCGTTGGTCGGCCCACGTCGTACCGTCGGACGAGGTCTGCAGCAGGTAGCGCCGCGCGGCGTCGTCGCCCCAGGCAATCGATACGCCGGTGAGGAACGACCCGGATTCGAGTTCCTTGCTGAGCCAGGCCGACCCGTCCTCCGCCGAGTGCCAGGCGGTCGACTCGTCCTGGTCGCCGGCGAACGCAGCCTGCCCGTCCGGGGCCGAGGTGCTCGCGCTGTAGTCGGAATTCTCGCCTGGCGTGCGCCGCACCAGTGCTGCGGTCAGGGTTCGGCCGAGGTTCGGGCCGGAGCCGAGAGCGAAGCTGCCGTCGGCAGACGTGGTCCTGTCGTTCAGGGTTACGCGTACGACAAGCCCTGGCTGGCTGGGGTTCGCGACACTGACCACAGGGGTGGCACCCGATTCGTCGAGCATCACGATGCTCGGCCGGCTCACCTCGAGGGTTCGTCCTTGCCCCAGGTCGAGCCGCCCGGGCCGGTAGAAGGTCGCCATGGTCCGGTGCAGGCCCGGGTGCTGGACAGCCTGAACGTCGGTGTCGTTGCGCAGCACCTTGATCGCCGGAGCGGCCGCGTACGCCTTGACCTGGTCCGGATTCTTCCCCGGCAGTACGACGTACTCGTAGCCGGCGTCGTGCGGCTTGACCCCGTGATCGACGTACAGGGTGAAGGCGTCCCGGCTCACCGGGTCCTGGTCGAGCCAGTTACCGCTCTGGGCCTTGTTCGAGACACGCACCGGTTGCCCGCTCGGGAAGACGTACCCGACCTCGTCGTTGTAGGCCCACGACGGATGGTCGACTGCCACGGAGTCCGGCCCGGCCGGCACCGGCTCGCCGTCCACCGAAGCGTTCGGCTTCGCTGCCGCTTGATTCACGGTCGTGTGGATGGCCGCATCGGACGTGGAGGTGATACCGGACCCGAGGGCGACCATCTCGTCGTCGAAGTAGTAATAGCTCTTGTTTCCCTTCGTGGCCGCGCGATCGAGGCTGTACACGCTCGCGCCGTACGTGCCGTCGGAGACACCGCCGGTGAAGGCTCCGCCGTTCCCCGTCGAGCCACGAGTCTGCTCCTTGACGTACGGCGCGGTCACGCCCGGATAGTGGAACCAGTCGAAGGCAGGCCCGAGGTCGGAGTATTCGTGGTTGTTGACCTGGATCGCCGTCGCACCGGCACTGTTCCAGACGATCTCGTTCCCGACCTCGGGACGGAAGGTGGACCGGTACTCGCTGCCGACGGTTCGGCTGGAGTTCAGCCGGGTGAAGATCCCGTAGCCGTCACGGAGGTGGGACGAGAACTCGGAGCGCCAGAAGTACTTGTCCCCCACCAGTCCGTTCGACCGGGTCTTTCCGTAGATGCTGTCCAGCAGGCCGCGGTACGCGCTCGCGTACAGCGGGTCGGTGCGGATCATCTTGGTCAGCGGCTCGATGAACTCCGAGCTCTGGCTCGTCACTCCGTCGATGGTCTTCGGTGGCCGGTAGCCCAGGTAGAGCATCCCGATCTCTCCGCGAATCATCCACCGGGTGCCGTTGACGATGTAGTTGGCGATCGTGTCCAGGTTGTCCCGGCTGAAAGCGAAGCCGGTGCCGCGGGCGGCGTCGGCCCACAGCGCGACGTTGACGAACAGAATCATCCCGTAGCCCTCGCTGTACAGCTGCGCGCCGTGCGCCCAGAAGCTTGCGTCGGGCTGAACTGCCTCGTGGGTCGCACCGGAGTTGTCGACGACGACCGTTTGGACCATGGTGTCGAAGCCGGCTCTGATGTTCGCGGCGTTGTTGGTGGCAAGGGCCTCGAACAAGTAGTTGGTGGTCCGCCAGGCCCCGTTGGCGCCGACAGGATCCAGCTTGCCGGTGTTGTGCCGCAAGGCGACATCCAGCGCGTCCTGGCTGAGCACGTCACCGACGAAGATTGAGATCCTGCCCATGGCGATGGACTCGCCGATCTCGGTCTCCCACCAGTTCTTGTTCGTCGGGTCGGCCGCGTCCCAGTACTTCAGGGCCTTCTCGAGCGCGCTGAGGAGCGCCGGGTTCTGGTAGCCGCTCGCGGTGGGATCGCGGTAGGCCTGGGCCATGGCGAGCATCCGGTACAGAGCGATGTACGCCGACCAGACCGCACCGTTCGCCGAGCTCGTCGTGTCGGTGTAGTCGACATCGGACCACGAACCGTCCGCCGCCAGGGAATCCGCGTAGTGCACCGCCTCGGACATCCGGCCGAGGTAGATCCCGTTGGCGATCTTGATCTCGTCGCCCTGGTCCAGGTAGTACTGCCGCAGGCGCGCGACGATCGTCTCGACGTCCTTCTTCCCGGGATCGGCTGATGCCGAAGGCACCGCGACCAGCCCGCTGCCGGCGACCACGATGCTCAGCATCACGGCGATCAGGAATCTGATGCGTCTCATGTCCAGCTCCCTTTCTGACAGTGCGTGAGTTCGGCGACGCCGATCCGGGAGTCGGCCATGCCGTAGAAGACGAAGTACCGATCGCCGATCTTCTCGACCGCTGTCGGGAAGACGACGTTGCCCAGCGTGCCCTGCAACTCCTCCGCGGTCTCGGGGACGAGGAGCGGTTCCGGTGTCCGGGCGAGAACCCGCCGCGGGTCGGCCGGGTCGAGCAGCATTCCGCCGGCCGTGTACCGCGCGCCGTGCGCGAGCTCGAAGCCCTTGACGTTCGCTCCGGTCACGCCGTGGTGCAGGACGAGCCAGCCCTCGGGTACCCGCAGGGGCGGCGGTCCGGCGCCGATCTTCGACTCCTCGAAGGGCATCTCGGGCGCGGCGATCAGCTCCGACCCGTGCACGGAGGTCAACGTATTGAGGTCACGCATCGCCTGCTCGAGGTCGACGTACCCGATCCAGATCGACGGCCTCGCGTCCGTGATCCCGGCCGGCGTCGGAGCGCCCGCGCCCGGACGCAGCCAGTCGAGGTCCCACATCGGACGATGCAGCAGAGCGAGCGCGGGTCTGCCGTCGGGGCCTGGAACAGCCTCGGGGAAGAGCGTGATGTCCTTGTTCGCGAACAGGTTGAGGTCGGTGTCCAGTTCGGGCTGGTAGCCGAACCGGATCGGGCCGAGGCGCTGCCAGCCGACCGTGTCTCGCGACACCGCGATCGCCGGGCGCGGGCCGAGCGGACCGTACGCCACATAGGTCATGACGTGGATCCCGAGCGGTTCGACGAAGGTGATCCGGGGGTCCTCGACGCCGGCGTTCTGCCGACCGTGTTCCCAGCCTTCGTCGGGGGCCAGGACGACGCCGAGCCGCTCGACCCCCACCGGCTCGCCATCCGCGATCACCACCCGCGCGCGGCCGATGCGTGACACGTTTCCCTGCGCGACGAGACGCGGATACAGGTAGAGCTGACCATCGCTCCCCCAGGCCGTGCCGGGGTTGAGCACGCCCTCGGCCTCGAGCGGGTCGCCAGGCTCGGGACTCATGATCGTGCCGATCCTTCGCAACCGGTACGGAACGGTCGGTACACCGGAGATCTGCGTCATGACCTGGCTTTCGGAGTCGAGGTTCGTGCGGGACGGTGACTCAGCCCTTGACGGCCGAGCCGAGGTTCGCGGACGTGAAGTGCCGCTGGAACAGGACGAACAGGACGACGGCCGGAACTGTGAGTACGCAGGCCCCGGCGAGGACTGTGGCCCGCTCGTCGTCATCGGGATTAAACCGGTTTGAATGAGAGCGGTCAAGAGGCTGCCGTACGGCAGACACGGGCCGCGCCTGCGGCCAAACGTCGCTATAAAACCGGTTTACAACGACTATCCTTGCGAGGTGAGCACAGCGGAGCCATACCCCCCGTCCGGCGCAGGAGCCGAGTCCAGCCCGTCCAAGCGGGCGACGATCGGCGACGTGGCGGCACGAGCCGGGGTCTCCAAGAGCACGGTGTCCTTCGTGGTCAACGGACGTCCCGGCGTCAGCGCGACCTCACGGGACCGAGTCCTCCGCGCAGCCGCGGCGCTCGGTTGGCAGCCGAGCGCGCGGGCCCGCGCGCTGTCTCGCAACCGCGCCCAAGCCGTCGGGCTGGTCATCCGCCGCGACCCCGAACTCCTCAGCACCGACCCGTTCTTCCCCAAGTTCCTGGCAGGCATCGAGATCGGGCTCGCGGCGCGCGAGTACTCGCTGGTCCTGCAGGTGGTCGGCGACGAGCAGTCCGAACGCGCCGCATATCAGCGGTTCGCCCGTGAGTCGCGGGCCGATGGCGTGTTCCTCACCGACCTTCGCATTCACGACACCCGGCCCGACGAGCTCCGCGACCTCGGACTGACCACCGTCATCGTTGCCCCGGAAGGGACGGACCCGGGCGACGGCACCACGATCGGGATGAACGACGACGCTGGTGTACGGCGCGCCGTACACCATCTGCACTCACTCGGGCACCAGCACATCGCGCACGTCATGGGCACCGCCGGCTACGTCCACACCGAGGCGCGGCGCCGCGCCTGGCAGAGTGCCCTCGAAGAGCTCGGCCTGCCGATCGGAACCGTCGTCACCGCCGACTTCACCGGTGCCTCCGGCGCTCGTGCGACACACGAACTCCTCGATCTCCGCCAGCCACCGACCGCGATCGTCTACGGCAACGACCTGATGGCCATCGCCGGCATCTCCGTCGCGGCCGACCGTGGTCTCCGCGTTCCGGACGACCTGTCCGTGGTCGGGTTCGACGACATACCACTCGCGCCGTATGCCGTCCCGCCCCTGACTACTGTCCGGCAGAACGTCGTGGCCTGGGGAACAGCCGCCGCGCAGACCCTGGTCGCTCTCGTCGAAGGAAAGCAACCGCCGACAGCAGAGCTTCCACCGGTCGAGTTCATCGTCCGTGGCAGCACAGGCCCGGTCAACCCACCGCGCGCACGACCACACAGGTCGGGCCCGGTCAGATCTTGACGCGTGAGGAGCGGATGAGCGCCTGCGCGGTGGCAGACGCTCGCCCTGGCGGTCGTTGGGAGGTTTGCGAACTATGCGTCGGTCTTGAGGTCGCCGTAGAGCTCGACCTCGGAGAGGTCGCCGAACCAACTCGTGGCGTTGTAGATGCGCAGGTACCGGAAGTGGTTGTCACCCGAGGAGGGTTGGTCGCTCCAGGTGTTCGCCAACGCTCCGGTGAGCGACTTGGTGAGGTCGGTCCAGGTCTGGCCGTCGTTCGACCCCTGGACGACCGTTCCGTTGGCGCGCTGCGGGTGGCTGGCCCGCGGCAGGAGCAGCACCTCCTCGGGGCGTACGGTCGCGTGTGCACCGAAATCGAGGAGGTAGTACGCGCCTGATCCGCTGTTCAGATCGCCGTACGTCTCGGGATTGCGGTCGAAGAGCAGGTAGCCGACCTTGTCAGCGCCCAGTCCGGTGCCCGGCCACTGCTTGTCGGAGGCGGTCACGGTCGCCACCTTGGCAACGTCGATGAAGTGTGCCGGGTCGCCGGCGATGTAGAGCTTCGATCCGTCGGTCGTTCCGTACGCCGTCGGGCCCGCCTTGCCGTTCGCATCGACGGAGTCGACGGCGACCTGGATGGTGCCGGTCGCAACGTTGTCCAGCTTGGCCGAGGCCTTCCAGTTGATTCCGTCTGCCGAGGTCGCTTTCGCCGGCAGGCCCTGGACGGTGACCGTCACCTGTTGGAGCGGCTTCTTCGCGGTGACTGCGACGTCGACGGTGTCGCCGGTCATGATCTTGCCGGCGATGGCCTGAGCGGACGTGATCGAGGTCGCCTTCACCAGGTTGCCGATCTCGTGCCGTTCGCCATAGATGTGGAACTCGGTCATCTCGAACACACCACGCACGATCCCGTACAGGACGTCCGGCAACTGCTTGATCATCTGGACCTTCAGGTACCGGAACTCGGCGTCCTGAAGATCCGTGGCGACGTCGAGGGTGTTGTAGTCCTGGGTGAACGCGGTCACCCCGGGGGTGAGACGAGTCCAGGTGACTCCGTCGTTGGAACCGAACACGGCCGAGTTCGCGAGCCGGTCGGCGAAGATGTTGCTCTGGAAACCGAACTTCGTCGCGGACACGCGATAGTCCGGGCCGAAGTCGAAGGTGTGCGACAGATTCACGGCCTGGGGATAGACGGTGCCGGTCTGTTCGTCACCGTCGACCATGTTGACGATCCGGTCACCGGTGGTGGAAGAAGCGACGAGGCCCGGATAGTCGAGGCTGCCGTCCAGAGCCATCTTCGGCGAGAGTGCACGCAGTCCGTCGACCGCCCCCACGACGGCGGCCAACGCGCTCTGGCACTCGGCGTCGGATCCCTTCCTGCACAGGTTGTTCGCGGCCGCGACGGCGTCATCGTACGCGTCCTTGGTCGCAGACTCGTACGCCGTCCGCGGGCTGTACCCGTTCCTCGCGAAGACCAGGGCGCTCGTACGGTCACCGGCCGCGGTGAGGGTGATGCGGCGGGCCGCCATGCTGGTGCCGTCGTCGGCGGCGACCGTGACGGTCCAGGAGCCGGCCCGGGTCGGCCTCCAGGTGAGGAGACCGGTGGCCGGGTCGAGCACGGCGCCCGGGGGAAGCCCGGTCGCGGCGTACGTCGTACCTTCTGCGGCCGTCGCGGCGAGGTCGATCTTTGCCTGCGCACCCAGCCAGCCGATGGCGCGGTCCGCCGCGGTGCCGGGGAAGACCGGCCCGGTGAGCTCGGCCGCGGCATTGATGTTGATGCGATCGAGGTCGACGGTAGCGCCGTCGACCGCGATGAAGAGGATGTCGTCCATCGGTCCGTCGGTCGTGACGTACCGCCATTTGCCGCCGGTGTTCGGCACGTCCACGGGATAGTCCTGTTTCAGGGTGCGGCCGTTCCTGGCCGTGTGCAGGTGCATCACCGCGGCACCGTTGGTGCGGACCAGGAAGCCGAGTTTCGGACGGTCCGTCGCGCCGTTGAGGTAGGCGATCTTCGAGCCGGGGGCCATCCGTACGTAGCCGTCGCCGGTCGTGACCTCGCCTGCCAGGTGGGTGTAGCGGTCCTCGACCTCGTAGCGGTTGGGGTTACTGCCCAGCGGCCGGGTCGACTCCCCCGCCGCCGCGGCAGGCGCGAACAACCATGAGTCGCCGCCGCCGTCGACGCCGTCCCAGTAGTTTCCGACCACTCCGCCGCGCGAGTACAACGGCCCGGGACGCTTGGCATAGGCCTCCGCGTAGTACGGCGCCATCGCCTGGACGTCCTTGCCGAGCGTGAACTTGTAGTAGTAGTAGATCTCCCAGAAGCTCGCGGTGACGTACCGGCCTCGGTAGCCGTCCGCGATGTGGTTGTAGGTGTCGCGGATCGTGCCGTCCGGCGAGATCGCGTACGCCATCGGGGTCCATGAGGTGTCGTAGCCGAGCATGAAGCGCCAGAAGTAGTCGGCGGCGCCGAGGATCCGGTTGTTGAGGAACTCGTACGGGCCGACTGCGTTCGCCGCGCCGGAGACGGTACCGGCCACGGGGTCGACCTTCGTGCCCTGCGCCAGCAGCATCCGGGCGATGATCACGGCGTTGGTCAGGTCGCCGCCGCCGTGGGCCTGGTCACGGCCCATCTCGGCATGCTGGACGTGTGGGTCCTTGATCGGTTCGCCGGTTTTGTCGTCGTGGTCGACCCAGCGGAACAGCCGCGCGACCGAGCCGTTGAAGCCCTGGTCCTTCGCCGTGGCGTTCACGGTGAACCATTCGACCGATCGCCGGTACAGGGCGGTGTCGTCCATGAAGATCGCGCCGGCCATCGCGCCCATCAGCGGATAGTTGTGCTGGTTCATGAAGTGGTTGTTGTCGTTCTGGAACGTCTCGATGACCGGGACGACAAGGTTGTGGGTGAACGACTGTGTGTCCGCGTCGGTCCATGGGTAGGCCTCGTCGGCGCACGAGGTGTAGCGCAGCAGTTCGGCGGCCGACACCATCCGGTTGAGCGGGACTCCGGTATGGATGTGCGAGTCGGTGAAGTACTCGTACTTCGCCGGGTCCATCTGCTCCCAGATGCGGATGATGTCGAGCGCGTTCTTGCGGTAGATCTCGTCGCCGGTCAGCACGAAGAGGACAGCCTGCGTGTAGGACTTCAGACCGTCGGCAATGAACCGGCCGTTGAAGCCTTGGCTGTTGAACGCGTCGGACGCGGGTTTGGCCGGGTCCGTACTGCTCCGGTTGGACGACGTGACGGCGGTTCCGGCCGCGGACGACTGCTGCATCGCCCGGAACGACGAGGTCCACGGCTCGGCGCCCGCGGCGAGCTGCGCGCGGGCGTTCTCGAGGACCGGCTGGGTCAGCGCGACGCCGGGATGCACGAACCCCTGCGGGCTGACCGTGGAGTGGAACGACAGCGCACACCCGTCCAGCTCGCGGGCGGCGGCCGGCCGGGCCACTGTGAAGAGGAGTCCGGTGACGAGCACGAGGGCTGCGCTGAACGCGCCGAGTCGCCGGACACGGCCGCGACCAGCGGCAGGAGTCGGATACACAGACAGCACCTTCTTTCCTGAGGCGGGGACAGGAGAACTGCGGGTGACGCTCGACGCGCCGCACCGAGAGCCGCTGGGTCAGCGTCGTAGTTAACGATTTCTACGCTAGGCATCACCTCAGGGCCACGGCAAGAGCGCAGAGCCTTGACGGCAACAAGTTCTTCTCCTAGCTTTCATAGAAATCGTTAACTATGGCGGCCGCCACCAGCCCGCACATCCCCTAGCTCCCCCGGAGATACACGCATGCCCAGAAACAGCCGTCGCGCCGTGCTGGCCGGTCTCGCCCTGTGCCTGGCCGCCACCACGGCCGCCTGTAGCAGCGATACCGCCAACAAGGCAGCCGCCGGCCCGGTCGAGATCGAGTACTGGGCCTGGTCGGACGTCCAGCCGGTGGTGGACAAGTTCAACGCCACCCACACCGACATCAAGGTCAAGCTCGTCAAGCAGGCAGACCTTCCGACCACCGCCACCGGTCTGCGCAACGCCCTCGCGGCAGGCAGCGCGATTCCCTGCCTGTCGCAGAACTTCGGTGACGTACCGGCCCTGCTTTCGGAAGGCCTGCTCACCGACGTGACCGACTACGTGAAACCCGCGGAGACCAAGTTCAAGGTCACCGCGCTCACCGGCGCCAAGGTCCAGGACAAGTACTACGGCATCCCGCTCGGCACCGGACCGACGTTCATGATGATCAACCGCGCGGCCTACGACAAGTACGGCGTACCGGTGCCGAAGACCTGGGACGACGTGATCGCCGCCGGTAAAGCTCTCAAGCCACACGGCGTCCAGGTGATGAACCTGGCCGGTGAGGACCCGAGCACGCTGGTCAACCTGATCGTCCAGGCTGGCGGGACCTGGTACTCAGTGCGGGACGACGCCTGGAAGGTCGACTTCCTGTCGCCCGAATCCGTTGCCGCGGCCAACATTCTCCAGCAGCTGGTGGACAACGGGCTCGTCGCCAACCAGACCTACCAGGACCGGCCTGCCCTGATCGCGTACTTCGACGAAGGCAAGATGGTCTCGTTGCCGACCTCTACCTGGCAGCTGACCAACTACGAGCTGCACTTCAAGAAGACCATCGGCGACTGGGAGCCGATCGACCTTCCACAGTTCGCCGGTGCCACGAAGTTCACGACTCCCGCGCACGGCAACGCACTGCTCGTGCCGAAGGGATGTGAACACCCCAAGGAAGCGAGCGAGGTCGGGATCTGGATGAACACGACCAAGGACGGGATCGACGCCACCTACGACAAGTCGACAGGCGCCTACGCCTGGCCGGGTGCGATGCCCGACCCGTCGCCGTGGATCGACGCCGCCGTACCGCGGAAGCTGTTCGGCAGCCACCGCCCGGAGGCACAAACCGTGATCAACAAGGCCTCCGCGTCCGGGGTGGACAACTGGCTGGTCGGGCCCAACTACACCGCTGTCTTCAAGGAACTGCAGGACCAGTGGGCCCAGGCCGTCACGAAGAAGATCACCTTCCGCCAGCTCCTCGAGAACATGCAGAAGTTCACCGTCGACGACCTGAAGGCCAAGGGCATCAGCGTCGCGAACTGACATCGACGACAGAATTCGAGGAGTACGGATGTCCCTGGATCTGAAACCGAAGCCGTCGACCGCGTCACCTGCCGACCGGGCCGGGGACATCCGTTCCTCCGGCGGCCGCTGGCGCCGTACCGTGGCGCTCAAAGGCGCGTCGTTCACTGCGCCGTTCTTCGCCGGGTTCGTCGTCTTCACCGTTGTCCCGGTGATCATGGCGCTGAGCAAGAGCCTCTACACCGCAAAGAGCTCGGGCCTCGGCTTCGGCGTCAAAACCGTCAGCTTCAGCGGGTTCGAGAACTTCGACCGCGCCCTGCACGACGTGAAGTTCTGGGGCAGCCTGTGGCGGGTCGCGCTGTTCGCGATCGTGGTCATCCCGCTGATCCAGGCCACCAGCCTCGCGCTGGCGCTGTTGCTCGACTCGGTCCGCCGCCGGGTCGCCGGAAAGCTCCGGATCGCGATGCTCGTGCCGTACATGAGCCCGGGCATCGTCGCCACCCTGATCTGGATCTACCTCTACAGCCCCGCCGTCGGTCCGCTCACACCGTTCTTCAAGCTGTTCGGCATCGACGCGAACTTCTACAGCAGCGGGCTGATCTGGGTGTCGGTCGGCAACCTGATGGCGTGGGGCAGCATCGGCTTCAACATGCTGATCGTGTACGGCGCCCTGCAGGCCGTGCCGCGCGACATCTTCGACAGCGCCCGGGTCGACGGCGCGTCCGAATGGCGGATCGCGTGGTCGATCAAAGTGCCGTACGTGCGGCGCTCCCTGGTGCTGGTCAGCGTTCTCGGCATCATCGGAACCCTCCAGATCTTCAGCGAACCGTTGCTGTTCCGCTCGATGACTCCGGAGACCGTGACCAAGGACTTCACCCCGATCATGACCATCTACAACCAGGCCTTCGCGGTCGGTGACTTCAACTACGCCGCCGCGCTGTCCATCGTCCTCGCGCTCGTGGTCGGTCTGATCTCGGCGACCTTCTACAAACTCACGAACAAGGCTCCCGCATGACCACAACCACCGCCCGCAGACACCGGCCGGACGACGACCTCCCGGCCGGTCACCACCCGTCCAAGCTGTCGAGGATCCTGGTCTGGACCGGCCTCGTCCTCTTCCTGATCTACTCGATCGCACCGGTCTGGTTCCTCATCGTCTCCGCAACCAAGGACCAGCGCGACCTCTACACGACCAACGGCCTGTGGTTCGCCGACTTCCACCTCCTCGACAACACCCGGGACCTGTTCACTTACCACGACAGCATCTTCCTGCGCTGGATGGCGAACACTCTCCTGTACGGCGTCGCCGGGACGCTCGGCATGACTGTCATCTGCGTGGCCTGCGGGTACGCCCTGGCCATGTACCGGTTCCGTGGCCGCGGAATCCTGATGGGCTGCATCATCGCCTCGTTCCTGATCCCGGGCGCACTGCTGACCATCCCTTCGTTCCTGCTCTACACCCGGTTGCACCTGGTCGACACGCCCTGGGCGATCATCGTGCCGCACTTCTTCAGCGCTTTCTCGGTCTATCTGGCCAAGGTGTACGCCGAGGGCGCGGTCCCGCCGGAGCTGCTCGAGGCGGCCCGGGTCGACGGAGCCGGCGAGTACCGCGCCTTCTTCACGATCGGAGCGCGGCTGATGACGACCGGGTCGGCGACCATCTTCCTGCTCGGCTTCGTCGGCTCCTGGAACTCGTTCTTCGGGCCGCTGGTGTTCCTGCGCGGCGAACAGAAGTGGACCATCATGCTCGGCCTGTACTCCTGGCTCAACATCAAGGTCGACCAGTCGGTCGACCTGACCGGGCTCGTCATCGTCGGGGCCATCGTCTCGCTTATCCCGATCGTCGCCCTGATGCTGGCGATGCAGCGGTACTGGCGCTCCGGCATCACGCTGGGCAGCCTGAAATAGCTTCCACTCATGAACGGAGGAGCCCGTGGCTGACCGCCCCGCGGCACTTTTCGCCCTCGGCACACACCACCTGCCGGATCTGTACCCAGCACGGGCGATGCACCGGCTGCAGCAGCTCGTGCGGATCGATCAGACCGTCATCGCCGAGCGGTTCGACACCGCCGAGGTGATGGCCGCCCTGGCCTCGACCGAGTTCCTGATCACCGGATGGGGTTGCGCACCGATCACCGAGGCAGTCCTCGACGCGGCACCCCGGCTGCGGGCGGTCCTGCACACCGCCGGCTCGGTCAAGTCGCTCCTGTCTCCGGCCTGCTGGGAACGCGGCCTGGCGATCACCTCGGCCGCCGAGGCGAACGCAGTACCTGTGGCCGAGTACGCCGTCGCGGCGATCCTGTTCGCCGGCAAGAACGTGTTCCGGCTCCGCGACCAGTACCACGCGACCAGACACTTCACCCTGGCCGAAGTACAGAGCGGAATCGGGAACTACGGTCGTACGGTCGGAGTGATCGGCGCCTCCCGGATCGGCCGCCGCGTCATCGAACTGCTCCGTCTGTTCGATCTCGAGGTGTGCTTGTCCGACCCGTACGTCGATGCCGCCACTGCTGCCGAGCTCGGCGTACATCTGGTCGATCTGGACACGTTGTTGCGCACCAGCGACGTCGTCAGTGTGCATGCTCCTGCGAATCCGCGGACCGATCGGCTCGTCGGGGCCGAACAGCTCGCGCTGATGCGGGACGGGGCGACCCTGATCAACACCGCACGTGGCAGCCTCGTCGACACCGACGCGCTGATCGGGCAGCTCGCAGCCGGTCGGCTGTACGCCGTACTCGACGTGACCGAACCCGAGCCGCTACCCACCGGCTCCGCGCTCTGGGAGCTGCCCAACACCTTCCTGACACCGCACATCGCCGGCTCGCACGGCAACGAACTGGCACGGATGGGCGATTGCGTGATCGACGAGCTCGAGCGTTTCCTCGACGGCCGGCCGTTCGCACACGCGATCGTGGCCTCCGATCTGGACCGCGTCGCCTAGCCTAGGGTTGACCTGTTCCTGTTCTCTCCGAAAGGGGCCGTGGGTGGCACGACAGCCGACCTCTGGCGAGCGTCCGACGGTCAAGGACGTCGCCGCCTCGTCGGGGGTTTCCGCCACCACGGTGTCCCGGGTGCTGGCCGGCAACTACCCGGTGTCGGCGGCGACTCGCGCGCGGGTGATGAAGGCCGTCCGCGAGCTCGACTACGTCATCAACGCCCAGGCGCGGGCGTTGGTCGGCGGGGGCACCAAGACGGTGGCGTTCATCGTCCACGACCTGGTCGGTCCTGCGTTCGCCTACGTCGGTCAAGGCGTGGAACAGCAGGCGACCGCGGAGGGCCGGCTGTGCCTGGTCTGCACGAGTCACGGCGATCCGGACCGCGAGCTGGAGATCATCGAGCTGATGCGCGAGCAGCAGGCCGAGGCGGTGGTTCTGGTCGGCGGCGGCAGCGACAGCCGAAGCTACGTGGAGCGGATGGCGCAGGCTGCCCGTGCCTTGGACAAGTCCGGGTCCCGCCTGGTGCTCTGCGGACGTCCACCGCTCGGTTCCGATGTCCCCGCGACAGTGGTCGAGTACGACAACGAAGGCGGCGCCTACGCGGTGACCAGCTACCTGATCTCACTGGGTCATCGCGACATCGCCTTCCTGGGCGGCGGCGTCACGAGCCACATCACCATCGACGGACGGCTCCGCGGGTTCGAGCGCGCGCACGAGGCACACCGCCTGTCCACGACGCCGCACCGCACCCGCGCGGTCACCTTCGACCGCGAGTCCGGATACAAGGCGACTCGCGAGCTCCTTGCCCGCGACCGGAAGTTCACCGCGATCTTTGCTGCGACCGACGTCGTGGCCAGCGGCGTGCTCGTCGCTCTCCGCGAAGCCGGCCTCCGGGTGCCCGAGGACGTCTCGGTCGTCGGGTACGACGACATCCCACTGGCCAGAGACGTCACGCCCGAGCTCACGACGGTCCACGTGGACTACGAGGAGCTCGGGCGGACCGCCGTACGCTATGCCCTGAACCGCGAGCGGCACGCGCTGAATCAGCACACCGTGATCGGTACCCATGTGATCATCCGCGACTCCGCCGGCCCGCCTCCGGTAGCGCGGTAAGCCGGATCGGCCCGCCCTGCCGGCTCGCAGATCGCAGGGCGGGTCAACTCGCGGTCAGCCGGCTTGCAGTTCGACGGCCAGGCAGTTCGCGACGGCGACCGGAGCAGTCTCGGGCAGCCGGACGACCAGAATGCCCTCGGCCTGCTGGAACTCGACCGGGCCGTGCCCGAGCAGCCGTACTCCGGTCACCCGGTCGTCCACGAAGCTGCGGATCACGGCGCGGCCGTCCGAGGGCCAGGCGAGTTGGAACGCGTACACCGTGTTGTCCCGGCGGGTGAAACGGAAGTCGGAACTCGTCCACGGCACCCGGTCCTCGGTGAAGCCCTTGATCAGCACGTTGGACGCTCCCTCACCGAACACCCGGAACGGTCGCGTGCCGTAGATTCCCTCGCCGCACAGCGCGGTCCAAGCACCCAGCTCCTCGAGCATGTCGGTGCACTCGGCGTCGAGGGTGCCGTCCGGCAATTGCGGCACGTTGAGGAGCAGGTTGCCGTTCTTGGACACGATGTCGACGAGCATCTCGATCACGTGGCCGGCGGTCTTGTAGACGTCCCGGACGTTGTAGAACCAGTCCCCGACCGAGGTGTCGGTCTGCCAGGGCGATGGGTGGATCCCCGGGGTCTGGCTCCGTTCGATGTCCATGATCCCGACGGCGCTCACCTCGCGGCGCCGGTCTTTCTGCTGGTAAACGGCCCGCGGGTTGGTGTTGTAGAGATGGGCGACCGCGCGCAGACCCGGCTCGTACGTCTGCTCGCCGAACGGCAAGGGCCCGTCGGAGTACAGCAGGTCGGGCTCGTACCGATCGATCATCTCGGTCACGGACTCGAGCCAGTACTCATGAAAGGTGGGATCGTCGGTGTACCAGGGATCCGGCACAACATCGCCCTCGGTGGCCTTCATCCAGGTGAACGAGGCGCCGAGATGCTCGGTGATGCCGAACGGCAGCCCGCCATCGTCGGCCGCGGCCTTCCAGAGCCCGACGATGTCCTTGCCCGGACCGACCTTCACGGAGTTCCAGGCGTTCACGGTCGAGTCATAGTTGAAGAAGTTGTCGTGGTGCACGGCCTGTGCCACGAAATACCGTGCACCCGCTGCGACGAACTGCTCCATCAAGGCGTGCGGATCGAACCTCTCGGCCTTCCACAGCGGTACGACGTCGTCGTACCCGAACTCCGACGGATCCCCGTAGGTCCGCAGGTGGTAGCGGTACTGGTCACTGCCCTCCCGGTACATGTTGCGCGCGTACCAGTCGCCGTACCGCGGCACCGACTGCGGACCCCAGTGCGACCAGATGCCGAGTTTCGCGTCCCGGAACCAGTCAGGGCATTCGAACGTGGCCAGGGAATCAAAAGATGCGTCGAACGGCACAGGTCACTCCTCGTCTACTTGTTCGGGACTTTGTCGTACGCGGTCTGCTGGATCTCCAGGTAACGCTTCAGGCCGAGGCTGTCCAGGCCCTTGACGTAGCTGTCCCAGTCGGTGTCTAGGTTCTTCGAACCGGTGATGAACTGGAGCGCGTTCTGCTGCACGTAGTTCTCGATGTTGGTCTGCAGCGTCGCGACCTCGGTGGCCTGGGCCGGATCGATCCACACCTTCCAGAACGGATAGATCTGAGCCTTGTCCTCGTGGCCGGCGTACAGCTTGGTCGCCTCGAACAGTTTGCGCTCGTACCCCGGCTGGGAGTGGATGTCGGTGCCGATGGCTTCGGAGTTCCGGAAATGAGCAGTGTTGTTGTACTGCGCGAGCGCCTGCCAAGCTGTGTTCCGGGGTGGCGTGCCGGGCTTCTGCGGGATCTGCTTGAACACCGGCTTCAGCGACTTGTCGAGCGCGACGTCGCCGGGGCCCGGCTTGGTCCAGCCCTTGCCTTCCAGCCCGAACTGGCCGTTGATCTGGCCTTCGTCGGTGAAGATGTAGTCCAGCAGCTTGATCGCGGCGATCTGCTGCTCGGGCGTCGCCTTGTTCGTCAGCACGAAGGTGGCGCCCGGCACGCTCGGGAAGTTGTAGCCCGTGTAGTTCGCGCCCTGGGGCCCCGTCAGTGGCGGTACGACGTCGTACTGCTTGTCCCGGCCGTCTGCCGATCCGATGTTGACGAACTGACCCGAGTGCAGCACGGTCGCGGAACCGAGGATGACCGAGCCGGTGTGGTTGCCCTGCTGCAAGAGCGCATCCCCGTTCTGGGTGAACGCGCCCTTGTCGATCAGGCCTTCCTTGTACAGCGAGTTGATGTACCGCAGGCCTTCGCGCCAGCCGTCCTTGTTCGCCTGGAGGTCGACCTTGCCGTCCTTCAGCACCAGCGTCGAGCTGTTGTTGCCGCTGGTGCCCTGCGGGTCGTAGATGAAGGCGTTCATGAAGTACGGGATGAGGGAGTTCCCGACGGAGGCGCTGAGCGGGATCTCGTCGGCCTTCCCGTTGCCGTTGGGGTCCTGGGTCTTGAAGGCTTCGAGGACCTTGCGCATGTCGTCGGTGGTCTTCGGTTGCTGCAGCCCCAGCTTCTTCAGCCAGGCCGAGTTCATCCAGAGCTTGTCCTGGTACGAACAGTGGAAGCAGTCCACCCACTGCGGCATGCCGTAGATCTTGCCGTCCGGCGCAGTGGCCATCGCCTTCCACTCAGGCGTCGCGTCCAGCGCCTTCTTGATGTTCGGCGCGTACTGGTCGATCAGCTGGTTGAGCGGCACGACGACGCCTTGGTTCGACAGCTTGAGCAGGTCGGCCTGGGTGAACTGGTCGACCCACGGGATCAGCAGGTACAGATCCGGGTAGTCACCGCTGGCGAGCGAGATCTGCCGCTTCTCCTTGGCCGGACCACCGTCGAACGTGGTGGTCTGCCACTTGATCGTGAGGTTGAACTTCTGCTGGATGAGCTTGGTGAAGTCGTTCGTCGCGAGGTTCCAGTCGGCCGACTGCGGCGAGAACACGCTCAGGGTGACCGCGGGGTTGCCGCTGATGGTCGGCAACGGCTTGCTACTGGGATCGTTGGAGCTGCCTCCGGAACAGGCCGCGAGGGCGAGTGCGAGGAGGCTGGTGCCGACGATCGCGGCACGCCTCCGCCTACTGAGCTTTACGGACATGGCTTCCTCACAGAGATTGGGACAAGGCAGAGCGGTACCGGGGATCAGCCCTTGACGGCGCCGATCAGGATTCCCTTGGTGAAATAGCGGGCGACGAACGGGTAGATCAGCAGCACCGGCACACTCGCCACCACGATCAGCGAGTACTTGAGCAGGTCGGCGAGCTGCTGACGCTGGATGACGACGGACGCGTCGACGGCGCCACCACCGGTCGTGTTCAGGATCAGGATGTTGCGCAGCACGAGCTGCAGCGGGAACAGGTCCGGATTCTTCAGGTAGATCAGCGCGTCGAAGTACGAGTTCCATTGCATGATCGCGTACATCAGCGCGACCACCGCGATCATCGGCTTGGCCAGTGGGATCACCACCGACCAGAGGAACCGGAGGTCGCCGCAGCCGTCCAGCTGGGACGCCTCGACGAGCTCGTCCGGGATCGCGGTCCGGAAGTACGTCCGGGCGATGATCACCTGCCAGACACCGATCGCCTGCGGGATGATCAGCGCCCAGCGGGTGTCGAGCAGACCGACGGACTGGACCACGAGGTAGGTCGGCACGAGGCCGCCGGTGAACAGCATCGTGAACAGGATCAGCGTCATCACGACGTTCCGGCCGACCAGCGTACGACGCGACAGCGGGTAGGCGATCGCGATCGTCATCGTGACACTGACGATCGTGCCGGCGACGGTGTAGAAGAGCGAGTTCAGGTACCCCTGGATGATCTGCGGGTTCGCGAAGACGGCGTGGTACCCACGGAGCGAGAAGTCGACCGGCCAGAACAGCACCCGCCCGGACGACACCGCCTCCGGACTGCTGAACGAACTCGCCACGATGTACAGCAACGGCAACAACACCACGAGCAGGAAGACGCCCAGCAGCAGGTACACGCAGAACAGGAAGATCCGGTCGGTACGCGGTTCGCGGATCCGGCGCTCCCGGGCATCGCGGCGCTCGTCCTTCTTTCCGGTCGCCGGGCGTTGTTCGGTGAGCGTCGTCATGACCACAGTCCGTTCCCGGTGATCCGCTTGGCGATGGCGTTGACGATCAGGAGCAGGGCCAGGTTGATCACCGAGTTGAACAGGCCCACCGCCGTCGCCCCACTGAAGTCGGCGTTCAGCAGGCCGGTCTTGTACACGTAGGTCGCGATGATCTCGGACTCGCTCAGGTTCAGCGGATTCTGCAGCAGGAACGCCTTCTCGAACCCGATCGCCATGATGTTGCCGACAGCAAGCACCAGGATGATCACCGCGGTCGGCAGGATGCCTGGCAGGTCGACGTGCCGGATCCGCTGGAGCCGGCTCGCACCGTCCACCCGCGCGGCCTCGTGCAACGCCGGATCGATCCCGGCCAGCGCGGCCAGGTAGATCACCGCGGAGTACCCGGTGGTCTGCCAGACGTCCGACCACACGTAGATGTGCCGGAAGTAATCCGGGTTGCCGAGGAAGTCGACCCCTGGCACCCCGAAGAAACCGAGGCCCTCGTTCACGATCCCCAGCCGCGGTGACAGCACCAGGATGGTCATCGAGACGACCACGACCGTGGAGATGAAGTACGGCGCGTACGTCACCAGCTGCACGGTCCGCTTGAACAGCCCGTTGCGGATCTCGTTCAGCGCCAGCGCGAGGACGATCGCGAGCGGGAAACTCGCGGCGACGGTGTAGACCGACAAGACGAAGGTGTTCTTCACCAGGGTCCAGAACACCGGGTTGTGGAAGAACAGATCGAAGTTCTGCCAGCCCACCCAGGGGCTCCCCCAGATGCCCTTGACCACGTTGTAGCTCTTGAACGCCAGGACGGCGTTCGACATCGGGATGTACTTGAACACCGCGAACCAGATCAGCGGCACGACCATCAACAGGTACAGGGTCCAGTGCCGTCGCAGGCTGCGGCGCAGTCCTTCGATGCCCGGGCGCTCGCGCCGCCGTCGCCGCGTACGTCGTGCGGGCGTCTCACCGGCCGGTGGCCGGACCGTGGTCAGGGTTGCCATCGAACCTCCTTCTTGGGTGCCGTGGTCATGCCGTGCTCAGCCGATGACCGATCCCCGCGGTCAACTGGACCCGTGTCCGGTCGTCGCCGAACCGGACGGTTCGTTCCTGGTCGCGATCCGCGGTCAGGACCGCTTCGATCCCGTTCGGCGTCCACGCGATGTCGACGGCCACACCGCCGCGAGCTCGCAGACCGGTCACCCGACCGCTGGTCCACGCGGGAGGCAAGGCCGGGAGCAGCGCGATGTCGCCGTTGTGGCTCTGCAACAACATCTCGGCGATACCGGCGGTCGCACCGAAGTTGCCGTCGATCTGGAACGGCGGATGCGCGCAGAACAGGTTCGGATACACGCCTGCGCCGCTTCCCACACGTCCGGTCGCCCGGTCCTCCGCGGGCCGGAGGAACGCCCTGATCAGCCGGTGTGCGCCCACCGCGTCGTGAAGCCGCGCGCGTAGGCAGATCTTCCAGGCCAGGGACCAGCCGGTCGCCTCGTCACCGCGCAGGTCGAGCGTGCGCAGGGCCGCTGCTGCCAGCGCCGCGGTGGTACCGGGCGTGATCGTGTCACCGGGATGTACGCCGACCAGGTGCGACATGTGCCGGTGGTGCGGGTCCTCTTCCTGCAGGTCCGCGGCCCATTCCTGCAGCTGGCCCCGCGCGCCGATCGACGGTGCCGGCAGCCGCTTGCACGCGGCCGCGATCTCCGTGACCAGTGGATCGAACACCTCCAGCAATGACGCGGCTCGTTCCACCTTGTCGAAGAGATCCGAGATCAGCGCCAGGTCCATCGTCGACGAGACCGTCACCGACGCGGGCAGCCCGTCCGCGGCGATGTAGTCGTTCTCCGGCGAGGTCGACGGCGCCGTACCGAGAGCGCCGTCCGGCAGCTCGACCAGCCAGTCGAGGCAGAACTCGGCGGCACCGCGCAAGGTGCGCCACGACTCCCCGAGGAACGCGAGGTCGCCGGTGAACTCGTAGTGGTCCCACAGATGCCGGGCAAGCCATGCGCCGGCCATCGGCCAGTTCGACCAGCGGGGATCGCCCTCGACCGGGTTGGCCCAGCACCAGGCGTCCGCGTTGTGGTGCGCGGTCCAGCCACCGCGTCCGTACCGTTGCCAGGCGGTACTGCGACCCGCCTCGGCAAGATGATCGATAAACCTGAGCAGCGGTTCGTGGCACTCCGACAGGTTCGTCGTCTCGGCCGGCCAGTAGTTCATCTCGGTGTTGATGTTCACGGTGAAGTTCGAGCTCCACGGCGGCCGGAGGATGTCGTTCCAGATGCCCTGCAGATTCGTCGGCAGGCCGCCCGGTCGTGAGCTCGCGATCATCAGGTAGCGGCCGTAGTTGTACGCCAGGGCCGCCAGTGCGGGATCGTCGGCGTCGACCGATCCGGTCACGCGCACATCGGTCGGCTGCCGCGACTCCTCGGACAGCCCCACGAGCTCCAGCGACGAACGGCGAAAGAGCCGTCGATGGTCCTGCAGATGATCGTCCAAGAGGTCCGCGAACCCTCGGCGCAGGGCGGTCGTGACCGCGGTGTCCGCCCGGGCCAGGCATTCGGTGGCCGTGCGGGTCGGTGTTGTCGACGGTCCGTCGTACCCGGTGGCGGTGGACAGCACCAGGACGATCTCGGTCGCGTCGTCGACGGCCAGCCGGGAGTCGGTCGACCGGACCACGCCGTCGGTGATCGTTCGCAGTGCGATCGCCGCCGTCATCCCACGATCGGCGCCGTCGGAGTACCGAACCGGCTCTGGAACGTCGCGGTGTGGAGGCGCCACGTCCGCGGGCGCCTGCAGGAGCAGTCCGAGGCCTTCCTCGATCTCATGCCCGCGCGACACGAGTTGTGACGAGAGCCGGCAGGTGAGAGCAAGAGCCGGCGCGGACGCGGTCAGCCGCAGGACGAGCACAGAGCCGGGTGCGCTGACGAATACCTCCTGGACAACACGCACTCCGTCGATCTCGTACTGCGTCGTCGCCACCGCCGAGTCGAGATCGACCGCTCGGCGGTATGCCGCCACGGCCTGGTCCGTCGGTGCGGACCCGCCGACGCGTGTCTCGAGCAAGAGGTCCCCGAGCGGCAGGTATGCCTGCGAGTAGCCCGAGTGAAAGCCGCGCGCGAGTTCGTGTGCGCGCCGGATGTCGCCCGCCCACAACGCATCGCGGACCGCTTGCACGGCGTCCGCACCGATCGCCCCGATCGGCGCCGACAACAGTCGCGCGGTCTCCGGGCCTCCCGACCACAGCGTCTCGTCGTTGAGCGCGATGCGATCGGTCGCGGTACCTCCGAAGCACATCGCGCCGATCCGGCCGTTGCCCAGTGGCAACGCCTCCAGCCAGGTCGCCGCCGGCCGGTCGTACCAGAGCCGTTGCTGACCGGACCGATCAGAGCTCACCAGGTAGCTCATTGCTCAGCCTCCGTCGAGAAGACGAGGATTAATCCCACGAATTTTTGGGATCGTAGCGCCGTCGCCGCATGTGGTCCATACTGAAACCCGTCGAAATTGAGAAAAGATCCCATCTATTTCTGACAGTGAGGCCGCCATGCCACGCATCACCTCGGTCGAGGTCGTCGATGTCCGGTTCCCTACGTCGCTCACCCAGGACGGGTCCGACGCGATGAACAAGGACGGCGACTACTCCGCGGCGTACGTCGTGCTGCACACCGACGACACCGACGAGACAGGCAGCACCGGTGACGAGGCGGTGTCCGGGTACGGGTTCACGTTCACGATCGGGCGCGGCAACGACCTGTGCGTCGCGGCCGCACGGCAGCGCGCCGAACCTTTGATCGGGCGTGACGTCGACGTGCTGTGCGGTGACCTGGGCGCGGTCTACCGGGAACTGCAGGCCGACAGTCAGCTGCGGTGGCTCGGGCCGGACAAGGGCGTCGTGCACCTCGCGCTGGCCGCGGTGATGAACGCCGTGTGGGACCTCGCGGCCCGTCGGGCCGGCGTACCGCTGTGGCGTTTGTTGGCCGAGATGTCGCCGGAGCAGTTGGTGGACGCCGCGGACCTGCGCTACCTCACGGACGCTCTCACCCGCGAGCAGGCGATCACCTTGCTGGCCGGCAAGGAAAGTGGCCGACAGCAACGGATACACGAACTCGAGAGCAGCGGCTACCCGTGCTACACCACCTCGGCCGGCTGGCTCGGGTACTCCGACGCCAAGCTGCGCAGGCTGTGCGAAGAGGCCGTTGCCGCCGGCTACAAGCACGTGAAACTCAAGGTCGGCGCCGATCTGAACGACGACGTCCGCCGGTGCGGCATCGCACGCGAGGTCCTCGGACCGGACGGCCACCTGATGATCGACGCGAACCAGGTGTGGGACGTGCCGGACGCGATCGAGTGGGTCAAGGCACTGGCCGAGTTCAACCCGTTGTGGATCGAGGAACCGACCAGCCCCGACGACGTCCTCGGCCACGCCGCGATCCGGAAGGCCGTCGCGCCGATCGGGGTCGCGTCCGGAGAGCACGGCATGAACCGGGTGCTGTTCAAGCAGATGTTCCAGGCCGGCGCTCTCGACTACTGCCAGCTCGACGCGGCCCGGCTCGGCAGCGTCAACGAAGTACTCGCCGTCTACCTGTTGGCAGCCTGGTTCGACGTCCCGGTCTGCCCGCACGCCGGCGGTGTCGGACTGTGCGAACTCGTCCAGCACCTCGCGATCTTCGACTACATCGCCGTCTCGGGTTCACTCGACGGCCGGGTCACGGAGTATGTCGATCATCTCCACGAACACTTCGTCGACCCGTGCGTCGTACGCAACGGCGCGTACGTACTGCCGACCGACCCGGGCTACAGCGCCGAGATGTATCGGGAGTCGATCGAGACCTACAGCTTTCCGGACGGCAGCTACTGGGCCGGCGTACGAGAAACCGAGGACCTATGACACATCTGCTGCACTGGACCACACCCGAGCTCGCCCTGACCTTCGTCCTCGACGACGGGCCCGTCCGCCTGACCGCCGGCGCCCCTGCCGGAGCTGATCCGAGCCAGCCCCTGGTCGAAGTCACGGCTGTGGGGCACGGCCATTCGAGCAATCGTCACGTCGGCACGGTGCTCGGTGGGCAGCTCCGGTACGTCGGGCACGAGGAGACGGGCCCTACGCTGCGCGTCGTCCAGGAGGAGCCGGCGACAGGACTTCGCGTCACCAGTGTCTTCGAAGCACGGGCGGGCGTCCGCGCGTGGACCGAAGCCTCGATGATCGGGCCGGGTTCGCTGGAGCTCACCAGCCTGTCGTCACTCGTGGTCGGTCTCGCGTCCGTCGACGCCGACCTGCACTCGGCCGTCAGCAGCTGGATGGCAGAGAACCGTTGGTCGAAACGCGCGCTCCGGGACGTGCTGGCCGACATCGTCCGGGCCCCCCACCACCATGTCGCCAACAGCCGCTACGCGGTGACCAGTACGAACTCGTGGTCCACGGGAGAAGCCTTGCCCGTCGGCATCCTGGTCGACCGGAGTACGCCGTACGCACTGGGCTGGCAGATCGAGCACAACGGCCCATGGCACTACGAGCTCGGTGAGACCGCGCGAGGCGGCTACCTGTTCCTGAGCGGACCGACCGACCTCGAACACCAGTGGAGCGTCGAGGTCACCGCTGACACACCGTTCACGTCGGTGCCGGTCTCGCTTGTCGCCGGGACCGATGTCGACAGCGTCTTCGCGGCGCTCACCCGGCAGCGCCGGGCGATCCCGAACACCCCGCCGGGGGGACGGCCGCCGAGACTCGGAGTTGAACGCGGACACTGTGACAACGCGAGTGTGACACCCGC